>JBLIIE010000220.1:0-7372 GCA_047634635.1 Granulosicoccus sp. | reverse complement strand
CAAAATGCGCGGATCGAACTGCCCCCAAAGAACAGCAATGGCTAGCAGCACAATTGAAATGATAGTGAGTTGTGTAAAAATCGATGGGTGATCTGTGGCAACAACAGAGTGTAATGGCTTGCTCATGAGCTTAGATTTTCTTTATAAATTTGGTCAGCGTTGTGCTGGATAACGAAATGCTGCCGCCTGAAATTGCCAGTGCCAAGAGGAAGCCTGCTGGGCCGAAGAGGAAGATAGTTGGCAAGATAAAGCCCTGGACGATGCGGGACACGCCGGCGCGATCCATCATTGCAACGGACCAAGATCCGATGAAGAGATCGAATGCGAGGTAGTGCACCCAGCCCGCAACGAGAACCATATCATTGGTAAATAATTGACGGACATCTGAGAGTGATCCGAAGCCGCCACCAGCCTGAGAGAAATGGCCCAAAATCAGCACGGTATAGAGTGCTGATAGTAGAAGCGGCACAAGATAAGCTGGTATCGCGTTGAGCAGAGACCAGCGCCGTGGGGCGAATATCAGGATGAGCCATGCCGGAAGCACTAAAGCACTGGATAGTGAAAAGAGGGTGTCTGGAGTCATGATTAAATTTCAGTATACTTAGGGCTGTTTGTATTGAGGCACGATTCGATACAGGACGACCGTCATTACGACATACGTAAAAATAATCATGGGCATAGTTGTATTAAATCCAAATTCAAAGGTAGGAAGGCTCAGCAGCTCCCGGAAAGAAACCGTAGCAATTGACAGCATGAAAACAATTCCATAGACAAACAGTCCAATGATTACTGCTCGGTTCTTAGCTGTGCGGACGATTCCCATTTTAGTCTCGGTGAGAAAGTAGTACCAAAGTGCTGCTGCAATAAAGATGGCTTCAATCAGAATGGCAAGGTAGGCGTTAGTTGCATAGAGCCCCAATCCAACTTGGTGCGTGTCTTCACCAAAAACGTAATGCGCGTGGCCTGAGAAGAAATCCAGAACAAAATGACCGATGAACAACGCCAGTGCCACAAGACCGATTGTTGTGCTCTTGAACAGGAATTTGCCAAGAATGAAGACCACGATCGCCCAGATAATTTGCGGTAAAACATGGTGGCTGTAAACCATGGTCACAGCCATGTTACTGATGGTGGCGTCAAACACATCGGTTGGTGTCGTCGGCTCAAGACCGAGGTAGTGCAAGAGGAACCACAACACGTCCTGAAACTGCGAGATAATCAGGAAAAACAGCAGTGTGCCTTTGGGGAATTTTTGATGTGCGATTAGGGCCGTGGCATAGTGTGCAGCAATCATGGAGCGTCATCCTGTTGATTCAGTGGGTCGCGAACAAAAGCGGTACCTGAAATAGTCGCTTGCGTTGCGTGCTTGATATACGTAACGATAGGTACGTAATGTGCAACTGTCAATGATTAAATACTCATAGGTACGTATATGTCTGTAAAGCGTGATCCTCCTACTCGCGGGCGTCCAAAGACCCTGGAGCGCGATTATGTGCTGCAAACTGCATTGATGTGCTACTGGGCGGATGGTCCAACGAACGTATCGATCAGCGATATTTGTCTCAAAACGGGTGCATCCAAACCTGGTGTGTACCGTGAGTTTGGCAGCGATGACGGCCTCAAGGAGGCCGTTCTAGAGGCTTATGGAAACTGGGTCCTTACCCCACTGCATGACATCATCGCTAGTGACCAGCCGTTTGACCAGGCGTTAGATGCGCTAATCAGCTTCACCATTCAAGATCGTCAGGTGTTAGGCCTGCCAGATGGATGCTTGCATAACGAAATGCGTGCACATTGCGATGAGCTAGGAGAAATCACGCGTAAAAAAGTAGATCAGCTACGTCACAAGACACTAGACAATTATGAGAAATGGATTAAGCGCGCTAAATCTAAGGGCGAATTCAGGACAGACATACCTACAGATATTGCGGCTTTGTATTTTGATACCCAAAACGGAGGTGCAATGCGCTTGCAGAGAGAAGGTGTTCCAAATGTCATCATCGGGGAGATTTTGAAACTCGCCTTTAGTGCGCTCCGATAGTCGCTGAAATAACAGCAGAACGATTTCTAGCCTGTCTTGCTTCTACAGATTGAACTTACCCCTAGAGCTATTGACCTGTTTTTCGCATGGCAGCTTGTGCAAGAAAGCTACTCAAAAAAGCCGTATAATTTTTACTGTAATATCTACAGAATAATGTAATAGGAAATGTCCAAAGCGCAAGAAGAAGATGGGAAGGTTGGATCACCCAAAAAAAATAGCCGAAAGGTATTAGGCTGGACTTTATCAATACTTGGAACACTGGGTGTTTTTTATTATTCGCAGAAAGTATCTTCTGAATTGATCAAAACGGCATTCGATTATTTGCTATTTGCGAGTGCATTTGGGGTAGCAATGATCGGCTACAATATACGGAAATGAAGTGATGCCTACGTTAAATGTAAACCCCACTGAAGTGCCCGATGATTCGTTATTGGCACAATACAGAATTGAATCAACTGGAAAAGTTGCTAACAATTATTGTGATTGCTATTCAATAGTGGTCAATAGAAAAATCGATTTAGATGAATTTGTTTACGCGTTCTACACATCTACAATTTTCCGCTTTGAGCGCAAAATTTTGGCCATTGTGCTGGGCATTCCATCCACTGATGAAAACGCAAAACAATTATCGTTAGGTCAAGCTGATTGCTTTTCTGCATGGACCGTAGAGACTCGACTTGATAATGAAATTCTTCTTTGGGTGCGCAAATCACGTACAGGTTCGTGGTTTATGGTGCGCGAAAATGAAGAGCCTGTCGCTGGTGGCACGGAGTTGCTCTTTGGTTCGGTAGTGCTGCCAGGAAAGGATCAAAAAGGCTTTGGCATTCTTTTTCATAGTCTCATGGGTTTTCACAAATTGTATTCGAAGGCTCTGCTGTACTCAGCAAAAAAGCGTTTAACAGTGCTTCAAGACAATTGAGCTCGGTGATAACCAGGTGTCTGAAGCGAAAGAGGTTGGCACTCTGGGCGCAACTCAATCACTCCAAAAAGTCATGCAGACCGTTGAATTTGACAGATACCAGGCTGTAAATGATCCAGAGCACCGACGACAACTCGCGGACAGTGGTGTCACGGGATATCGGGCATTCTCGCGTGGCTTCGGCCAGCGACAGCCCCACGGTTTACACACCGTGTATGGGGCCTTCACGCGGTGCTGTCCTTCTCCACCAAGCGTTTCTTAGGCTTCTCACCGGAGCAGTTGGACGGGTTGGAGTGGCTGGTCCCTGCAGATTGCTTTTGCTCACAGGTGTACAGGGACTGCCGTTTGGCCAGTGACGTTCTCGAAACCTATCTGGGGCGGACCTCCTGCAAAAAAGTTCTGGCTGGGCAGATCGTGCTCGGTGAAGGTGAACAGAACGACGAGGGGAATTTTTATTCGGACCTGCGCGCATCGCTTACTTTGTCACAAAGCCTCGACATCCAGATCTATTTAGATACTGTCAACGTCAATTCCAACACAAGCCGCGACGTGCAAGGCCTACCGGCGCTGGAGTTCAGTGTCGCACTTCACGTGGGCAAAGTGATCTACGGCTGCATATTCTGGATGTGGTTGATCAACGATTCTGTTTCAAGCTGATCACCCTTTATGGATTGACTAGGTTTACCGAACAGTCAGTTAAGAGCATTAAGATGTCAGTCATGATGAATCGATTGCTTGCATATAGTCGAGGGTATCGATATATGAATTTAGAGAAAGTAATTAGCGCCCTTAACAATCCCAGTAGACACAAAATTTTCAGCTGGCTCCGGGATAGATCAAATTCCTCCCCCTGCGCTGGCAGAACACGCTGAACTGGAAGGAGTGTAGGTTGCTTACATACAGGAGAAGGCCAGCTTGTCGCAGTCTTTGGACGATACACCATATCGAAATATATCTATGGAGAGTTAAATGGTACAACGACCTATAAAGAACGACGTCTCAAACACAAGTAATTTACTTGGACAATCGTTAGAGCTTCCTTGCGGTGCAGTTCTAAAAAACCGACTCACAAAGTCTGCTATGTCTGATTCGCTCGGGGATGGAGCGGGCGATCCCACTGAGGCGCAAAATAGACTCTACGAAAGATGGGCAGAGGGCGGGGTAGCTTTGTCACTTATTGGTGAAGTACAAGGAGATTTTCGCTATCCAGAGAAGCCGGGAAATCTCGTATTAGGACCTAAGTCTAACCAAAAGAAATTACGCTCATTAGCTAGTCGAGGTCAGGTACACGAGGCGCATCTATGGCCACAGCTCGGGCACGCCGGTGCGCTTTCGCATTTGCCAATTAGCCGCCCGAAGGGGCCATCCGCGCTTAATATAGAGGGCTTAAAATGCGAAGGTATGTCCGTCGAAGATATTCGGGCATTACCGGAAATTTACGCAAGAGCCGCAGTACTTGCGAAATCTGTTGGATTCAGTGGTGTTCAAATTCATTCTGGACACGGTTTTTTGTTCAATCAATTTATTTCACCACTGTTTAATCATCGGACTGATGAATATGGCGGTTCAGTCGAAGCACGATTCAATATTGTGCATAAAGTAATTGATGAGGTAAGGCGCGCTGTTGGCCCGGCATTCCCTATCGGGATTAAAATCAATTCGACAGACAATTTGGAAGGTGGAATAACCAATGAAAATGCTTTGGAGGTAGTACGTATTCTTGATCGAACATCGATAGATTTGATTGATGTTAGTGGAGGCACTTATTTCCCAGGAGCAAAGGCAAGCTCTGATAGCTCATCAGATGGGGGGCCCTATTTCACTGAATTTACACGGCGCGCTAAAGAAATAACCGACATACCGATAATGGCGACAGGAGGATTCGAAAAACGTAATCAGGCGGTGGAGGCAATAGCAAGCGGCGCTGTTGACATGGTGAGCCTAGCTCGTGCAGCCGTACTAGATCCTCAATTAGCAAAATCTTGGTTGAGTGAGGAAGGTGGTGATCCTGAATTTCCGATCTTCGATTCACCTCCTCGCGGTGGTGTGACAGCTTGGTACACCATGCGAATAACAGCATTGGGAGAAGATGGAGAGAATGAGTTTGCTCTTGACCCTAAGTCTGCCATTAGCGCCTACGAAGACCGTGACACACAACGGTGTATTAAATGGTTGGAAAAGTACTCATGAATTGGAATGAAATTTCAGTGATTTCTGAAGTCGTCGGTGTTATTGCAATCGTTACTTCCCTTCTGCACTTCGCATTCCCAATTCGATTTGCGACACGTGCGGCAGCTGACAGGTCTCGAATGGCCAGAGCTATCGGTGTACGGGAAATTGACCTCACAAAGGCTATCGCAGCGTATAGAGACTTCGCCAATGAGAAACGCTTGTATCGATGTGTATTATTAAGTTCGATTCCCTCTAGCAGACACTGCAACTGTGCGAAACATAAGCTCTTTTTCTTTTTTCCATAATGGTGGAAAAAATCTGGCCTTGTTCAAGGCGGACTGGTGATGGGGTATTCCCCCATTGATAATAAAGTCTGAAAGTAGAGAACTATGCTGCCATTGCTAGCTTATGTTGTGGTGGTATTCCGCGAATAGTCCGTCTCGGAACAAAATTACGCTGTTTAGCCCGGTATACCCCGCTGGAATAAACCGCAAAACAACATAGGGTTTATTGCATTCCAACAATTTTTAAACCCTTGCAACCGGTCAGACTCATATTGCCCGTTGCCGCTTGTTCAATGTGCTTGCTCCACCATTGCATAACAGGTTTTCGGCGTTCGAAGTAGTCGGCGCGGTTGTAGGCATTTCGAACCTCGTTGTCACCAATGAGAGCAAGGGCGGCTTCAATGACATCGGCATCAAAGTCTTCTTCATTCAATAGGGTACTGGCCAATGATCGTATGCCATGCGCAACCAGTTTTTGGTCAAAGCCCATGCGTTTTAAAGCCATGTTCGCGGTTGCAGGATTGGCGTGTTTTCTGGGGTCTCGATCTGAGGGGAAAACATACTCGCTTCGCCCGCTGATGGGTGCATAAGTTCTAATAGCGCCAGACAAGGACCGGTAAGAGGGACGACGTGTTCTTTCTTGCGTTTCATTCGGGCGGCTGGAATTGTCCAGATGGCGGCTTCTAGATCAATTTCGGACCAACACCTACCGGCTGCTTCGCTGGGTCTTACCCTCGTATGAAGTTGCCATTCAATGAGACAACGCGTGGTGTATTTGATGCTGGCAATGGATAGTTTGTGAAGTAAAACGGGTAGTTCGTCAGGTTTGAGCGTGGGTAAGAGCTGTTTCCCCGGTTTTTGGAATGCTTGTCTGATTCCAGATAGCGGATTGTTCTCAAGAATCCCTGTATTTACTGCGTAGATCATGATTTCATTGAGTCGCTGACACAGGCGTTTGATAGTTTCAAGGCTGCCTTTAGCCGCTAATGTTTTCAGGGTGTCAATGGTCTTGGTTGCCGTGATTTTATGAATTGGCAGCTTCCCCATGTTCGGGAATACGTGCAACTCAAGTGATCGCCAAGTCTCCACTGCATGGTCTTTTGTAATGTCAACACTCTTAACGTCCAGCCACTGAGTAGCAATGTGTTCCATGGTGTTGCTGTGCGCATTTTCGTTAATGAGACTTTGCTCGTCCCTATATTCTTTTGGGTCGATATTCTTTGCCAGTAGCTCGACAGCTTTGGCTCGCCTATTTTGCGATTCTGTGAGAGTTACTGCGGGGTGTGTTCCAAGGCTTAGCGATGTTCGTTTTTTGGTGTACGGGCGACAGTAATTAAAGATCCAAAGCTTTGTGCCATTGGGCTTTATCCGCAGCGCCAATCCGTCACCGTCGGCCAAATTAAATTCCTTTTCTTTGGGCTTGGCATGCTGAACTTCAGTATTGGTGAACGGTTTCGTTGTGCCAGCCATTTTAGTAACACCAGATTTAGTAACACCAGGTCGACGTTACTACGAGTGTTACTTAAAAACTGAGATGTTGTGGGATGGCCTATGAAGTTGTAGGCAATAAAAACCCGATAAACCATTGCTTTATATGATTTACCGGGCTGTTTTTGGTTCTTATTGAACCTACTGTTGGTGGAGCTGGGGGGAGTCGAACCCCCGTCCGGAAGTACTCTACTGTCGGTACTACATGCTTAGGTCCGTCATTGGCTTTAGCCACTACAGTGCAGGACGGGCACCATAAAGAGCAGCGAGCCCATTATTTGTTTAGCGATCCAGTGTAAGGGCGACCCTTCACGCGATCCTGTGTCTGTTGCCCCCGCCCAAACCCACAGGCAGATCCGAAACGGGGCAGTACGTACAACTAAACCCTAGGGTCTAGTTATGCGGCCATTGCGTAGTTGTCATCGTTGGCAACTAAAAGTTTTCAGCTGGATTTACGAGGTAGTCTGA
>JBLIIE010000219.1:0-7466 GCA_047634635.1 Granulosicoccus sp. | reverse complement strand
TATGCAACTCAGTCCAGCTCTTAGTTCATTGCTATAGCTTGGTGAACTGGCAGCGGGGCATGCGCCTCCTGTGCGCGGAGCCGCGGTTAACTGGTCGGTGCCTGTGACGTCAAAACTGCGCCAACTCGCCTCTGCCGGCTGATACAGCCTCAGATCTGACTCTAGTGGCAAGCCACCAAACATCTCAATGATAACCTCGGCAGAATGTGTTACCTCATAAATTTCCAAATTGATAATGCCACTAGCACTGACGAGTTCTGATTCGACGACGGGATCGCCCCCAACAAACGAACGAGCGGCGGCGGCGAGGAAATCCACATCGCTAAGAATGATAGCGCCGTCACGGTAGTCATTGTTTTCATAAATCCACGATGCCAGTGAACCCAATCTCATCGGGTGGCTGCTAACAAAATAGGTACTGCGTGCCAAGTCGTTGCTCTGCGCAGGCATGCGATTAGCATCGTTGTCGTTGTCGTCAATATCAAACCGATACCCGTCTCTATCCACATCGGCGTCCGCTTCACAGACATTACCTATGCCATTGCCATTCGAGTCAATCTGAGAGAGGTTCGAAACGAGAGGGCAGTTATCCAGCGAATTTATCACACCATCAAGATCAAGATCCCCGCCTGGTCCGCCACGATTTTCGATACCTTCAATCCCAGTGAGGTAGCGTATCGCCTCAGTCAATTCTCTAGCGGTATAAAATTCCCCAAAGGCGGGCATCACAGGGGCAATTCCGTTGGTGACGCTAGCCAGTAGTCCTTCTACGCCACGCAGATCCAGCAAACGTTGCCACTCCTCTGCATCATCGAACAGGGGTGCACCGGCAGTTCCGATTAAGTGGCAGGATAAGCATTCAGCGTCGGCCAGGTCTCTGCCGCTATTAAAAGTATCGCCGAGCAATCCCGGTATTCCATCACCATCAGGGTCCCCATCGCAAATATCCCCGATGGAGTCTCCGTCACTGTCCAATTGACCGATATTGTCCTGAAGATCGCAGTTATCAATGGTGTCCGTTATGCCATCTCCATCTGTATCGACGGGTATTAGCGTAACGGGGACAAACGCTGAATAATTGCCGTTGCTATCGACTACTTGATAGGTAAAAGAATCGGGTTGTGACAGCAGTACGGGTGGCTGATAGGTAGCAGCGTTACTAAACAAGGCTAGAGTACCCCCCAATGAAGTTGTTGTGCCATCCAGCAGAATCCTGATGGCATCCCCGTCGGGATCTGCATCGTTGTTCAAGACGTCGAGAACGATTGTCTCGATGTCCGCGCTGATATCAAAGGTATCTGGCTGAGCGATGGGGTCCCGATTCTCAGTAATCGGTACAGTGATGCAGCTATCTGGATTAATCCGACACGGGTCAATGGGGGCGAGGCACAAGGCCGGAAAGGTCGTGCATATACTGCTAGGGGGTGGCTCCACCACTACCGGTGGCGGATCCCGAGTAACTGTAACTGTACCGCATTCGATTTGGCGAGGCGTGCCAGGCCCGAGAGAGACTCCATGGATATTCTGCCCAACGCAAAACTTAAGATGAAATTGTCGGCGATTAGGGTGTAGCGGGATTGTCAAATTATCTAAGGTATGCAGATCCTGCCTAAAAGGAATTGATGTATCAGCCAGAGGGGTTGTGTTGTTTATTTCGGTAATCAAGAACCGCCCTGATCCGGACACACTCACATCTAGATCAATTACCAGTGATGCGACATCACTGGTAATTGTTATATCGCCACGCTCATTAAAGTTTGTTATCAGCGAGTTAGTATAAGATTGGGTGTGGCACGCCATACAATCCTCGGTTTCGCCAAAAGTTTCACTCCAACTACGCCAAGCATCTGTGGTAGCAAACACGTTTGAACTAAAGCACAAGGAAAGTAAAAAAGCGCCAACCAGTCCGGTAAATGATAGGGCTTGATTGGCAGTTACTGTTAATTTGAAACCCTTAATCATAAGGTGCTCCTCACATCACTTGTAATTAAATAAGATGACCAGTAAAAACGATATTAGTGGCTATCGGTTTGCGTTAATGTAAAATTGTACCCAGTTATGTGTGAATTTTCAGCCCATTCAGTACTGTAACTTTAGCCCTTCATTTGATGCGAACTGATTCGTTTAAGGTTCAATTGAACCATGACATTGAGCTGGAAGCAAACCCACAGCAGAATAGACTTTTACACTACACAGTTGGCTACTCAGATGTCCTCTAACCCCCCGCTAAGTACTGACAAGTTAGTGATGTTAAGCGACAATTACCGAATGAGCAAATCAGCATCATTGTACAAAAGACACCGATTTCCTCCAGAAATCATTCAGTACGCTGTGCGGCTCTACTATCGCTTTAATCTCAGTCAAAGAGACATAGAGGATCTATTAGCCGAACGGGGCATTATCGTCAGTTACGAATCCATTCGGCTCTGGTGCAACGAATTCGGACCGGCATATTCACGAAGACTCAAACGATGGCATCAAGGATTTGGAGATACGTTCTATATTGATAAAGTTTTCGTAAGCATCTGTGGTAAGCAACACTATTTGTGGCGAGCGGTGGACCAGGATGGCGAAGTCGTTGATGTGTTTCTTCCGAAACGTCGCAATGGTGCAGCGGCAAAACGGTTCTTTAAACGACTATTGAAGGTGCATCGTAAAGAGCCACGAAAAATTGTCACTGACAAAGTGAGAAGTTATGGTGTTGCGCATCGAGAATTGATACCTGAGACCATTCATGATACGTCCCAGTATGCGAATAATCGAGCCGAGCTTTCCCACCAACCAATCAGGGTTCGGGAGCGAGGTATGCGTGCATTAAAATCTGTTCAACAAGCGCAACGTTTTCTGGGTGTCCATGCAGCGGTTTACAATCTGTTTAATCTGGGTCGTCATCTGATTTCTGCCAAACATTATCGATCACTTCGAATGAGCACCTTTGTGTCTTGGAAAGATGCTGTAGCGTAGCAGGTAGATATTCTCGGAGATACACTGAGATAAATAAGTTAACTTGTCAGTACCTGCGGAGACTCATGATCGTAATCACTTGAACATAAAGCCGGAGCTGTACGATTTATGGCTTGAATCTTTGGTGCTTACAGCGCAAGAATATGACAGCGAATGGAGTGATACTATTGCTAACTAATAGCTGGTCTCAAATTTGACTGTCCGACTAGTACACTGAAAAATATTGCTTGCAGAATAACGTGTTCTGCAAAACCGGGAAACCGTGATGCTGACAAGTCGTTGTATTGAAATTGAAAATTTGTTCTCGCCACTTAAGGGTTCATCATTAGGAGTAAGGTCACCATGGCAGAAAACCCTCGCATAGCCATTCTTGGATTTTCGCTGGAATCGAACCGGAATTCACCTGTTTCTGATCGTTTGATTTTTGAGCAGACGCTGTATCTGGCAGAAGATGAAATTACGCGCGAACTGGCAGGGGATCGGGCCATGCTGCCGGGCACCGTAAGAGGTTTCTGCGCGGCCATGGACGAGCATGGTGATTGGGAGGCTGTGCCCATAGTGCTTGCCGAAGCACCTCCTGGGGGGCCGGCAGACCATGGTTTTTTCACTGACATGCTGAAGCAAATGCGTGCAGGTTTGCAAACTCACACTGAGCTGTATGGAAAACTGGACGGTGTTTACATCAGTGAACACGGCGCGGGATTAAGCACAGAGAATGACGATGCGGATGGCGCCGTGTTTGCCATGGTTCGCGAAACCGTTGGCCCAGAGGTACCAGTGGTCGCTACTCTGGATTTACATGGACATGTGACTACAGCAATGATGTCTGCGGCTGATGTCATGGTTGCGTATATAACTAACCCACATGTGGACCAGGTCGAGCGCGGGCGCGAGGCTGCGGCAATTATGCTGGAAATGCAATGTGGAATGAAAACTTGCAGCGCGCTGGTTAAAGTGCCAATGATCAGTCCGGCAGTCAGTTTACTGACTTCGACTGGTCCCTACGCAGACCTGATCAACTACGGGCAGAGTTGCCTGAGTGACGTTGTGCTGAATGTTTCAATCCTGGCAGGTTTTGCCCCTGCCAATGCTTCAACCAATGGTATGTCCGTCGTTGTGACCACACGTAATGATCAGCAAAAGGCACAATCGCTGGCTAATGATTTAGCCACACGTGCTTGGTCTGAGCGGCATCGATATATTGCAAAGCTAACACCCATTTCTGAGGCCGTTAAGAAAGCAGAGGTGGTGTTGTCCAATGCGACTCTACCGTCCATATTGTTGGCAGATGTGGCCGATAATCCCGGTGGAGGTGGTAGAGGCAATACCACGTATCTATTGCGCGCAATCCATGAGCAGCAGCTGCAGGGCGTTGTGCTGGGTATGATGTTTGATCCAGCACTCGCTGCAGAGGCGCAAGTAGCGGGGCAGGGTGCTCGCATGAAGGCATTGTTTAATCAACGGGAAAGCAACCAGTTTTCAGAACCCTACGAAGCCGAGGTCGTCATTGAAAAACTTCTGAACGAGCTATGTGTCGGTAGACGAGGTATTTACGAAGGCCGGCGAATCGATCTTGGCCAGTGCGCACTGCTCAATCTGGATGGCATTCGTATTCTCGTCGTCAGTCGTCGGCATCAGTGTGCTGACCCGATATTTCTGGAACGCATGGGCGTCGATCTAGCGAATGTGCGTGTTCTAGTCATTAAATCCCGAGGGCATTTTCGGGCAGGTTTTGATGAGCATTTTCAATCTGAGCAGATTATTGAGGTTGATGCCCCCGGTTTGACCACGCCGGATCTGGTTAAATTGGATTTGAACCGTGTGCCACGACCAGTTTTTCCACTTGATAGAGATATGGAGTGGGTACCCGATTGACTAGTGACACGTATGGCCAAATAACATCCGTTCGGGTGAGTAATTTTGCGGGTAGCGCAAAGCTGATTCGCGCCACACTCACACATTGCAATATGGGATAAAACCAATATGGCTGTGTCAGGCTCCGACACACAGCTAACAATACTGGAGAGATCTGCGCATTGGCCAGTGTGCCAATGTAGCGCTGAAGCACTATCAAAAACTAGGTAGTTCTTCTATCGGGTAGAGTTGCACTACATGGTGTTATCGGGAATACCCGGGATTCACCCGATCCAGTACGCGCATCATTGCAGTAAAGTACATCTGTTCACGATCTGCTCCAGAATGACGATCATCCGGCGGCGGTGTCTGGACCCGAGCGACAATTTCATCAGACAGAACTTCGAGCTCCCGCCCAGTACTCATTGCCGTGACTTGAGCCCGACAAATTCGTTCGAGCTTGTATAGACGTCGGTAAGCCTGTGCAATCGTCGAACCCACCACTAGCAAACCGTGGTTTTTCATAAACAAGGCATGTGTTTTTGGGGTAATCAAGCTCGCAAGCCGCTCACCTTCTTCAAGAGTGTCTGCGGTTCCTTCGTAGGTATCGTCATAGGATATGTGTCCATGAAAAAATGCCGCAGTCTGGCTTGCAGGCAGCAAGCGATTGTCCTTGAGCATATTCAGTGCAACCGCCCAATGCTGGTGAGTGTGTAGTACAACTCTTGCCCCTGTTATTCGATGAATAGGTGCATGGATGCACTTGGCAGACAACTCAACTTCACCTTTACCTTTCAGGGTGCGTCCGGATTCATCGAAAACTATCATGTCGCTGGCGCTGGCCTCAGACCAGTGCAACCCGAAGGGCAATATTAGATATTGACCATCCATTCCCGGAACCGTCACGGTGAAGTGATTGTCGATACCTTCTTCGAGTTCGTGAAAAACTGCGAGCCGATAGGCTGCTGCAAGTTCGAGCTTCGCCTGCTGAACAGGATCACGCTGGTTGACAGAGTTTTCATTTACAGCAGAATTATCAGAGGGGCTCATTGTGGTGATTGCCATCGCATAATCCTTTGAATAGTTTGTGTCTATAGTATTTCACAGAAACGTCTGAAACCAGCCATTTCATTCGGTTTTCCACATTATAGAAATAAGGAGTGGGCATCCGATCGACTGGTGACACACTCACCATTAACCATTACCACGAAGAACCTCCCCGCAATTATCCTGAGTTCGTTTACCCCTGTGAATGGTTTGCACGCCATTAACAAACACGTGTTCGAATCCCTTCGCAAAACTGCGTGGTTTCTTGATTGTCCAGGTACTGGCAACCGCATTCGGATCAAACACTGTGATATCAGCCTTGAATCCCGTCTTAATCAAACCCCTGTTTTTTACGCCTAATCGTTCTGCGGGCAAACTAGTCATGCGTCGAATCCCTTCAGCCAATGACAATGTCTTTTTTTCCTTTACGTATTTACTTAAAAATTCCGATGTCCATCCATACCCACTAAGCGATCCAATTTCATTTTCCAGCAAACCAACGGGCGCAACTGCCTTAGTATCGGAAATAACAGCACAGTCGGATTGTTCCAGGCATAACACCAGATCTTCATGTCGGAACGAATTGGAGGTCCAGAAGAGTCGCTGCATTGATCGACCTTCTTCGAGTAATAAATCAAACACGGCATCGTAAGGATCAACACCTCTCATCTTGCCTATGTCCTCAAGCGTTTCGCCAATTAGTTGTGGGTTCTCTTGCGAGCTGAGCAAAACTATCTTTGACCAGATTCGATCTGCGACCAACAGCCACATAGGGTTCCGATTTTGTTTGATTCGTTCTCTAGTTTTTGTATCTTGCAACCGTTCAATAATTTTTTGAACACCGCCTTCCTGCGCCCACTTAGGTAAAATAGCCATCACCAGTGTATGGCTCCAATCGTGTGGAATGATATCAAAGGCCACATCCAGTCCATATTTCTGGTCAAGCCGTATCATTTCAAGCGTATGATTCATTGCATAGTCCGGAGCTCCGTACTTGGGTTGAATATGGGATATTTGCAATCGACACTCTGCAGCTCTAGCTGTCGATATAGCTTCGCCGAATCCAAGGTCATAAAACCGATCACGATTACGCACATGGGTTGCATACAGACGATCGTACTCTGCAGTAACTCTGCACAGTGGTTCGATGGTTTCTGGGCTGGACATACTGCCTGGCCAGTATTCCAATCCAGTTGAAAATCCAGCGGCGCCTTCTTCGAGAGACTGGCGTAACAGCTCGGTCATTTGGTCTACTTCTTCGGGTTCGGGAAATCGTAAATCGTCTCCCATCACAGCGTGATGAATTGCACCGTGCCCGACAAAGGCTGCCACGTTAACCCCCAAGGGCTTTTTCTCCAGTGCTTCAAGGTATTCTCCGAAGCTTTGCCAACCGTCTGCTTCTGTGTCGATACCAAAACCTTTCGCTTGTCTGGCTAATTCATCCCGATGTCGTAACGGTGCGACACTGTGACCGCACTGGCCCACAACCTCTGTGGTAACGCCTTGGTGAACCTGGCTCTCTGCCTTGCCATCAGCAATTAAAGTGAAATCTGAATGAGTGTGTAGATCAATAAAACCCGGAGAAAGGGCCATGCCTGCAA
>JBLIIE010000218.1:0-7476 GCA_047634635.1 Granulosicoccus sp. | reverse complement strand
TTGCTATGGCGAGATGTTGTTTGCCTCGGTGTTAAACAGTGGCGTTATTTTGGTGGGTGAGCAGACAGGCACCGTACGAGTTGAGTTGGATTATGTGCCCGGCGGTAACTCGCTCCTGTATACCCAGTTGCTGGGCTTGGATGTGCAGTTCGGCGCCAGCCGCAACGCCCTGTGTTTTGATGCGGCCAGCCTGACAGCGAAGATCTCAACCGCCAATCCCATCGCGGGTGAGCTTTTTCGCCGGGAGTGCGACCGGCTGTTTGCGCTGGATAGTGATCGTGGTTCTGTGAGTGAACAGGTACAGCAGCAGCTCATTGAGTCGGGCGCAGATTTCCCCACCTGCGCGGCGATGGCGGGGCGGCTGCATATGAGTGAAAGCACATTACAGCGACGGTTAGCGCAGGAAGGCTGGCGATATCAGAACGTGCTAGATCAAGTGCGTTATCGGCTGGCGCGGGAGTATTTGTTGGGGACTGTGTTGCCGGTGGCAGAGATTGGGTATTTGTTGGGTTTCGGGGATGTGGCGAATTTTAGAAGGGCGTTTAAGCGGTGGGCGGGGGTGGTGCCGTCGCAGGTGCGGGCATACGCGCTTGCACACCTGTGACATTGGGAACAGGATATTTGATATCAACTTAGCCTGCACGAACTTGAGTGAGCCTAGGATGGATAGCGCAATGCAACCAATTCTTTTGATCGACGATGATAACTCTGTATATCAAAGCGTTGAAGCTTGGTGCCTGGGACTATGTGACCAAGCCTACACGCATGCCAGTGTTGCTGAATGCTGTAGATCGTGCGCTGGAGCGTGTGCGACTGATAAAAGAGAACCGCGATTACCGGCAACTGCGTGCCACGCTCGAGGCCCTGCAGCAAGACGAAGAAGTCGGTCGTCAGATTCAATTTCAGCTGCTACCAATCAATAACCTCAAATATTCTTGTAGACCTGAGTGAAGCTCAGAGTATCGACAGCACATGAGATGTTCCAACAAGTCGTTGGAGATCTTGAAGCTGACGCGGAAAACGCAGAGCGCAGAGATCATAAACCAGATTTTCCGTAGAACGGTGAATTTGCACAATGTTATTCAGGCTTGCGGAAGTGTAATATTCCCCAGGCAAGATGCCCCGCATCCGCGGCTTTTACCCAATTTTGCAGCCCACTCAGCATATCATCAATATACTTACCGCTAATGGTCTTCACGAACTCAGGTGCCCGCCGCTTTAACTGCTCGCCCACTTCAAAGTAGTGGTTTCGCAACTGAGAGGTCAATGAGTGACTGTCTAACTCATGAAACCCCAGAGCCTCTAAATTTTGGCGGTAAAAAGCAAAGGAAGCCAAAGATTCAAGGTTCAAGCGACCATAAACTGGTTGCAATACATCTGGCGGACAATCATCAGCTTGCATGGGATCCGTGAAAATCAGCTCGCCGCCCTTTTTTAATACGCGCGAAATTTCAAGCAACACCTTTTTCCGGCGACCGCTGTGCAGGAATGCATCTTGCGACCAAATCACATCATAACTATCTTGCTCAAAGGGAATCGATTCAAAGCTGCCATGCTCAACACGTACCGCGTCTCCCAGACCCTGCTCTTCACATAGTTGTTTGTTTCTTGTATTTTGGACATCACTTAAATTTAAGCAGGTCACACGGCAGCCGAATTGCTTCGCTAAAAACCTGGCAGATCCACCATAACCGGATCCAAGATCCAGTACACGACTCTCGGCATTAATCCCACCGAGCATTGAAGCCATTGTCTCTACCGTTTTGCGACTGGCCTCGAAAATGGACATGCCTGCTTCGTATAAACCGATATGAATGTCTTCGCCACCCCAGACCGTCTCGTAAAACCGGTCAGCATCAACGCTGTCATAGTAGGTTTCGGCAACAACCTCCGCTGTATTTCTGTCATTCATCGAGATAGGCCTTTTGTGCGATGTGAACAAAAAAATCAGGCTCATCTTCTGCGTAGGTTTCCTGAAAATCGCCAAAGGTCTGGACAGCTTGAAACCCGCTCTGTTTTAGTAAACCTTGCATATACTTTTTGCGTAATGGAAACATATTGAGAAAGTGTTTAGACCCATCCGGAAACGCATACTCAAATCTCGCTAGCCCATCATCTACGTGCACAGGTTGGGCAGAAACTTTGTCACCACAATAGTAATATTTATGCTTAGAAGAAAATCCATTATCCAGAATACTGTCATAGTTGCGTTGATCGATAATTAAAATACCATCATGTTTTAATGCCGCATAAAACTCAGATAAGGCTCTGCGCCGATCACTTTCTTTGAACAAGTGCGTAAATGAGTTGCCCAAACAGATGATAGCGTCGTACTTACCGTTTACATCCCGATTAAGCCAACGCCAATCAGAGTGCACCGTCTGCATGACATAGCCGTGTTTTTTTGCATTTTCAAAGGCCTTAACTAGCATCTGCCCATTGCCGTCTACACTCGTGACATTAAAACCGGCTTTGAGTAACTGCACTGAATGGAAGCCTGTACCGGTTGCGGCGTCGAGGATCTCATATTTCTTATGGCTTTTTAGCTGATCTATGAAGAATAGTCCTTCGCTGTCAGATCGTGCCTGCCAATCAATTAACTGGTCCCACTGTTCCACAAACTTTTCTACATATTCTGCTTGATAGTGATCGGTTTCTCTCATTTCTGTAGGTTCAACGCCAAATTCCTGGTTTGTCGGAATTCCGTCTAGTGAAATAACACTGTGGCTGTCCATGCACTCTCCTATCCTAAACGTTGTCAACTGACGATCTTTCACTCTATCCCCTGACATATATTGAATATGATCCTAACTAACTTAGAGCTCTAATTAAAAATCTGGCATATATTTACTGAGCGCGTGAGATCATGCTTCCATGTCAAATAAAACAGTATCACTATGATAATGTTTTGTTATAGATCGTTTTCGTATATAGAGGTTTTTAGGCAAATATATTAGGGTTTCATGGGGATTTAGTAGTTACAGTACGAAATATAAATTCTAAGTACAATCGATGAAAATTCCACCCTACTATAGAATATTTATTGAGCACTTAGGATATTCAGGCAGGCGAATGCAACAGGTTTAGATACCAATAAACCGCACAGGGCAGATAACCTATAGCGCTACTCTCCCACCCACCAGGTTGTGGGCTATGTGGAAAAGGATGTTTGACGCTGGAGATTGCACTCAGTGCACTCCGGGGGCAATGCCGCGTATCGCATGATTGAACAGGAGATAATCTTGAGCCAGATTAAAGAGGTAATTGTAGCGCTGCGGTGCGTTATTCGAGCTACTAATCTGCACTCGAAATACCTGGCCGGAACTTTCGGCTTGACTGCCCCACAGATATTGCTGTTACAAGCAATACGAGATAAAGGGCAAGTTACCATTGGAGAACTCGCCGATGAGATAAGTCTGAGCCATCCTACTGTAACAACTATTTTAGATAGGTTAGAAAAACGCGAACTGATTTATCGAAAGCGTTCGATAAAGGATAGGCGAAAAGTGCATGCCTACCTGACTGATAAGGCGGTCGAAACTCAAAAGAATGCCCCTGCGCCTTTGCAGGAACGTTTCTTAGAACGATTTTCAGCTCTTCAAGACTGGGAGCAAAAAATGATAATTTCCAGCCTGCAACAGGCCGCACAAATGATGGATGCAAAACATTACGATGATTCACCCGTAGTTGGCATTGGTCCGTTGGGTGGGCGGGACCAACCGCCTGACGATCTGATGCCTATCCATAAACCCTAAAAGAAAACGCGGTTATGGATTTAAACGCCGGTATTGGATATGCGGCGCGCTAAAAAATCGATAGCAAGGGACAGCTACTGTTAAGCGTTTTGCCGTGTATTTCGAAGGTAGTTGACGTCTTATAATAGACGAGCTTTTGGGCTGAATGCCGGAAAGAAAGCGGGTTGATCAGTGTGGTTTATGCGGGATTCGTCTGTTTCGATCGACTTAACCTCTGTTTCTGCTCTTCAGCTTTGATTTCCATTTGTTCTAGTTCTTCTATCTCTTGCACGCGTTCCTTCATCCTCTGTAACATCATGCTTATTCTTTAACTTATGTCTGATTCTAGAAGAGATGATCAGATTCATTCTATGCTCTTGCTATGTTTTTCGATAAGTGGATCTAGAATAACGCTCGCTCATTTATGTCTATACAAAAATATAGCGCGTTTGTCATTTCCATGACGAGACTTGAGGGGTCGATACGATATAAACTATAGCTGATATATAGGTTTAAAAGTAAAGCATTGATATATATAGGCATATAGTGCTGATGACATTGCGGTGTGATTCTCGCCAGCAGGATTCCCTAGTCTGGATATTGTATATCCAGATATTTTTGGGCGGGCTCTTAAGCGGTGGTCCGGCGTGGTGCCGTCGCGGGTGCGGGAGGGGGTAATCCCCCCATTGCTAATTTTGTCTACCGACCCACGACGTTTGTTGGCACTACTAGAATAAAGACAATTGATCTTCATCGTTGACCTTGCTTGACTTAACCTTGCCGGGTCGGGCTTTGCGGCTGCCGTGCTTCAGAAAAACACCATTGGCAGTAATCTTGAAATCCAAACCTTTGCGGATATCAGTGATTCTCTCTTTCGCCGCTTTCGCCGATATGGCTTGATCGACGATTGGCTTGGGATAATCTTCACCAAGCGTAAAGACGCAGTCATCAATCAGTGTCTTTTGCCATTTCCAAGGCTCATGAATGAATGCAGTCGGGACACTCGCGAGTTCAGGCACCCACTTTCGAATAAAAGCGCCATCCTCGTTATGTTCCATAGATTGCTTGATCGGGTTATAAACACGCATGGTATTGATGCCCGTCACACCTGATTGCATCTGGAGTTGGCTGTAGTGGATACCTGGCTCATAGTCAGTGAATAACCTCGCTAGGTGATACCCAGTGACACGCCAATCAAGCCAAAGTTGATAGCTGGCAAAACTCACCAACATTGCCCGCATTCGAAAGGTTATCCAGCCCTCTGCAGTCAAGTTGCGCATACACGCATCGATAAAGGGATATCCGGTCTGGCCGGTAGCCCATGCTTGATAGTACGCCTCATTGTGGTCGTGAACCCGCAAACCATCAAAGGCCGGATGCATGCAATGAGTTTCGATTGCGGGTTGGTCTTCAATTTTCTGGATGAAATGGCAGCGCCATGCAAGGCGGGACCCAAAAGCCGTGAGGTTACGGCCAAAACTTTTTTTCTCCAGCGGCGACAACTGCTTGAGGCGCTTAGTAATCGATTGTGCAACCTCACGCACTGACAACGTGCCCCACGTAAGATGAGTAGACAGTCGGGAACAATGGAACTCAGACAAGTCAGGCGCTGAAATATGATACAGATACTCGCGAGACCTGTGATTTAGGAAACTACGTAAATCTGCGACAGCCGTGTCCCGCCCCCCTTTTTGAACTTTACCAATAGGCTGAGTGCCGAACATCGGATGGTCTTTGTCAGGCAGGGGTTCCGATGAAAAGACTGGCAGAGGTGCCAAGGCAATCGGTTTAGGCACAATTTTCTGCGCCATCCGTGCATTACGAATTTTAGACCAATCATCGCGACTGCGCAGTTTCCGCACGACACCGTTAGACGGATACTCATGCAGAAGAATATTGTTAGCAGAACACAGGCCTCTGACGGCAATATCTCGATCATAAGTCCATCGATTTCCCGTCTCTTCGAACGTATGTATTGCACTGATTTCGTAATCCAAGTGCAGGGTATTCAGAACCTCACAAGCATCGCCAACTTTTATAATAAGCGGTTGTCCTAAGCCGCTCAGCGATGTGTTTAAGTCGACCAGACAGTCATGAATGAAATACCAGTGCCGCTTCGATGCAAATGGCTGAACCCAGTATTCTGGCTCAACAATATAGAGCGGTAGCACCGCTGCACCCGTTTTTGACGCGGCCAACAACGGCGCGTGGTCAGTGATGCGCAAATCACGTTTGAACCAGACGACTTGCACCGAATCACGCATTGGCGTCAATAAGGTAGGGCTGCAACAAATCAACAATATTCACTGCGGCAGACAGCCGTGCACAAATCAGAAAAATTCCAGCGAATTTTCGATGCAACAACAAGACATCAATGGGCAAAGGCGGTGGCATAAAACCATCCGCCATGAGCGCTAAACCATCGGCCTGCAATTGTTTGGCGATGGCCTGGTCGCTAAATTCAAATACCGCACTAGCCGACAGCGTCTTAAAAATAAGTCGCATCATGCGCAAGATCTGATCCCGGTGCGCCGCACTGACTTTAGTGTTAATAAAACCGATGGCGCCTGCCGCCTCCATTAGCGCGATATCGTCTTCTGCCAGACCTGCGCGAATCAACTGACGGTATTGCGCTATGACTGATGGTGCAATTTCTCGCGTCGCACCAAAGTCGAGTAATACAATCCTTTGAGTATCTGGCTGGTATCGATAGTTCGCAAAATTCGGGTCCGTTTGCATGACCCCAAACTCAAACAACTCTTGAAGCGTCAGCGCAACAAGATGCTTTGCGACTCGATTACGCACTTTCTGTGAAAGCGCAGCGACTTCGTCTACCGAGATTCCGTCAACGTATTCCATCGCCAAGATACTTGGCGTACTCCAATCGTCAAAAATGCGGGGAATAACAAAATGCGGTACATCACCCAGAAGCACTTGAAACCGCCTAAGGTGCGCTGCTTCTGCCTGATAGTCGGTTTCTTCGTGCAGTTGTTGGCGTACTTCCTGTAAATAAGGTGTTAACTCGAACTCTTGAGGGAGCAAACCAGATAGTTTGATCAAAACGCCGATGTTTTCGACGTCACTGTCTATGCTAGTCGCTACGCCTGGGTATTGAACCTTGATCGCCAAGCTGCTCCCGTCATTGAGTTGCGCGCGATGTACCTGACCAATGGATGCTGCCGCGATGGGACGCATGTCGAATGATTTAAATGACTTAGGCCAACTGTCGGGCCATTGGGCAGCCAGCACTCGCTTAAGTTGGAATGGCGGCATGCTGTCAGCATTTTCGCGAAGCCGGGCCATGATGTGCGCCAGCTCAGGCGGCAGAAAGTCACCCGTATCCATAGACACAAGTTGACCAATTTTCATTGCTGCTCCACGCAGTTGGGCTAACTGATCTGTGACGCGAATAATATTTCTTGGCGTTAAAAAAAGATCCCGTAAAGCTGGACGCTGTCCTTTGCTAAACTGCGCGATACCATTCACGACCATATTGCCAGCAACACCTATGGCCATAACACCCATGCGCCCGAGTCTGGACAGTCGTCTATGTGGGATGGGGACAGCCCGCCGGTCTTTTGGTTTGTCGGTCATACCATTAAAGCATTTTAAGGTTATGAGACAGAGTACGGGTGAAAACTAGATTCGGCTTGGTTTCAGACCAGTGATAGGGTAATCGTCCCCATTACTCATCTCGTCTACCGATCCACAACGTTGTTGCTTCAGCGACAAGCTTGCCAGA
>JBLIIE010000217.1:0-7497 GCA_047634635.1 Granulosicoccus sp. | reverse complement strand
CTTCTAGCCATGCATTAAGCCCCCGATTCCAAAAATTATGATGCTGATGGCAGTGAAGCTAGTCGCTAGTAGATTTTTGATACTGTTTGTCTTGTGAAATTCAGTAAAACCGATAATCTCTGCGATAGCTAATAACGATATGCCAAGTCCGGAACCGAAGTATAAAACTAGTGGCCAATAGAATTAAATAGGGCACCAGAGATACGAAAAAAGCTGGATCAGAGTTTAGCAATAACAGGGAGTCGACCATTGCTCCTAACTCTGAGACTATGACTAATAGGCAGAGAGCGTTGCCGATCTCTCTGAGTTCCTTGCGGTAGGCCTGTAAAGCGGATGCCACATCCAAACAGTAGGATAATGTTGGCAGAATTCATTGCGTGGTTCCGGTGATCTGGGCCTACTGTATCTCACTAACGCCGGAGTATTTTCTACAGATCTCCCTTCATTGATTTTGTTAAAGCTTGAGAGAGGGCAGTTGATTCTTTAAAGGCTGGCCGAGAGTGTCGATTGGCAAATGCGGCCTTGTCACTGAGTTTGACTAAAGACTCTGCCAGCGCTACCGCACTTGAAATTGGATCTAGTAGCAGTGTATTGACCTGTGATTGCATTTTGGACGCCATGCCTGCCAGCGGGGCACCACCGAGAATGACGACATCAGCTCTATCCTCTGATACGGATTGGTTGACTAGTCGGAGTAATTCAGTGTCCATTGTGGATTGGTCGGCAAACGGGTCCAATGTGTTTGCCTCAGGTGTTCGCACACCCAGGAATTTAGAGCTAAGGCCGCTGTCTTCAACACTATCGATATACCACCGGGACATCAGAGGAGTAAAGGTGACAATAGAGAATTGTTCGCCCAGTAGGGCCGCGGCTGCGATGGATGCCTGCGCCATCCCTACAATGGGAAGATTGAATTGTTCGCGAGCGGCTTTGAGTCCCGGGTCGCCGAAGGCTGCGATGATGACTGCGTCGACGTCATCTTCATGATCTGCAATAGTTTCCAGTGCGAACGCGCCCGCTATTTGGGCTTCGGCTCTCGAGGAGATGTAGGGGAAACCCTTTGTTGCAGTTACTGGAATTATTTCTACATTGTCTGAGGCAAACGAGTGAGCAACGGTTGCCATGGTGTTGGTCATTGCGGAGCTCATATTCGGATTTAGCAGTAAAATTCGCATCGTATTCGTCAATTTCAGTTATCGCTTGTGGGTGACCAAGGGGCAAGCCCTTTTTGATCTCGCCAACATGCTGCAATGTCTTTACGGGTGGTTAACCAGACTGCAGGGTTATTGGAGATATGCTCCAGGATTTTGTGTAGACCTGAGATTCTTGCGGGTCTGCCTATGATGCGTAGATGCAATCCTATGGATAGCATGCGAACTGATGTGGAACCTTCGTTAAGTAGCTGGTTAAAGGCGGCAATAACGTAGTTTGAAAAGTCTGTCGCCTGTATAAAACCGCCACCAGGTGAGAATCGCATATCGTTGGTGTCGAATGCGTATGGAAGGATGATGTGTTCATGGTCGTTAACAGATTCTATGCGTGGCATGTCATCGTCATACGCGTCGGAGTCATAGGCAAAACCGCCATGCTGTACGAGCAGGTCTCGAGTATTTGCACTAGACGCAGAACGCGTATGCCATCCAACGGGTGCAGTACCAGATGCCGCCTTGATTGCATTGTAGGTATTTGCGATTATTTGTTCTTCCGCGTCGCGTGACATACCCGCATGGCGTTCCCATCGCCAGCCATGAGCACTTATTTCATGGCCGTTGGAGATGGCATTTTTAAGTAACCAGGGTAAGCGATGTGCAGATCGACCACAGGTGGAAAATGTGGCCTTTACGTTGTGCTCGGTGAACGCGTCCATGATTCTCTGATACCCACGACGAGGGCCATAGTTGAAATGGGATTCCATGCATGGGTCTGGGCCGTCTTTCACTTCCTCACGCACCTCGTACACGGGCTCGTTACGTTCATCACCTTCGCGAATAGAGAGCTCTGATCCTTCTTCAACATTAACGACAAACGAGACTGCCAGCTTGGCATTGTTAGGCCAGGGTGATGGTTCGTCAGGTTGGCCCCAATTGCCCTTTAAATCACGCTGGATATCCATGATATTGTCCAATTCATCGTCGGTTGACCATATAGTCAACAGGCCAGGTCACGATTTGTGGAAAAACGCTGATGATGACTATGGCCAATAGCATTAAAAAGAAAAATGGCATGGCGGCGCGGGTTATCTGAAAAATATCCCGACCTGTCATCCCCTGCAGCACGAATAGATTGAAACCCACTGGAGGTGTAATCTGTGCCATCTCCACCACTATGACTGTGAATATTCCAAACCAGATTAGGTCGATGCCTGCGTCTCGGACCATGGGCAGTACCACGGCAGCTGTAATAACCATCATGGATACACCGTCTAGGAAACAACCCAGAAAGATGTACAGGATGGTTAATACAACTAGCAGCATAGCGGGGGAAAGCTCCCAGTGCTCTACTACACTTGCTAGCGCAGCCGGGACTCCGGTAAAGCCCATTGAAATTGATAGGAACGCCGCGCCCACCAGAATAAAACTGATCATGCATGAGGTTCTGACTGCGCCCATAAGGCTGTCCATGAAGGACGCTTTACTTAAGCTGCCAGATACAAACGCGAGAAACAATGCGCCTAGTACACCGATAGTGGCGGCTTCAGTTGGTGTCGCGTATCCACCGTAGATTGATCCGATAACAGTGAAGATCAGGCCCAGCACAGGGAGTAGTAGTCGCGATGCCCATAGCTTTTCACGTAACGTTGGTTTGCCGGATTCAGAAGGCGCCAGCGATGGGTTCAATTTACTTCTGATCATCACATAGCCCATGAACATTAAAATGAGCATTAAGCCGGGGAGTACACCTGCGATGAACATTCTGGAAATGGATTGCTGTGCTATGACGCCGTAAACAATAAGCATGATTGAAGGTGGAATAAGTAGACCCAAGGTTCCAGAGCCCGCCAGAGTACCAATGGATAGATTTTCATCGTATCCCCGCTTTTGCAGTTCAGGCATGCTCATTCTACCTACGGTTGCGCACGTCACGGCGCTGGAGCCAGCAACTGCTGCCATAACACCACACGCTATGATATTAACGTGGAGAAGGCCCCCTGGGAGACGAGCTACCCAAGGGGCCAGGCCGTTGAACATGTCCGAGGATAAGCGGGTCCTGAATAATATTTCACCCATCCAGATAAATAACGGCAAGGCGGTTAACGCCCAGTTCCAGCTTGCATCCCACAGGGTGCTAGCCATGATTGAGCCCACTGGAACTGCAGAAAAAAGTGTCAGAGCTGCAAAGCCGACAGCTATAAGTGTCGGTGCTACCCAAAGACCACTGGCAAGAAGGAGTAGCATAAGGGCGAACAGCACCATTGAGATTGCACTGGCATCCATCGTTATATAATCGGTTTGCGGTTGTAACTGGGTTCTTGGCCTTTAATAATCGACACAAGCTCATCAATGAGTGCAATGTTCAGCACTAGTAATCCTATCGCCATGACTGATTGGGGAATCCAGAAAGGGATGGCGAGAAGTCCAGGGCTAATATCGTTGAATTTGTATGAAAAATACACAAGATCGAATGCCCAGTAAGTCATGTAAAGCAGTAGGGCGATGCTGACTCCTACGGCCCACAGGTTCAGAATTCGGGCAAGTTGCCCCTTTGCTATTCTTGTTACCAGGGTGACTCTGATATGTTCCCCTTGGCGAAACGTATGAGCCAATCCCAGAAAAGTGGCTCCCGCGAGAAAGAACCCGGCACTTTCGGTTGAATCGATCGTGAGCCCGACAAATCTGCCGGCAACTTGCAACACAATTGTGATAGCAATGGATACCAGGCAAAACGCTGCCAGGTATCCACTCCATAGATAGAGCCCATCAAGTACGCGTCGTACGTTCATTGAACCGCCAATGTTATATTTGAAGGGCTGTCAGTCAGACTACATACCAAGGAATTTATCAAGCACTGCTTCTGCGTCCGGACTAGCCTCAGCACGCCAGTTATCTATCATCACCAAGCCAATTTCCTTCATTTTCTCTATTACTTGCTCTGGTGCATCAGAGACGGTCATCCCGTTTTCTGCAAGGGTGCCTAGCTGAGCTTTGGTCGTCTCTTCGCTCATTTCCCAACCTCGAGCCTCTGCTGTTACAGCAGCAGCCAGGATGGCCGTTTGGTCTTCATCAGACAGAGCGCTGAAGAATTCCTCATTTACTACAACCGCATTCTTAGTGAAAATTGCGCCTGCATAAGTGAAGTCTGTAGTGTTGTCCCACGCCTGAATATCGATGCCGGTTTGAGGACTGGTAAAGAGTGCTTCGATCAGTCCAGTAGAGAACGCTTGAGGAATTTCTGCAAACGGTAAAATTGTTGCATCGAAACCCAGTAGATCACCCATTTGCTGCGTGGCTGTGGAGTAAATGCGAAGTTTCTTTCCTTCAAAATCTGCGGTGGAGTTGACTGGGAACTTTGTATAGAAACCTTGTCCTGGCCATGGTGTGTAGTAAAGAATACGTAAACCCGCTTCTTTAAACAGCGCATCGAAATACGGTTTTTGCATGTCCTTTAATTTCCACGCGGACTCATAATCTGGGGCAATGAAGGGCAGGCCGCTAAGTGTGTACATTGGGTCTTCATTTCCGTAGACACCCAAGCGAATTTCGCCGATGGCGACTTGACCACGTTGAAGAGCTGTTTTGATTACATTGAGCTTGATGAGTGAATCATTGGCATTAAGTGCGATATTGACAGACGTGTTTTGCTCTACTTCGTCTATGAACATTTGAATGTTCTTGGTGTGAAAATTATCTTCGGGATAGCCCGAGGTCATTATCCAATCTGCAGACTGGGCTGAGCCTATGTGTAACAGACAGGCACTAGCAATGACTGTCCTAGCAATGTTTTTGAACAATTTCATACGTGATTCCTCAATACGTTAACTAATCAGAACTAAAATGGGCTGTTACTTCGAATTTCTCGACAAACATCGCAACAATTTCTCATTAAAGAGCCCTTTGTGTCAACCTGATCCCATGCAGTCATAGAATGTAACAATATCGATTTCAGGGCTATCGTGTTGCCTGCACGCTCATGAGGCGTTATCGCTTGTTTACAACAGCTTTGGGGTTGTTGAATAATTCTTAGCCAGTGCTTAATCAAGTAAATCTAAATGCCACTTTTGCTCCTCTGCGCATTGATACTTCAGCAGCGTTATATGCATGCATACGCGGATAGATGAGTTCGTGGTGTGCAAAGTGCATCTGTGTAAACATGAATTATAGAAAGCTCAGTTTGAGTGAATGCCTTTACAGAACATTGTGGCGTTGTCGAAATTCAAGTTGATTTTTGTTTTTTTGCACCATGCTGGTTCATTTTTTATTTTTGCGCATTTAGCAGTCTCAAAGGAGTGCAATAATTTTGCAGTTACTAATTTTTTAGTGAGCCTAGATGTGCTTTTCTAAATTCAACGTTGAGATAAACGTCATCTAGATCTATTGGATTTATACTTCCAGCGCTTCCTGGCATAAGTTCCGCTGCATTACCTTCATCAGTATCGATATGCATTTCCAGCTTGTAGCTGTCTTTGACACGAACCAGTACATCACCAAAGATAAGATCGCGCTCGCCTCCAATAATGGCAACTGATACTTGTTCCTTGTCATGTACACCGTATAGCTTTGCATCGTCGACATGCATATGAATATGGCGACGTGCGCAGATTAAACCTTCTTTCAGATGTACGGTGCCAGAAGGCCCTTCAATGGTTATAGGTGCCGAGCCTTTTACTTGTCCAGAATTTCTGACGGGTGCATCAACACCGAGTTTGAATTCATCGGTTCTTGCAATCTCGATTTGGTCATAATTACGCAGCGGTCCGAGTAGACGAACATTTTCAATTCGGTTGCGAGGACCCACAAGCGTCACTTTTTCTGCACATGCGTATTGGCCGGGTTGGTACAGATCTTTGATTGGAGTAGGTGAAGCATCGGTGCCGAAAAGCTGTGCAAACGTTTCTGCTGTTAGATGACAGTGCCTGGCACTTACAGCGATAGGAATCGGGGGAAGCTCTGTCTCATTTTTTATACTTACTGAAGTAGTCACAAGGCTTTCAGATGTGGTATCCGCAGACCCAATAACACGCAGACTCTCACGTGCAATCATTAACTCTTCATTGGTTTTAACAACAACGACATCTACACGTGAGTTGTTGGTGCTGATGACTGCATACTCGTTGTCGTGTTGAATGCTGGCATCGTAGTTGGCATCTTCATTGATCATGACGCCTAAAAATTCAAGTCTTTGCAGAATTCTCCTGCGCATGCTTGCACTGTTTTCACCAATGCCACCGGTAAACGCTATAGCATCGATACCGCCCATAGCTGCTGCATAGGCGCCTATGTATTTACGTGCTCGATGAGCGAAAACGTTTATTGCCAATCTTGCACGGTCATGGCCTGCAGCTGCAGCTGCTTCGATTTCGCGTAGATCATTGCCTAAGCCGGACAAGCCCGCTAATCCGCTTTGATGATTTAGCAGAGTACTTAGAGATTCAACATCGTACTCTCCAGTGTGCAGTAAGTTTAATATCACTCCAGCATCAACATCACCAGAACGTGTGCCCATAACAAGACCTTCAAGTGGCGTGTTACCCATGCTCGTTTCGGTGGAGCAGCCAAACTCTACAGCGCAGGCACTAGCACCATTGCCCAGATGCATCGTTATTAGGCGTAGTTCATCTAGTGGACGTTGCAGATAGGTGGCTGCCACATTGGCGGCATACTCATGAGAGATGCCATGAAAACCAAAGCGTCGTATACCGTGTTTTTGAGCCACGTCGTAATCAATGGCGTAAGTGGAGGCGCGTCGAGGCATCCGTGCATGAAAGGAGGTATCAAATACAGCTATCTGCGGGACTGTAGGTAATGCTTCCTGTGCTGCTTTGATCGCTGCGAGGCTAAAGGGGTTGTGCATCGGAGCTGCGGGTATGTACTGCTCAATCGCATTGAGTACAGAGTCATCGATTAGTTGCGGTTGGTGGTAAAGCGCTCCGCCGTGCACCACTCTATGTCCGACGCATTCAATATCGAATTTTCTGCATTCACGTAATACTTCTGAGACAGCCTCTGCGTGCGAGACGCCCGCATTGGCATCCTGTACCAGACGTTCATGTTTGCCAGATGCTAGTAGTGATTCATCGTTTGTGAATACGGCGTATTTAAGACTTGAGGAGCCACAATTGATGACTAGCACTGCCATGTTGGAAGCCTTGTATGTCGATTTGGATCTAGTGTAGCTGTATTGAGTCTTTGATTGGAGGGGCGATTAGAAAGGGTATGGAATTCCAGGCAAAAAAAAGGCTGACCATAAAGATCAGCCCAAAGGGGTAATGAAAGTTGTGTGGAGTTGCTTGGTCAGTGAAGGTGTTGGTGTCTGGTGCTTATATAAGATTCAATTTGAATT
>JBLIIE010000216.1:0-7508 GCA_047634635.1 Granulosicoccus sp. | reverse complement strand
TAATGCAGAATACTATGATGCTTTTGCATCCACCTACGATATGGACTTTGCAGACAATTTTGGATGCCATTATCCCGCCGCGATCGCTGCGGCATATCGTGATACCGCCGCCAAAACTGACACACCAATCGCTGATATCAGATGCGGGACCGGGCTTGTGGCAAGTGCCTTAAACTTCCCGCACGAGCAAATTGACGGAATCGATATTTCAGTTGATATGCCACACGTGTCGAAAGAGAAGGGACTCTATGGTTTTCTGTACAAAGTGGATCTTACGAAATCTTTAGAGGTAATCGCTAACGACTACGGCGCGGCTCTGTCCGCAGGAACTTGCACTTCGGGACATCTCGGCCCCGATCCACTGGAAAGCTTTCTCGATATTGCACGCGACAACGCCCTCTTTGTGATTGGTGTTAAGAAAGCGTTTTTCGAAGAGGTGGGGTTTGAAGCCGTACTACGAGATCTGGACGCTCGCGGACTGATCAAAGACCTGCAAGTTGCCGAGGTGCCAATGTATGCGAAACCTGGACACGATCACTCGGTGGATACTGCATTCGCGCTGGTTTTACGCAATTCCTTAACATCTTTTTCTTGCTGAGAATAGTTTATTTCCGTGACACAGTAGTATTAGTAAGACGTTAAAGAGAATAATAAGAGTTTAGGAGTGTTTCGTATCGTGTGACATTCACCTTTTTGTTGCTGACTTCTAGCGATACAAAAAAAAAGGAGAATGCCCCTATGAATGATACGAAACAAGAAGCCGATTTATCCGCCGGTGCAGAAATCCTATCTGATCTAATTATGGCCATAAAGGCCACAAAATCTAGGAAAAAATATAACGAAGCCATTCAAATTAAAATTGACGATTTTATGGAAGGCGTCTGCACCATCAAATAAATCGGCTTCTTGTATCCAGTGAAATAGTTTGCTTGTAAATCATTAGCTCCCAAAGAAGGTGAACGCCGGCCATCCCAGCCTTTTGGGGGTGTCTGTGCGTTGTTTAGTGCCGATAGGGCGTCATTCCCCTAATTCCTCTTTTTTTCCAGCATAAGTAGGGGCTATCGTAAAGCGACGGTTATCCAATAGCTAGTGAACACATTGCTTCTTGGATTCAATCGGTCAATGCAACACCTATTGGAAAATACGGATTCTACAGTAGAAACGATTAGTTGTATTTTATTGCAAATTGAGCTACTCAAATTCTCTGTAGCGGACGAAGCTTTTTGTCTTTGGAAAGGCGGCAAGGTTCCCTTTGCTGACTATCTATTATTTGAATTTACAAGCTTGGATTCCAGCTATAGCCAGTGGAGCTCGAAATTTAGCTGGCATTTCCAATCAAGGCCCAGTTATTATCCTGGGCTAGATGTAAAGAGGTAGTAAAACAATGCATCCGACAGAGAAAGTTGTCCGTCAATTTCATGAATCGTGGGATATGCGCGATCCAGAAAGAGGCGCGAAAGTAATCGCGGAGGATTGTGATTTCGAGGATATCGCTCGCGGAGAGAAACTAGCAGGAAAAGAAGCCTACAAAGCTGACTACTACCGATGGCGAGAAGCCTTTCCGGATGGACTGTGTAAGGTAGAGAATGTAATTGTCAGTCAATGTGGCGAATGGGCAACTGTTGAATTTCGTAACACTGGAGTTCATTCTGGAATACTCCGCTCAAGCCTCGGGGATTTTCCACCGACCAGCAAGCGAGCTGAAGTCCGCTATTGCTCGGTGATGCGAGTCAAAGACGGCATGGTGGTGGAAGGCCGCGACTATTACGACAGTGCCACTATCGCCCGACAGTTGGGATTAGTCGACTAGAACACGTCCCCAAATGCGAGCGATCCTTTCGGCACGCTGTAAATTTACAGGGATGGCTGAGCGGCAGGAAATGGCCGCAACCGGAATAAAAGCCGACGTTTAGCTTCGTCTCCTTATCTGCCTGAGCACCTCCGTTTAGTGATCTTCAGACGGTGGTAGCCCTACAGGCCTCAAAACATTCGGCTGGTGTTTCATATTCTAGCGTTTTTCCGGGCTTTCGTTTAGCTGTCACGCAACACGATTAAGTTCAGTCTGCGAATGAACAGATAGGTCTGTGCCCTTAGGAAGATACTGGCGTAATAATTGTTTTGTATTCTCGTTCGAGCCACGCTTCCAAGGACTGCTCGGGTCGCAGAAGTGCACGGAGATGTTTGTGGCCACAGTAAATCTTTTATGACCGGCTAGCTCGGAACCACGATCCCAAGTGAGTGATTTGTATAACTCAGTGGGTAGTTTTTTCAACTGTTTTATCCGCGCTTCGATAACGACTTTAGTCGTCATGTCTATTACTTCGGTAAGTATGACACAGCGCGTTTCACGTTCAACTAGCGTGGCGATGTAGCTGTTGTTCGTACTGACAATGAGGTCACCTTCCCAATGGCCAGGTATCGCTCTATCTTCGACTGATGGCGGACGCTCACTGATCGGAACAGCATCAACGGTTTTACCTGGCGCTGTCTTTAGAATCGATTGTCTTGACCGTCGCATCACTCTTTGGGTTCGCAAACATGATAGTAACTCCTTCTTCAGAATGGCTCTGGTCTGTATGTAGAGTGTTTTATAAATAGTCTCGTGTGACACGTGATAGAGCTCGTTATTTGGATAACGTCTCTTCAACCATCCAGCGATATGCTGAGGTGACCATTGTTGAATAAGTTGGGTCGCGAGCGCTTTGACTGGTTTAGCTCGACGGGCCAATTTACACACCTTCGGGCGCAGTGCACGCTTCCAGGTCGATTGGTCGGCAGTCGCAGCGCGGTAGTTAACACTACCGCCGTTACGCTCAACTTCGCTGCTGACTGTCGATGGTGCTCGGTTTAGCTCTTGTGCGATTGCACGTAAGGACGTCCCAGATGCTAGGCCACGGGAAATGACTTCTCGCTCGTCCAAGGACAGCGCACGCAAAGAGCGTGATCGAGGAGCCGGTTGTATTCCGCCTGTTCGACTCAGTACCTCGGAAACTGATGCGGGCCCGCGTTCGAGCAGTCTTGCAATCTCTCGCAAACCATCGCCTTGGCGCCACCGAGTCCACATCAGGGATTTTTCTTGATCTGAATATCGACGATATCGAAGCTCAATAATTCCTCCTTAAAGGTATATTGTGTTGCATCGTCCGGTTGAACTCACCATACAAAGTGTTCACCTTTTGGTTAAAACCGTCAAATAGGAAATCCTACTCCTAAGCCATTGTTGGTGTTTGACTCGCCCCAGAATTGCCGTAAAGTGAACAGATAATTACATTACCCCACCTCCTCGCGGGAGGTGGGGTAATGTAATTGTTCCCACACAAATTATGTTAGGGAGAGTCCGTCATGAAGAATACTATCGGCGGTGTAGATTTGGCAAAAAAAGCTATTTAAGTGTGCGTTTACACAAACATGAAAGTGCAATCAAATACTGAAATGACACGCCATGAATTTGTCGAATGGCTATTCAGCACCTCCAGTACTATCCAGCACACATCGGGTGGAAAGGTAAAACTGGGTTCAATCGGTAGAAATGTTAAGAATAGTTTGCTGCGAAGCCAACTAATCACCGGAGCTATGGCAGCCGTCTCTCGAGTTTGCAAACGAGAGGCTGTCACCAACAAAGATCTCTGGATACAACAGCTAGTAGCTCGGTGAGGCAAGAAGATTGCGGCAGTTGCATTGGCCAACAAAACGGTGAGGACGGCATTTGCGATACTCACTCAAGGCATTGAATACAAGGCAGAGCTTCTAGCCGCCTGAAAAGCGTTCCAATAATAAAGATGCATAAACGAAGATGAAAATCAGCGTGTTAACTCAGTTAGTCATCAAGAGCCAAGAGCTCGTTGAACAGAATTGAAAGCACGTCCGCGTAAATATCAAAGAGCCTGAGTTCGCTACTCAACTGGAGCTCGTACATAAGTACCCATCTATTTCTTCAACAATGTAATTTTGTTGTTGACACAGAGGGAGTCCTCATAAGATGACTAGTCCTACCGTGTTAGGAAAATATTCTACATAGAGTTATGTGTCAAAAAGATGTAGCCGACCATGTCAAAGCTGAGTGCATTAGAAAACTATGTGAGTGATTTGTGTGAACACTTGGGTCATGTCAATTGACATCAGAACTTTTGTGACTATCTGAGAGGCCTATTGCTCGTTGAAGGACGAAAGAGCTTTGAACCCATGGCTGCGGCACTTGACCCAGTCAATACCCGCTCCCAACATCAGGCACTACACCACTTTGTGGCAGATTCGCCGTGGTCAGATCAGAAAATACTGAATAAAGCTTGGCAATGGGTGGATGCCCATATTCCAGCTGAGGAACAGCGCTATTTGATAGTGGATGACACTGGAATACCGAAAAAGGGAACTCACTCAGTCGGTGTATCCCATCAGTACTGTGTTCAACTGGGAAATCAGGCTAACTGCCAGGTGGCGGTGAGCGTGTCGTTAGCCAGTGAAAAAGCCAGCGTACCGGTTGCATGGCGGCTGTATCTGCCTACGTCGTGCAGTGAACATCGAGATCGATGCAATGTGCTCAGTGTTCCCGAAGACATTGGGTTTTCCACAAAAACACAAATCGCACTCTCTCAACTCCAGCAATGCCAGTGCCTGTGGCCCTGAGGTACATCCTATAAAACCGAGCCTAACAAAGGACAAAGGGTGCCAGAGTATCCGTTTTAAATACACCGAGGGTCATCGTCCAGAATGTGTCAAGACTATTGCCATGGAATTAAAAGACAGCGCGTGGCTGCAGATTGAATGGCGAGCAGGTTGGGTGGCTGGTATACCGCCCTACGTGTCAGGGTCGCGCATAGAGACAACACCAGAGGGACACGACGTGATGAATAATGGTTATTGGTTGAATGGCCAGAGGATGAGGAAAAGCCAACCCGAAACTGGTTGAGTAATTTGCCGAAGTCGACAAGCCTGAAACACTTGGTTTATGCTGCCAAGATGCATTGGCACATCAAAAGGGACTATCAACAATTAATGGATGAGCTAGGCTTAAATCACTACGAGGGGCGTAACTGGCGCGGATGTCATCACCATGCGACCCTCTGTATTGCAGCCTATGCCTACCTGGTAGCTCAACGTCTAGAGGGATCAAGCAGCCTAAAAAAAACACCAGAAAATGCAAAAAACTTACCGTACCCAACGATTACATCGTCCGGGGTTCTCCAGAGCTCTCAACGTCATGTTAGAGATCTAATCGATGCCGAGATTGGTCGTAATCATGGTTGAATCGTTAATTCTACTGTTGATGGCTTACTCGTCGAATTCTCAACTGTGATCGAGGCGGTCCAATGCGCAATTAGCATTCAAACATTAATGTCCAGACGCGAAAGCGACATTGATCCGGATTATCAGATTTTGTATCGCCTCGGGATTAACATCGGGGACATAGTACATGAGGATGGTGACGTTTTTGGTGGCACAGTCAATGTTGCAGCACGTATTGAGAGATTAGCCGAATCCGGTGGTGTTTGCATTTCAGACGCGGCACACCAATTAGTGACGGGTAGTTTAGACGCTCACTTCACTGATATGGGCTCACAACGGGTCAAGAATATCTCGCGTTAAATAAGAGTCTGGCAATGAACTCCGGAGACGGACAAAGATAAACCCGATATTCCCATAATTACGAATAGTCAACGTGTGGGGTTTTGTTCATCTTCAGATGGGGTGCAGTTAGCTTGGAGCAGCCTTGGCGACGGTATAAAGATGTTGAAAGCACCCAACCGGTGCAATCACATCGAATATGAGTGGCGAGCGCCCGCATGGAAGGGGTTGCTTGAGCAGCTTATTAACAGGTTTCAGTTTGTCAGATTCAATCAACGCGGTAACGGTCTTTCCGATTGGGATGTCGACGATATCTCAAGTGATGCGATGATCACTGACATGACAGCCGTGGCAGAAGCGGTCAAATTGGAGAAGTGTGGACTTTTCGCTCTTTCTCAAGGTTGTGCTTAATCAGTTAGATTTGCGGCTGAATTTCCAGAGCAGGTCAGTTTTCTCATTCTCTATGGCGGTTATGCACGCGGTGCTATGCACAGAGGTTCACCGGATCAGGCTGCGATGTCGTTAGCAATGGAGACCATGATCCGGCAGGGTTGGGGTTCCTTGCTTCCTGCTTATCGCCAACTATTTACTTCAATGTTCGTGACGGGAGCTCCACTGGAGCAGACCGCTAGTTTCGATGGATTGATGAGAATATCCGCTTCACCTGAAAATGCTGCACCAATTTTCTCGATGAACAATAGTATTAATGTTATCGATTTCGCGTGGCTTGTCACAGTCCCGACCTTAGTTCTGCATTGCCGAGGAGACGCGAGAATTCCTTTTGACGAAGGCAGCCGCTTGGCAGCGCTGATTCCCAACGCCCAGTTTGTCGCCTTAGAGGGTGATGGTCACATGTTGTTGCCAGGGACTCCTGCATTCAATGGATTGTTAGAGCATATCGATTAATTCGTATCGGAATTATCAATTGAATGACCTAAAAACGCACAAGTGTGTATATAACCAAAGTTTTCGAATGGATCTAGCGGCGAAACTAGAACCCATTACTTATTAACAGAGTAGGACTAGCTCCCTGTGCCAGGATAGTTTTCGCCTCTTTCTAATCAATCAGGAGGCGGTAGGAATTAGATGTGTACGATCGTTCATCAGAAGAATATAAGAAAGCCATAGTCAAAGAGATGGCCAGCTCTAATTTGTCAGGTCGGCAGTGTGCCATTGAACAGGGGGTGGCGCTTGCTACTCTGCATAGATTGAAAATTAAGTATCGATGTGATTCGATTGATCAGGAAAAAGCCAAGGTTGTGGCCTCAGATAATTGGTCATTGGAAGAGAAATTCGCGGTAGTGTTGGAAACAGTCTCCCTGTTGGAAATCGAACTGGGTGAGTATTGCGGCCGCAAAGGGATTTACCTTGAGCAAGTATCGGTGTGGAAGAATGCCTGCATACAGGGAAACTTGAAAAACAGCGACCACAAAAGAAAAGCTGGTAGCGATGCTAAAGCAGACAAGAAGCCTATCAAGGAACTCGAGTGAGAATTTGCTCGCAAGTAAAAGACGTTAGCGGAGGAAGCAGCGCTGTTACCGCTTCGAAAAAAATTGGATTCCCTCTGGGAGGAAAATGAGGAAGATTAACCTCGCTTCGAGAGCGGTACAAATACATGCAGTGGATAAACGAAGCAATGGAGGCTGGAGCTATAAAAAAATAGATGTGTGAGGTGGCTGAGATATCGATTAGAACTCCACAGCGGTGGTACACGGCATAAAGAGTCATCGATGATCAACGGTCTTTAGCTGTGCGAAAACACCGAAAAACAAGCTATCTGAAACAGAACGTAAACATATTAAGGAGATATGCAGCGATAAGGAGTTTTCTAGTTCACCACCGAGTCAGATTGTCCCTGAGCTAGGTGACAGAGGGGAATATTGCGCATTAGAATCCAGTTTTTACCGAATATTAAAAGCCTGTGGCTTGCTACATCATAGAGGGCG
>JBLIIE010000215.1:0-7547 GCA_047634635.1 Granulosicoccus sp. | reverse complement strand
TTGTCGGCAAAGGCCGCGCGCTCAGCTAGGGTCTTGCTGAGAAAATCAGCCTGGAAGGCAGGGCTGCGCAACATGGCACGTACCTGCATATACTGGCTATCCCCGGTGCACAGACTGTCACCATGCATTAGTAGGGTAGGGGTGCCATGTAGGTCGATAACGGTGGGGTCATTGAGTAGTGTGGCGCCAATACTGGCGCAGAATTGCTCACCCAGCAGGAAGTCGCGATTGCCGTGCATTATATAGATAGGTATGGTGAGGTCTTTGAGGGCACCAATGATGGTAGCATTAAAGGCATTGACGTCATCATCACCCAGCCAGACCTCGAAAAAATCGCCGAGAATGTATAGCGCCTGGCAATGTGTCGCCTGGTGACTCAGAAATTCGAGAAAAGCCTTCTGGATATCAGGCCTGGCGGGGTCTAGGTGCAGATCAGATATAAACAAAGTGCTAGGGTCTGCGGACATAAAATAAGGTTCCATCGGTGAATTTTCGACATACGGGAGCTATTATTCATAAAATACCGCCGAGAATCCATTTTCGTGTTTGACGAGCCTGCACATGGTTCAGTAGAATGCGCCCTCTCGCGACGCAGAGTGTGCCAACCGGCAAGGCTCAAAGCTCACGAGATCGACATGATTGTTTTGGCCATGTGCTAGGATTCAGGTCGATGCTTCGAATCAGGTCGTACTGGTTCAGCAAGGCCCTTTTTTTACAAAGGGTTCTATAGCAAGAATATCGGGGTATAGCGCAGTCTGGTAGCGCGCCTGCTTTGGGAGCAGGATGTCGGGAGTTCGAATCTCTCTACCCCGACCATTTTTCAAGATCTAGTGTCAGCCAGGTCTAAGGGTTTAGCGCCCGTAGCTCAATCGGATAGAGCACCGGCCTTCTAAGCCGGGGGTTACAGGTTCGATTCCTGTCGGGCGCACCAATAAAAACAAACACCTAGCCGATCCTCAATCCGCATCAATATGCTCGTAAGGACGTCGTAAGGACATTTTCTAGCGTCGGTTGCGGTCTGATGACCGAATCAAAGAAGCCTCATATATCAAACCATCGTTGATTCGCCATACTACGCTCGTGTTGCACGCCACTGTTGTGCAGATTGGGTCAGGATACGGCTCAAGCTCCCGATAGGCATTTACATTATGGTCGGCCAGTTGAGGTTGGTATGTGCGCCATCCACCCTAAAGCATGTAGGCGCTTGACTATCCTTAGCGACAGTTCATAGCTCTATTTGGAACCCAATCCATCGCCCAATCACCCAATGCGGAAGACTGCAGCGGGCTGGCATACGGGTTTCAATCCACGCGCCCGCGAGGGGCGCGACGCGAACTTGTCCTTGGCATTCAAACCCCCGTCAACTAACCAATAACAGACAATCAGCGAAACCCTATCAACAACTACTACAACCCTGAAGGAACGGTAACTATATTAATCAAATCGCTTATAAACGAAAGCTGTAACATGACCCACCCCGTTACCCCTAACTGTTTAATCAGTGCCTGAATACCTCAGGGCGTGCTTAGCGCCTCGTCGCCGCATACGAGTGCTATGTAGCCGCTCAATGCAGCCATACACATCCGTCTTCGCCACCACCTTGTTGGTAGACAGTCATGCTGATGACCTCAACACTAACAGAGCAGCCACGTTCTGTGAATAAACCCAAGATATAGAAATTATAGGCTGCTCAGTTATTAACCAGCAGTGCTATTATGCGTTTGTTAGCAACTGGTTAAGCTGCAGGTCTTTGAACTAAGGGTGTAATGTTGATTGATGACTGAAGTGTGCTGTAATTGATTGATGGTGGTTGTATGGCAGCGGAGATGGCACGCCACGAGACTATAAGGCTGCATATGTGGTGGAATCTCGCAGCAGCAGGTGGTGAGCGGAGGCGGCGGCAAGGAATAGGGAGATCGTAGCCAAAGAGATGACACCAGCAGACATCAGTGAAGCCCAGCGGATGGCTAGAGAGTGGATGGAGCAGCATCCATAGCCCACCTCAATACATCGCATTCTCAATCATCGCAGCCACTACCCAAGTGAGGGGCGGTAGCAGGCCATTGACGCGGCGTTAATGGGGCCCGCCCTAAAGCTATCATGTTGAACTTGAACTTGGTCAAGTTATATACAAGCGAGCAAAATTACTTGACCACTACATACCAACTTCCTCGTCGCCTTGGACTGTTCGTACACAGGGAACTCACCAGCTTGTTAAGACGTCCCCTGCTTAGGATGAATATATTTTTTAATCCAGGTGTGCAGGGTGTTAACATTAACGCCTAGCTCTCTGGCCGTCGCAGCTACAGAATATTCACTCTGCCTAGCGAGTTTTGCAGCGCTTTCTCTAAATTCTGGCGAACAGCTCAGCAATTTATTTTGACTTGATTTCATCGTGACACACATCATACTTCAGTTAACATTACTTGAGTTCGTGTGTCCGTTAAAGTCTATCAAATCCAGTGTGAAGTAAGCATGGTTTACTGGGCAATCTCATGAGATATTTCATGCTAGACAGCCATATTAGTGATGGAAAACAATAATAATAAGTTTGGGGTGATGATAATTGTGAGCAAATCAACTGTCTCGATGCCGTTAAAGTTAGCCTTTGGCATAGGTGCATCGGGAGAAGCTGCGACCAACTGGATTTTCAATGCTCTGACGTTTTTCTTTTATACTCAGGTTTTGGGTTTGTCGGGCACTCTAACTGCCGCTGCAGTGACGATCGGCATTGTATCAGACGCTATAACCGATCCGCTGATGGGGTCGATCTCTGATCGCTGGCGTTCGAAGTTAGGCCGCCGACACCCTTTTATGTATGCCGCGCCTATTCCATTGATTCTCACAATCTATTTTGTTTTTAATCCACCCGCAGATTTATCAAGCATGCAACTGTTTGCCTGGTTCGCTGTGTTCACTGTACTCATGCGTATTTGTTCCACGTTATTTGCGGTGCCACATCTGGCAATGGGCGCCGAGTTATCTGACGACTACATCGAGCGCACCAGAATCATGAGTTACAACAATATATTCACTTATGTTGGCGTAATCGTTATGCATGTTGTGGTGTGGTTTGTCATTTTTCCTTTGTTTGATGACGGGCGAATGACTCAGTCTGCTTATTCCCCGATAGTCATCTTCTGCTGTAGTCTGATTATGGTTTGTATGTTGGGCTCAGCTTTTGGGACCCGCGGTCAAATTGCAAGAATGCGCAAGGTACCCGATGATCTACCGCCATTTAGTTTGAAACAGCTTGCCTTGGAAATGTCTGACGCCATTAAAAACAAAAACTATCTGTTTTTGTTGCTAGGTTTGTTTTTCTTGTCGATTACGATTGGCACCCATGAAACACTGAGCCTGTATATGGGTACTTTTTACTGGGAGCTGACAGATACACAGATTGGCTGGTTGATCCTTGGTAATGTTTTCGGCTATGCCATTGGTTTTTTTGCCACGGCAACATTGCACCAGAAATTTGAAAAGCGATGGGCAACTGTGCTGTCTGCTGCGGGGTTAAGCATTGCCTGGTCGATGGCCGTCACTTTGCGCCTGCTGGATCTGGCGCCAGAAAATACAACTTATGAATTGGTGGCTTTTATCGTTTTTTGGGGAGCCATTGCTTCTGCCTGCGGCTCTATTCTGAATATTAGTGTCATGTCATCGTTGGCGGACATAGCAGACGATCACGAGCTTAAAACCGGGCGTAGACAAGAAGGCATTTTTTATTCAGCGAGAACTTTCTTTGCCAAAGTAACCAATGGTATCGGTCATGTTGTTGCAGGTATTGCATTGGATATTATTGAATTTCCCACCGGTGTACCTGCCAGCGAAATTGACCCTGACAAGATTTATGCGCTTGGATTAATCGACGGACCTTTTGCCATGATATGGGGATTGATCGCTGCAGTAATCTATGCCGGATATCGAATAGACAGGAAAACTCACGAGGCCATTCAAAATCAATTGGTCGCTAGAAAATTATTAGAGCTAAAGTAATGAAAGGCCAAGGGCAGAGAGCGGCAATGGGATATAGAAAATAGCCGCGCTATTGAACTTGGATAAGTGATAAACGGAAATGTCTCCTTTGAGCAGCGAATGCTGACGCTCAAATGATACCTGTTTATATTTGATTCAGAGGCAGAAACCGGCCAAAACCGGACAGCTAGATCATGATTTAACGCCCTCAACAGCAGGGAATTTGAAGCGCAGCGGCAAATTGATCTGAGTGATTGCGTTTGTTGTAAAGGGTGTGGAAATGATTCTTCATCATATTTCTATAACTTCAGGTCGGAAAAAGGAACCAAGAATACGCCCAAAAAGATTCTTGTACATTGACTGTATCTCCTCTTTTTTGATATTTCCACCAAGTATCAGCATCTCAAGTCGCTCCCCAGGCTCTTTCACAATATACCCGGAAGAACTGAACCCATTCTTTCCATAAAACGCTTTTCGCTTTACCCTCTGTTGGTAGTTTTCTTCTTGTTCATCAAGCTCTTCAATATTTAGTACAATTCGGTTTCCGGAATATATCTCTCTCATTGAATCCATTACCTTGCTTCCGTAACCTCCTGAACGGCGCGATTCCGATATTGCAAAAAAGTGAACAAATACAATGTCCTTATACTCAGTAACATAGATTAATCCAATCCATGAATCATCTTCATAGAGAACGCTGAAACCCGCCTTCCCTTTTCTCATTATGTATCGAAGAACCCATGATGGTACACGTTGAACGCCGGGGAAAGCCTCTTTATAGAGCTCAATAACCCTCGAGTAGTTAACGTCATATTTTGTAAGCTGTCGGAAATTTATGCTCATGTGTAATATTCATAACGAGCGGCGTTGCCGCGAAGTCCTAGCTGTGCGTTTTTTGCACGGCGACTACATTTTTTGTTAGATTCCTGCCCGAAGTCATTTTCAAGTATCACTTTGCCGAGTGTTTCTAAGATCATAATTACGTCCTTAACAAATTCTATGTTAAAGCAATAATTCACGACTGAGTAACTATATCGGGTCGACAGCAGTGAGATTGCTCAAGAATCAAGCGCTGACATCTTTCGAGTCGTTTCTTGTCAGGTAGTTCCACTGGCTAATCCCAAAGCATTCGGCCAATAGCGGACGTTTGATATCCTGTTTCCCGATAGAGCTAAGAGGCGTCAAAAAGTAAATTCAACCAATCTCAGACATTATCTAGCCTATCAATCTAAATTTGTTTTATCCTTGAGTAAGACTAACAACAAGGAAATATTCAATGGATGTATTTGATTTACTGCTGGTAGGCGTAGAAGCTTCTATTGCACTAGCAGGCTTTGCAGGTGTTATAGCCACTTATCAAATCAATAATGTAACGATGATTAGGCGAGGCCCAGTGGGGGCGCTGACAGTAATAGTCCAATACTCTCTGATGGCAGCGCTATCGTGCGGTATCTGCCTATGTCTAAGCGCTTTTGGGGTATTGGACAAAACCTTATGGGCCATAAGCAGCTTGATCGGAACCGTATTTACTATCGCTGGCGCTTACAGTATTGCGAAATTGATGAGAGGAGCTATCACAAAAAAATCTGTCAGGTTGCTATTCCTGTCACTACAGAGTTTTGGCGCACTCGTTGTCCTCGCGCTGATACTCAATGCGCTAGATCTTGTATTTCATAGGGAACCTGGCCCTTTCATTGCTGGGATTATCTATGCATTGGGCGTCGCGAGTTATATGTTTTCTCGCTTACTTTTACTTCCCTTATGGAGAATTGTTCGAGAGCAAGAGGCTAAAATTCAACAGTGAACAACTCTGGCCAAAATTCTCTTATGGGTCGGGTCTTGCCTCTTGAAGCCATCAAAATCTTTCTTTTCAGAGGCTTGATTGGAGAGTTCACCAGACTTCGCTTCGTTTTAGGTTGCGTTTCAATGTTAGATGCAAAATGTCACTCCACCCAAAAAGGAGGAAGACCATGTATCAACTCATTGAATACCAATCACGATCCTGGAACAGGGGGAAATTAGTAGGACAAAAACCACCTCTGAAATTGAAAGAAGTCTGGGCAATTCGAGTACGACTTCAGATCAGCAATGATGTTCGGGGTTTAGCACTGTTCAATTTGGCGCTCGATAGCAAACTGAGAGCTTCCGACCTGCTAACGCTAAAGGTATCGGATGTAGTGATGGGCAATTCCGTTTCGAAGCGTGCAATTGTCATGCAGCAGAAAACAAAGTCACCGGTTCAATTTGAGATAATGGAGCCAACTCGAAATTCTGTGAAAGCATGGATCGATCTAAATGTGCTCCAAAGCAGCGACTATCTCTTTCCCAGTCGACAACGAAACTCGATTCATCTGTCAACTAGGCAATATGCCCGAATTGTCGAGAGTTGGGTCTCTTCAATCGGTCTTGATGCCGCAGCGTATGGAACACACTCCCTCCGACGGACTAAAGCATCGTTGATCTATCGGCGGACCAAAAACTTACGAGCAGTTCAGCTGTTACTCGGACATACGAAACTGGAGAGTACGGTTCGATATTTAGGTATCGAGGTAGATGATGCTCTAGAGATGGCGGAGGAAACTGAAATTTAATGTAGTTCGGCCGTTCCCAGGCGGCCGCTTACGTTCCCACACCTGGCCGCTAAACAGCCTAAATAGTTTCGACATTATGGCAACAACCGGCCAAAACTTGACAGTTGGATGACGATTTAACGCCTTACTGTTAGAACGATGGCTGGTTGATTGCCTGATAGTGGTAGTCTTGCTTGTTCTTGTGCACGTTGATTTGCAAATACCCGCCCCAATAATTTCCACTCCTCAGTTGGCGTCCTGTAGACTGGTTGTAAACAGGAAATTAACTCACATGAATCAAGGTATCAGCAAGTACGTACAGATCACCGCAAACTTCGGTATTCTGTGTGGTCTCATACTTGTAGGAGTGCAGATAAGGGAGGCCACGCGAATCGCCGAGGCCCAATTCTCCTATGATGCGTATACCGTAGCTATTGAGTCCCAATCAATTGTTATCGGTGAGCATATGGGTGCTGCCTGGGCTAAAGCAAAGGTTAACTCGCTAGACCTGACCGATCATGATCTGGTAGTGATTGAAGCGTTCCTTATTCGCGAGTGGCTTCACAATGTCCAGCAGTTGCAACTGATCAATGCAGGCTTCGGAAGCTCGTCAAATCTGGACGTGTCAGCTAATAAATGGGTGTATGCCTATCTAGGGAATACAACGGCGTTGCGTTGGTGGAAGAATACAAGAGTGGATGCATTTTTTGTTGGTATGAATCCTGAGCTGAAAGAAAGGATAGACACAGTGATCGATGAATTTGATGGTGAGCTGAGCAATTACCATGCTGAAGGTTTACGTAGTTTGCGCTCTGATTGATGTAGAAATCGCGAATCAGCCTCAATGGCAGAAAAGGGTCGACTCCAGTCGGATTGAGTATAATTCATCCAGTGACCGGTATAGCTCTGATAACAGAATGATTACTTTTGGTGACTAACATTCTTTGCTCGGTCAGAAGCGGGCTTTCCTGATGTGTTGCAATATTACCTAAAACAGTACTA
>JBLIIE010000214.1:0-7588 GCA_047634635.1 Granulosicoccus sp. | reverse complement strand
TCTGTTACGTACCAACCAGCAAGCGTTGCCACCCAACCAGAGAATGTCATACCCACCAGTACCATAGCTTCCCAGCGCTTGGGTTCTCCGTGACGATACAGTGTAATAGCCACTTTAAAACTAACCAGCAACATCAAGATCCCTATACCCACCATCACTCGAAAACCAAAGAAAACAGGTGCAACTGGAGGATGCATCACCTCACCATCATCGGTCACAAAGTCGTTCAACCCCGGAAGAACACCGCTCGCTGAGTGTTTCAAAATCAAGCTCGCAACATTTGGAATCGATATTTCGAACCTGTTTTCCCGTGTTGTCTCATCTGGTATGGCAAACAAAATCAACGGAACATTGCCGCTTGTTTCCCAATTGCCTTCCATGGCAGCCACTTTGGCCGGCTGATACTCAAGCGTATTGAGTCCGTGCAAATCACCCACTAAAATCTGCACGGGAATCAATGCCGCAGCCAAATAGATCCCCGTGCGCAGGGACTTGCGGATACCAAGGCTCTTATCTTTCCACAACCAACGTAGTGCACTGATACCGGCCAGCAAGAATGAAACAGTTAGCCCTGATGCAATTAAGGTATGAACGAACCTGTAAGGCATTGAAGGGTTGAAGATGATGGCCATCCAATCAGTAGCGAACACAACTCCGTCGCGCATCTCGAAACCTGCGGGCGTATGCATCCAGGAATTCAAAACCAATATCCAGAACGCAGATAATGTGGTGCCGAAGGCGACGAGAAAAGTGGCCAATGTGTGCACCCTCTGGGAGACGCGAGTAGCACCAAAGAGCATGATACCCAGAAAGCCTGCCTCTAAAAAAAATGCCGTCAACACTTCATAGCCTAGCAATGGCCCTGCAATGTTGCCTACAGTTTCCATATAACCCGGCCAGTTGGTACCGAACTGAAAGCTCATGGTGATGCCGGACACGACGCCTAGGCCAAACGATAAGGCAAAGACCTTGACCCAAAAGCGATAGGCTTGCATCCAGCCTTCATCACCCGTGCGATTGGATTGTATGCGGAAGTACAACAACACCCACCCAAGCGCAATGGTGATGGTAGGAAATAGTATGTGGAAGGAAATATTGGCCGCAAATTGAATACGTGCGAGTAGTTCAGCGTCCATCACTAACTCCCCCCTATACGAGTGACTTTATCTTTGAAATCCAGAACCTTCTGTGCAGCTGCCCCCATCTTCAACAGCTGCTCTAATCGCTGTGAATCAACCAGCCGCATATCGTCGTACCACTTCGTCAGCAGCTCGATCATCTCGGTTGTTTTCTCGATGCGTTGTTTGGTGTGCTCTGAGCTGTTATCAAAATCTGCATCCAGTTGCAGCTCTCGCAACACCGTTAGCGTCGGGTCAATCTCACGAGCTTTTCGTTGATCGATTAGCGTGCGTACGATGTCCCACATGTCTGGGGGTGTGGAAAAAAATTCGCGACGATCATTCGGATGATGCTCCAGCTTCACCAGATTCCAGGCCTGAAGCTCTTTAAGGCCCATGGAGACATTGGACCGAGAAACACCTAAGGCATTCACCAGATCATCAGCGCAAAGCGATCCTTCGGACAGAAATAGCACCGCGTAGATTTGCCCAAACTTTCGGTTCATGCCCCAGCGGGCACCCATCTCACCAAAATGAATTACGAATTTCTGGTGCGTTGAAGATAGATTCATGGCAGATTTCTCAAATTCCTGTATTTTCAGTAATCACTGAAATATACCTAATTTACGGAATATTGTGGCCAATAGATGAAAGATTTTAGGATATTCGCGATAAAAGTATGACGACAGAATGTCATGACTATGATTTTCTAAAACTCACAATTTACTTTCAAGTCCATTTTTGTGGATTTAGAATACGATATACGACATAAAATCTCTTAAAAAATAGAAATTGGTGGAAATAATTGCCCAGATGAGCAACAAATAAGAAATACACGTACGGCAGTATCGATTCGCACAGAACGCTTGACAAGAGTTCACAAAAGCATTTAATTATCAAGCATCGCCTCCTTAGATTCCGCCACTTCAACGTCCAGTTCGTCAATCTCTTCCTGCAAATCGGCTAATTGCTCCATCCCTTCTCGATGCAGCAGACGCCATTTGGCCAGCCGCTTCTCTGGTGTGATGCCCAGTAGCCGATTGATAAAGCCAAGCAGCATTAGTGCTCGCATGGCTTTCATGGCAAGCCCACGAACCCGGAACACTCGCCCCATCTTGGCAAGCTTCTGCACTTTTGCCAGCCGCGCCAGCCGCAGCACACGCAAAGAGCGAAGGAATGAAATAAGGGGTAACAGAACAATGGCCAAAGAAGGAATAGAGCCCATCGGACCAAACGGCCGAACGGTTCAACTTAATTTACCAGCTCGTTCCCCTCTACTAACACGCTAATTTGATCAGCGTCGAGTGCATCGACATTATGTAGAGTCAATTCCACCAACAGCACTTAGCTCTGCAACCCTTGGAATATCCACCCACATAACAATCAGAGCAGCAAGCAGAACAACAAATAGAACAGCCAGACCGAGCATGAGCGAAGCTATGCGCGTCGCCTTAACTTGATGTTCTGTGTCCTGACTCATTCACAACGTATCAACCCTCTGGGTCGAAACATGATACTACCCTGCTACCTGACTATGTCGGCTTTGCACTGCTTGCTACAGCATGGACGTCACACACAGGCCTAAAATCGGCAGTTTGATGCAGGAAATAGGGAATCTCAGAGGCTAAATTTCGACCCCACGCCATCCTGTTGTTATAGTTAGGGATTAGACGAATACACAGGTTTAGAGAACCATGGCTATCGATACACCAGAAGGACATTTCTATCTTGGAACGGATTCGGATAATCAGGACCCACTCTTTCTCGAAGCCTCCGACCTGACAACCCATGGCGTCATTGTGGGAATGACGGGCTCTGGAAAAACAGGCTTGGGTGTGGTCATACTCGAAGAGGCCTTACAGTCGGGTGTACCTACCTTAATTATCGACCCCAAAGGTGATATGGGCAATTTGATGCTCACATTCCCCAACCTGCTACCCACCGACTTCATGCCATGGATCAGTGAATCGGAGGCTGGTGACGATGTTGCGCAAGCAGCCTATGAAAAAGCGAACCTGTGGAAGTCTGGCCTTGAGCGATCAGGCATTGATGCCTCCCGCATTCAAAAACTGCGCGATACCGCTGATTTTTCAATTTACACCCCAGGCTCTACGTCGGGAATTCCGTTGAACGTCATTGGTTCACTAAATGCTCCAGCACCAGGTACCGATCCTGAAACCTTGCAGGATGAAATCGAAGGCTTTGCAGCCTCCATACTGGCGCTGGTCGGTATTAGTGGTGATCCGCTGAGTAGTCGTGAACACATACTGCTGTCTAACATCATTCATTATTATTGGTTACAGGGCAAAAGCCTGGACCTAGGCATGTTGATTGGGCTCGTCCAGCAACCGCCCATGCGTAAGCTTGGTGTGATTGATCTGGATACGTTCTTTCCTCCAGGAGATCGTGTAAAACTTGCCATGAAGCTCAACGGATTGGCAGCCTCCCCTTCATTTGCTAGTTGGAGTGAAGGACCAGATTTGGATATCCAGCATTTGCTGTATGGCAATGGTGGTGAGAAGAAGCCACAGGCCGCCATTATCTCCCTTGCACATTTAAGCGAACAGGAACGCCAGTTTGTTGTAACGCTTCTAATGTCCAAAATGGTGACGTGGATGCGCCAACAACCCGGTACCGGGGATTTGCGTGCGCTAATCTACATGGATGAAGTATTCGGCTACGTTCCACCCATTAAGTCCCCTCCTTCCAAGAAGCCAATTCTGACTATCCTAAAGCAGGCGCGAGCATTTGGTGTTGGTCTTGTATTATCCACGCAAAACCCCGTAGACATCGATTACAAAGCTATCTCGAATGCTGGTACCTGGATGATTGGTCGGCTACAGACTGATCGCGATAAGCAACGACTGCTGGATGGCATGGGCGCCTCGGATGGTTCGGTGGATTTAAAGGAAGTCGGAGACACCATTTCCGCGTTGAACAAGCGAGAGTTTGTTCTACATTCCACACGAGCCAAGAAACCACGAAAATTCTCAACTCGCTGGGCCATGTCCTATCTGGCAGGGCCATTAACTCGAGAGCAGATTAGCCAGCTGACCACTGACGAGTTACGACAAGCTGCATCGACTGAGGTAGCAACAATAGCTGCTGGCGGTGCCTTTGGCGCAGTGCATCAACAGGCATCTGTGGCACCAAAGCCGCTTGCTGACAATGAGAGTGCTGTCGCACCTCAAACAGCCGATACAGTAAGTGTGCGCTACCTGGACCCTTCAGCACCTTATGCCCATGAGCTCGGAGCAGCCCCAGAGGGCAAACGTCTTGTTGCAGCACTGGCCGTTCGAGTGCACCTACTCTTTGACGACACCAAAGCCAAACTAAAGCACACATCAGAATGGGAAGCTATTATTACCCCGCTCGATGGCCCGTTAGACGCAGATGATGCAATTGTTGTGGATTACGATGATCGAGATTTATCAAAGATTGAGCCTGAAGGTGCTATCTATGTATTACCCGACGCCAAACTTAAAAACAAATCGTATTTCAGCGCTGCAAAAACAGCCATAAAAGCCCATCTGTACCGAAGCCAGGAATTAGAGCTATTTTTCAATCCTGACTTAAAAGTGTTCTCCCGCATTGGCGAGATGCGCGAAGAATTTGAAGACCGTTGCAAGATCATGGCTGATGAAAAGACAGATGCAGATGCCAACAAGCTACGTGAGATGCTGGCAAGAAAGATTGATCGCATTAATGCGACCATTGAAAAGTCAGAAGACAAACTTCGTGAAATTCAGTTTGATGCAGAAAGCCGCAAGAAAGATCAACGCAGTAACCAGATAATGGATATTGCAGGAGGACTATTAGGTAGCCTGCTCGGTGGCCGAAGAAGTACACGATCGGTTATTACTGGTGGACTGCGTAGAAGCCAAAGCAAAGGTCGTATGGTAGCTAAGTCTGAAGAACGACTAAAGACTGCTGAGAATCGTTATAACGCGCTTATAGAAAATAGAGAGGCGTTAGAAGACGAGCTGACTGAAGACTTGTACGAGATTCAGGATGAGTGGGAAGCCAAGGCGTCTTCTATTGAGTCTTTGATTGTTGGACTCGAGAAGACTGACATTACTGTGGATGATGCTACGCTGGTTTGGATTCCCGTTAGTTAAGGACCTCGCCGGCGCATCGGGAGCCTGCGCAAAGATCGACACCATATCATGGTGAAGGCGGCATTGCGGGTGTCCAGGTAACTGAGTGGGACAAACCCCAAGCGGTGATTGGCAGCTACTTGCATCAGTATGCCTATCCGGACTGGTTCCAGCATCATCAGGACAACAATCAGGTACTGAAAACCAGCCATAAACACAGTGCGGGCAAATCACAGTGTATTCAGCTTCGCGGTGAATATTTATATGTTGCCGAAGGACGCAAAGGTATGCGCGCCTATGACGTTGCAAGTATTGCCAACAAGGGCTTCTCTCAACGAATCATTACATCCCCTGCCAGCCCATTAGGTCGGGATACCCACATACCGTCTCGTGATGCTACCTGCCTATTGCTACCCACAACTCAACCAATCGCGCCTGCTCAGAATCAGGGTGAATTAATGCGCAACGACAAGATGGAACAGCCCTTTCACCCACTGTTTAACTATGCGTTTATCTCAGACGCAGTTGAGGGCTTAATTCTCGTCGACGTCAACACATTGGTAGATGGCGAACCCAGTAATAATTTCTTTGAACGCGCACTCACGTGGAACCCTGACAACATACTTGCCGGGGCGAAGCATGTCAGTATCAGTGGGCACTATTTATATATTGCTGTAGAAAAAGGTGTGGTTGTCGTGGATATTGACGACCCATTGAACCCTCAAGTGGTCACAACCATTCCACTGAATGATGTGCGTGCAACCATGCTGCAATTCCGCTACTTGTTCGTCAACTCAGTCATATGCAACTGAGATATTTGCTACCAATCAACCTGCCCACTACACCGTTGATGCGGACTACGTAAAGGGTAAAGGGTAAAGGGTCACTTTCCAGTTTCAACCTCGGGTTGACTGGTCAATTCGAAAATACCGAGCAGTTACTAACTGTGGGTATGCAGCGTTTGCACGACGGCGTCGGCATGTTTCCTGATCTCGCATTTTTTGACTGTCAAAGCTGCCATCATTCGCTCGAAAAAATGCGTTGGGCGAAAATCGTGGATCCGAAAGTTCTTTAATACGCAAATAGTCGCAGTACGTCGCGCATTGCTGGAAAACGCAGCCTCTGATCGTGCCAGTGATTACGCAGAGGCAGAACAGATTTACTACAGCTTTGAGAGTCTTTGCTATCCGTTGGATGAGATCGGACTATGCGCGGATGCATTAGACCAATTGTTCGAATCGATTTCTAACAGTGCCACCTTCAGCCCGCACAATTTTGCCCAGCTCGCAAAACAAACTGACTAGCAGTTTTTAAATTAATGCACTTAACCTGCGACTAGAGAAATGAGTATATAGAGTAGGAAATGTTTATCCCCTCGCAGAGTGCAGTGCCAGAGGTTGACCCTGATATGACGGTCATGATCAGCCGCAGCGGGATCGGAAAACCACAGGTAACCAGAGCAGCCATTCCAGAGCTTGATGATTGGCACGTCGGAATTGAAGCAGCGGCTGATGAAGCAGCCAAGGCCAAAGCTGCTGCGCAGCTAATCGCTGCAGAGATCACTCCTGATGAACTTCCACTGGACATTGCAGGCCCAGTAGCCGTTCATCGGCCCGGTTCCTGGGCAAATTCATCCGCTGTCAACAACCCCGACTTAACGGTTATTGCGGGTGGTGTCGTGGCACAGAATGCAAAGGCTGCAAAGATTGACTTAGCATCCATTACCGAACCGACGATTATTGTACAAACAGGTGACAGTGCTGGCACTTTGATGCAATTATCCGGTGAACAGACTGAATGGAATATCAGCTCAGGCGCCGACCGGTGCCTTCAAGTCACTCAATTAGGAGTGTCAACAAATCATGCGGCCATTGTTCGAGAAGGATCAAAATGGAAAGTCGTTGATCAAATGTCGGTCAACGGCACGTTTGTCAACGGTGAGCGCATCAATATCAAGTATTTCACCGATGCAGGTGTATTGCGCTTTGGAAAATAGCTGTACCCCTTGCGATACTGTTAATTCTGGGTGGTGGCTATTACGCATTCAACGCTGGGATATTTTCTTAGGCAACGGTTGCTCCAAGCAGGCTAAACGTGCTTAATCCTTTGGCAATAACAACCGGTGGCCTAAGTTCACCAACACAGACTAGCTGCATTGACAGATCACCTAAAGACTGTATTTGTGCAGTTTGCTTGCTAGCTCAGTGTCGGCCATGGCGCTCAATAGGAGAGGTCTATTTCAGGATTTGTGGGGAGTCTTTAGCTGCCTGAATTGCCTGAGTGAGAAACTCCAATTTGTTTGCAGCCTAATTAGAAATGAGTACGAACCGTGTATCTCAAAAGCAAGCCACCAAAGCACCAATCCACAGGCAA
>JBLIIE010000213.1:0-7619 GCA_047634635.1 Granulosicoccus sp. | reverse complement strand
CTACGAGCGGCTCATCCTCGACGCGATGAATGGCGATCACACACTATTTACAACTTCTATTGGCATTGAGCGACTCTGGGAACTCTCGACACCACTACTTGAAACACCGCCACCTGTGAGCCGCTACGCACAGCGGGGCCTGGGGCCCAAATTCGATTCATCAGCTCAAAGCGCCCAGAGCCTGGCTTCTTCCTTTTGAGTGAAGCTGGCGGGACACACCCTGATAAAACTGCTTAGACACGGAGGGCACATGCGAATTCACTATCTCGATTTATTCGCCGCCCTTTCTGCTAGTCCAATACCCGCCAGCACCATCGTCAGTCCCAGAAGATGGTACCAACGAAATGATTCGCCAAGAATAAGAACTGCCAGAACAGAGCCGAAGATCGGCACGAGGTTTAGAAACAGACCAGCACGGTTACTACCGAGTAATTGAACACCGCGCGCATAACAAAGCTGACTTACAAAGGTTGGAAAAATAATGACATAAAGCAAAACCAGCCAGCCCCTTATTCCGGGTAAGACAAACGCTTTCTGACTAAGCTCCCAAGACGCTAGTGGAATAGTTAGCACAAATGCACTTGCCGAAATAACCGTTAGAAAACTCAGCCAATGGATATCTGGCCGCCAACGCAAACCAAATGTATAGCCCGCGTAAAAAACACAGGCAAACAACATAATGGCATCGCCACGATTTAGACCTTCAGAAAAAAACCGCAGAGGCTCGCCGGCAGTTGTTGCTACTAAGACCCCACACAAAGTCATGAGCAGTCCAACAATTTGTAACCACCGGACACGTTGTGACATGATGAAAAAATTAGCCAGCATGATCAATACCGGCATAGATGCCTGCTCGATACTGACATTAATAGCTGTCGTGTAGTTCAGCGCCCAGTACATGAGCACGCTGAAACCTGACATACCAACTGAGCCTAATAAAAACAAAATCAGCCAGTTTTCCTTAATTACTGGCCAATCCTTTTTTATTGGACCCCAGGCAAACGGCAGAAGTAGCACAGTTGCACACAGCCAACGAACGCTTGTTATGGTGAAAGGCTCCCATTCGCCAACGGCAAAGCGGCCTGCCACTGCATTTCCGCCCCATAACAACGGGGCAACAACAAGCACCAGGTAAGCATTACCAAATGCGCGATCAAAAAGCCATGTCATAAACACATTCTGCACAGAGCTGTCGAATCGAAAACTTCCATTCCATGAAAACTGTAAGGAGTATTCAATTCGACGCCTAACCCACTATTTAGCCACAATATTTACGAGACGACCAGGAACAACAATAACCTTAAACACGTTCAGGCCATCGATGTGTTTCTGCACGTCAGCGCTTGCCAATGCTGCCGCTTCACAGGCCTCTTTGGATGCGTCGGCAGGAACCGTGATAGCCGCACGGAGTTTCCCATTGACCTGCACCACCAGCTTAAGCTCATCCCGGGTCAAAGCTGACTCATTTGTCTCTGGCCAGTCTTCATTGATTAGCGCTGTTGTGTACCCCAAATGTGCCCATAACTCATGAGTAATGTGCGGTACAAAAGGACTGAGTAATCGAACGAGTGCACTACAAGCCTCAAACTTAACGGCTTTTCCTGAATCAGTTTGATCTTCGAATCGAGTAATTTCATTGAACAATTCCATCATGGATGCAATGGCCGTATTGAACGTCATTCGTCGCTCAATATCGTCGGTGACCTTGGCAATGGTCTCATGAGTTTTACGACGTAGTGCTTTTTGGTCGCTACTCAAACCCGCTTCGTCCATTGCCGAGCTCAGGTAAGTCGTATCCAAAGAGCTGACCTCGCGCCATACCCGCTTCAAAAAACGGTGCATACCCTCAACCCCACCCTCTTTCCATTCTAAAGACTGGTGAGGGGGAGTATCACTCATGGAAAACAATCGCATGGTGTCAGCACCATATCGACTAATCATTTCCAGAGGATCAACACCGTTATTCTTTGATTTGGACATTTTTTCAATGCGGCCAACCGTCACAGGCTGGCCATCACTGATCAGATTTGCGCTGGCGATACGGCCCTTGTCGTCGTAGTGAATATCCAGTTCTTTACGATTGTAGTAGTCAGGCTTACCCGACTCTGATTGGCGATAAAAGGATTCGGCAACGACCATCCCCTGCGTCAGCAATCGAGTGAACGGTTCATCAGTGACAACCAGACCAACATCACGCATTAACTTGTGGAAGAAACGCGCGTACAGCAAATGCATTACCGCATGCTCTACACCACCGATGTACTGATCGACAGGCAGCCAATAGTTGGCTCGCTCATCGAGCATTTTCATAGCATCGGGGCAGGTAAATCTGGCGTAGTACCAGCTGGATTCAAAAAAGGTATCGAATGTGTCGGTTTCGCGACGTCCCGGCTTGTCCGTACCCGGCACCGTAGTGTTGATAAAACCCGGATCTTCCTTGATAGGTGACTTTACGCCAGAGAAAGCGACATCTTCCGGCAACAAAACCGGCAGATCTTCTTCGGGGACTACATGAACATTCCCCTCCTCGTCATAAATAATGGGAATCGGGCAACCCCAATATCGCTGTCTGGAAACACCCCAATCGCGCAATCGGTAGTTAACTTTACGTTCCCCATTAGCACTCTTCACCAGGTGAGCGGCAGTTGCGTCAAATGCAGCCTGGTATTCTAAACCATCAAATTCTCCAGAATTGATAGTCACAGTATTTTGCTTGTCGGTGAACGGTGCTTCGCTGACATCAGCAGGAGATATTGTGGACTGCACCACCTGTTTAATAGTTAAGCTATATTTTTTTGCGAAATCCCAATCGCGTTGGTCATGACCTGGAACGGCCATAACCGCACCGGTGCCATAAGTGATGAGAACAAAGTTGGCAACAAAAACAGGCACCCTCTCACCAGAAACTGGGTTAACTGCTTCAATGCCTAGTGGCACGCCACGTTTTTCCATCGATTCCATGGCAGCTTCTGATGTGCCTGTGGCTGTGCATTCGGCGATGAAGTCTGCCACCTCAGAGTTGCTATTGGCAATGGCCATAGCCACCGGATGCTCAGCAGCAACAGCCATATAAGTAACACCTGCTACGGTATCAGGCCGAGTGCTATAGACTCGTATGGCATCTGGCATCTCATCTATTGTGATTGATTCATCTCCTTGATCTACAAGAGCAAAGTCAAATTCCACACCTTCTGAACGGCCAATCCAGTTTTTCTGTTGCGTTCGGACAGCTTCAGGCCAACCCTCCAATTTGTCCGTCTCTTCCAGAAGCTCGTCTGCATACTGGGTAATCTTGAGAAACCACTGTGGAATCTGTCGACGTTCAACTTTTGCTCCAGAACGCCAGCCACAGCCATTAGAATCCACTTGTTCATTAGCCAATACGGTTCCTTCAACAGGGTCCCAATTGACCATCGCCATTTTCTTGTAAGCCAAACCTTTTTTGACCAGCTGCGTAAAAAACCATTGTTCCCAACGGTAATATTCAGGTGTACAAGTGGCTAACTCTCGGGACCAGTCGTAGGCGATTCCCAATTTTTGCAGTTGCTCCCTCATCTCATCAATATTGGCGTAGGTCCATTTCGCTGGGGCTGTGTTGTTTTTGATTGCTGCATTTTCTGCTGGTAAACCAAATGCATCCCACCCCATGGGCTGTAACACATTGAATCCTTGCATCCGTTTGTATCGGGAAACAACGTCCCCAATGGTGTAGTTGCGAACATGCCCCATGTGCAAACTACCACTGGGATAAGGAAACATGCAGAGGCAATAATATTTTGGAAGTGTCGGGTCTTCCGTTACCTTAAAGGCGTCGTTGGAATTCCAGATGGACTGGACATCGCTTTCAGTGCGACGAAAATCGTATTGGTCCTGCATGAAAAACCTTTAGGTAGTAATTACAGTTGGAAAAGCGAGCTCCCTAATATACAGGAGCAGTCAGGTAATAGTGTGCTGTCGCCAGGCCAACGAAAACACATGACTGGGTGTTACCGCAAGTCTCAGCTCTATCTCGTGAGACCGACAATGCTGAGACAGGTGCGGGTTAACGATAACCAACCGCGGACGCCCGCTGGCAATATCCATTATTTCCACATCGTGAAATCTGATGAAAGATCCGAACGATGGACGCAGACATTTGTAGACACTCTCTTTAAGCCCAAAGAGCGCTGTGAGATGCCATGTCTGACGTGTTGATTTGCTTAGATCTTCCCGTTCTCTCTCTGTTGATATGTGTTTTAAGACGGCTTGACCAATGGGCCTGACACTTTCCAAATCTATACCAAGACTTTTGGCATCACTGAGGCCCTGAACTGCTATGCCTGCAACTGCCCAATCGTTGGTGTGACTGACACTACCGGCAAAACCTTCAGGCCAGGCAATTGAACCGTCACCATTACGCAATAGCAGCATAGGCGCCTGACCCAGTGATTCTAATAATTTCCTTGCGCAGTAGCGTCCACTGGAGAATGTGTTTCGACGTAGCTGTGCTGATTTTTCCACTAACGCACTCTCCTTTGGCAAGAGAGCCGATGAATAATCGCTGATTTGGCAACATCTCAAGTGGATTGGAGTCCCGGCCCATTCAGGAGCGAATTCAAGACCGTTTATCGGACTGATTAAAGTGTCAGTCAATATCAGGTCACCGGTATGTCTTCGTACACCGCAGATCGAGTCTCAGGAATCGGGTGGTTGTCAGCAGCTCGGTAAGTAAACACCAACGAGCGTTTTATGATCTCTGACTCATTTTGTCCTGCCGCATGCAATGTTCGAGAATGAAAAAACAGCATGTCACCCGCTTCCAGCTCCACAGGTATCGCCTGAGCCAATAAATCTTCGTTAGTTTCCAGATCTGTTCGCAAAAACAGAGACGCATCGAATTGACCGGGCTCGAAATCCAGTGTGTGCGACCCCGGTATAACCAACAACCCGCCATTAGCTCGGTTCTCTGGCCCCAACGCTAACCAGGTGCTGACTAGCTCACGGCGATCAAACCGCCAGTAACGAATGTCCTGATGCCAACTGGTAACGCTACTAAACCCCGGATGTTTAGTCATCACACAATTGTGGTGATTCTGGGATAGGCAAATTGACTCTGAGCCAAACAGCGCTGTGAGTATTTGTAGTACCTTCGGGTGCTTCCCAATACTTTGAAACCGTGTGTCCCGACCAAAGGCATGCAACAACCTGCGAGGTGTCTGCCCTCCCGGAGCCAGTTTCGAACTCGGCGCCCCCGGATAATGGACATCAGTCTCGAATTCTACTGGTGCTAACGCCGGAGACAAAGAACCGTCTATCAAAGAAACCAGTGACGCTACTTCTTCTGCGCAAAGCAGCCCCCTGTCTACATAATAACCATCGCGATTGAACACATCGACGGCTGACTGAATATCACTCACACTGTGTTCCTCGAATTTCGCTCAACAGTAAATTCCTACGATGTCCCAATGGGTCCCAATAGCTCCGATGGGTTCTGACAGATTCCTGCCCGCTGTTAGTCCACTTCCGTACAGATCCGTACACTATATCTACAGCCAGATAAAGAATGAATCATGAGTAGACACATACTGATCGAGAATGCCCACCAGAACAACCTGAAAAACCTCGATTTGTCGCTTCCATACGGAGAACTGATCGTCATTACGGGAGTTAGTGGCAGTGGCAAGTCCACCCTGGCATTCGACACCATCTATGCAGAGGGCCAGCGACGATATGTTGAGACGTTTTCCCCCTACGCTCGTCAGTTTCTGGATCGTATGGACAAACCCAGAGTCGATCGTATAGAAGGAATCCCGCCTGCAATCGCAATAGACCAGACCAACCCTGTTCGCACCTCTCGCTCAACCGTCGGCACCATGACAGAGCTGAATGATCATATAAAATTGTTGTTTGCCAGAACTGCCGACTTGTATTGCAGTAATTGCGGTGAGTCAGTCACGCGTGACTCTCCAGAAAACATCAGTAATCAGTGGTTCGACAATCAGGAACCACAACGCGTCATGGTGACTTTCCGCGTTCCTATTCCAGCTAATTTCGATGCAACGGAAATTCAAGACTGGCTAGCCAGACAGGGCTATACCCGTGTGCATGCACAAACGAAAAAAAGCATTGACGTTATTCAGGACCGGTTGAAATCGAACAAAGACAATCAAGGGCGATTCATTGAGGCGATCGAAGCTGGACTAAGGTATGGCCAAGGCAAAGTTACCGTTCATAAACTTGATGATGACCGTCAGTCGATTGAAAAGACGAGCTACTCCACTGTACTGCAATGCGATAACTGCGATATTGCTTACCGAGACCCCACACCCTCTAGTTTTTCGTTTAACTCACCGATTGGTGCCTGTGAAACCTGTAAGGGATTTGGTCGCGTCATCGGTATCGATTATCGTTTGGCCCTACCAGACACCTCAATGACATTGAATGGTGGTGCGGTAAAGGTATTCCAAACAGAGAAGTCCTCTATTTGTCAGCGCGAAATGGTTCGAGCTGCAAAGAAACAAGGCATACCACTAGATACCCCTTACGAGTCCATGACCGATGAACAGCAACATTGGGTTGTCTATGGTGATGGGAAGGACGATAAAGACCATTGGTATGGTGTTGTTGGTTTTTTCGATTGGCTAGAAAGCAAATCCTATCGAATGCACGTGCGCGTGATGCTGGCAAAATACCGAAGTTATGATGAATGCGATGCCTGCCACGGTGCAAGGTTAAAACCTGCATCTCTGAACTGGCGTGTTGGCTCACTCGAAGATGCCTTGTTAGTTGTTGATCCGGCAAACCGTCACCGAGCCCATGATTCCAAGATATCCAAAGCAAGATTGAAGACCTTGCCTGGACTCAATGTCGTTGACATCATGCAGCTGCCGCTGGACAAAGCCTTCGTATTTGTTGAGCAAATCGCAAAGGGTCACGAGGATGACCCTACAGAGATGGTCGTTCGCGAAATGCGATCTCGTCTCGCATATTTAAACGATGTAGGTCTGGGGTACTTAACGCTGGACAGACAATCGAGAACGCTGTCTGGTGGCGAGGTTCAACGTATTAATCTGACGACTGCACTAGGCACGTCATTGGTAAATACTTTATTTGTGCTCGATGAGCCCAGCATTGGTCTTCACGCCCAGGATATGGACCGGGTTATCCAAGTATTGCAACGCTTACGAGATGCCGGCAACACACTCATTGTGGTGGAGCACGATCCACAATTAATGATGGCTGCCGATCGTATTATTGACATTGGACCAGGCCCTGGAACCGCTGGTGGCAACATTGTCTTTAACGGTAAACCAGAGACATTACTCAATCATAAATCGTCGTTAACCGCGCAATATCTTAAAGGTGAAAAGCAACTCCATTTCACATCGTCAAACCGTTCTATTCGCGGTACTCAAAAATTAATCTTGAAAGGTGCCAGCGGACATAACCTGAAAAATGTCACGCTGGAGATACCATTAAATCGGTTTGTCTGTTTGACAGGTCCAAGTGGCTCAGGCAAGTCCACACTGATCCAAGACACATTATTTAAAGCACTTACAGCGATCAAGGGAAAACCCAAAGATCTGGCAGAACCCTTCAAGGACATCGTTGGTCACGACCAATTTACGGATGTGGTATTG
>JBLIIE010000212.1:0-7658 GCA_047634635.1 Granulosicoccus sp. | reverse complement strand
ATACGAAAAAGTCACTGATGTGCTGGATGTCTGGTTCGATTCAGGCACATCCTGGATGCACGTACTACAGCAGAACGAGAATCTGACTTACCCGGCAGATATCTACCTCGAAGGGTCTGATCAGCACCGTGGCTGGTTTCATTCATCGATTCTGACAAGTGTTGCCATTAACAAAAAGGCGCCTTATCGACAAGTTCTTACCCATGGATTCACAGTCGATCAAAAGGGTCGCAAGATGTCCAAATCGTTAGGTAATATTATCGCACCACAGAAACTGCTTAAAACTCTAGGTGCGGACATCATTCGCCTGTGGGTTTGCTCCGTGGATTATCGCGGTGAAATGACGGTCTCCACCGAAATACTGGATCGGATGTCTGATGCTTATCGTCGCATTAGAAATACGGCTCGCTACTTACTCAGTGCCATCAATGACTTTGACCCGGAGCTGCACACTGTCGCACCTGAAGACATGTTGGAACTGGATCGCTGGGCAATTGACTGCGCACTTCAAACACAGGCAACGATTGATGAGGCCTACACTGCCTATCAATTCCATACGGTATATCAGACTATCAACCATTTTTGCTCTGTCGATATGTCAAGCTTCTATCTGGATATCATCAAGGATCGGCAGTACACCATGGCAAGCGATAGCCACGGCAGACGCTCCGCTCAAACAGCGATGTACATGATTACCGATGCATTGGTTCGCTGGATTGCACCCGTGCTGAGTTTTACAGCTGATGAAATCTGGCAACACCTGCGAGAGCATTCAGCACAAGACAAAGCAAACCGTGCGCAAAGTATCTTTACACAGGTTTACTCTGATTCACTCCTCCCTCTAGGCGACGATGCTGCAATCTCTCGTGACGACTGGCAAGCCATTACACAGATTCGAGATGCTGTATCCAAATCGCTAGAGACTCTGCGCTCTAGCGGAGACATTGGGGGCGCTCTAGAAGCTTCAGTGACTATTTACGCGTCTAGCGAAGTTGCACGCATTTTGGAAAAACTTGGAGATGAGCTACGATTCGTATTGATCACTTCCACAGCGACTGTCAGCGCAATGGATTTAAAACCTGCAGACGCTAACACTTTGTCTGTTAACGGTCACGATTTTGCCGTCCAAAGCTCCAAAGCATCAGGTGAAAAATGCGTACGCTGTTGGCATTTGCGTGACGATGTAGGTACTGATGAACAACATCCCGAGGTGTGTAGTCGTTGCATAAGCAATGTACATGGCGAAGGTGAACACAGAGCCATCGCCTGAGCCATGCCACACCTACTGCGCTACGGAATTGTTTTTGTGATTGTCGTTCTGGATCAGATTACCAAAATCTGGGCCGACACCTCCCTGGCTATGTATGAACAAATTCCGATAACCGGTTTTTTCAATATTACCAAAGCTTATAATTATGGCGCGGCCTTCAGTTTCCTTGACAATGCTGGGGGCTGGCAGCGCTGGTTTTTCACCGCTATCAGCCTCGTTGTCAGTGTCATATTGTGCGTTTGGCTTTACCGTATGCGTCGCTCTGAACGTTGGCTGAGCATTTCCATCTCCTTAATACTGGGTGGTGCCGTTGGTAATCTAATTGATCGGGTCTGGTACGGCTACGTCGTAGACTTCATTCAGGTTTATTGGAGAACCAGTTATTTCCCATCGTTCAATATTGCTGATGCTGCGATCTCCTGTGGCACAATCATCCTGTTGGTATTAACTCTGTTTGAAAAGAACGATGTTGATGCGAACGCGACTACAAAATAGGAAAAAGGAATGCAAATCCTACTAGCCAATCCTCGCGGCTTCTGTGCAGGCGTGGATCGCGCAATTGAAATCGTAGAACGCGCAATTGAAATTCATGGTGCGCCAATCTATGTCAGGCATGAAGTGGTACACAATAAATTTGTTGTAGACGGTTTGCGTGATAAAGGCGCGGTGTTTGTAGAGGAGTTGGACGAGATACCTGATGACTCTACTGTCATTTTCAGTGCTCATGGCGTTTCACAGGCGGTAGAGAGCGCTGCCAGTGTTCGTGGCTTGCAAGTGTTCGATGCGACTTGCCCACTCGTCACCAAGGTTCATCTGGAAGTCGTCAAGTACGCAAGGCTTGGCAAGGAAGTGATATTAATTGGCCACGCTGGGCACCCTGAAGTTGAAGGCACGATGGGGCGATATGATACGAGCAAAGGTGGACGAATTATTTTGGTTGAAACATTAGCAGATGTAAAAACGCTTGAAATCAGCGATCCGGAACAGCTTGCCTTCGTTTCACAAACCACACTTTCCGTTGATGACACTCAAGACATCATCGACGCCTTGAGAGAACGTTTTCCTGGAATTGATGCACCTAATCGTGATGACATTTGCTATGCGACACAAAACCGGCAAGATGCGGTCAAACAGTTGTGTAAGGAGGTCGATCTTCTTCTCGTAGTGGGTGCAAGTAACAGCTCCAATTCAAATCGCCTTGCTGAATTAGGTGAACGGGCTGGCGTAGAATCAAAGCTGATTACACGTGCAGTTGATATTCAAAGTGATTGGTTAATCGGCAAGCAGAAAGTGGGCGTTACTGCCGGCGCTTCAGCACCAGAAATCCTGGTCAGCGAAGTCATCGCGCGACTAAAAGCAGAAGGAGGTCAAACTGCCACAGAAATTGATGGCATTGAAGAGGCGATCACGTTCTCGATTCCTAAAGCTCTTAAGCGTATGGACTTGCCCAAATCTGTTTAAGGGCTGACATTACAGATAAATCATATTATCTGATGCATCATCATCCCGCCCAGCTACCGCGATTGTCGTTTAAATAGCGGGCTATGTACTCTCCTCGCCTTGCTGGACGGGTGTTGAAACAACTGGCGCTCAGTGGTGCCTGGTTCTAACATTTACATTTCCAAAAGGAAACAAGCTATGCCCATGCTATCTCCAACAGATTTGGTGGCAGAAATTCGCTTCCTGGGAATCAACAATGATGGTGATGATCTGAGCACAAGCTCTGTCGATCAGATAGAAGTTGATTACTCGGGGTTTGTTGGTGACAGTCACAGTGGCCTTACTCGCCCGTCTTGCGTCAGGGTAAAGAGCCAGTATCCCAAAGGCACACAGATTCGCAATACCCGCCAAATCTCTGCGCTCTCTGCTGAAGAACTGAGTTTGATTGCCAAGGCCATGCAAATTGATAGCGTAAACCCAGCTTGGGTTGGTGCCAACCTTGTGCTGGAAGGGCTGCCAGATTTCAGCAAACTGCCTCCCTCATCTCGCTTGATTGCGCCCAACGGAACCTCATTGGTTGTTGACATGGAGAACGCACCGTGTCGTTTTCCTGGAGAGGTCATCGAGCAACACGCACCAGGCTTTGGCACACTATTTCCAAAAGCTGCAGTGAATAAACGTGGCGTAACGCTATGGGTAGAGCGTATCGGTTCGCTCAATATTGGAGATAAGCTGACATTACACATACCACCAGTATGCCATTGGCGGCCGACAAGCCCCTAGTGCCGCTGAATTAGCCACACGCAGGGTATTCCTTAATTCAACCTGTTTTTAACAGAGCCTGAACCGTAACGATTCGACTGGTAGCCGCTCTGACAATGGCGCCAGGTGATGTTAGATCGATCCCGGCCTGTTGCAGTCGTCGAGCCAGCAACAAATTGTTTGCACTGGGAATAGAGCTTGGTTGCGACTCTGGCATTTCAGAATTTATTATTAGTAGTGACGCTGTCACCAAGTCTGTGTAGGTAATTTCGCCATTATGCGTACGATACCAGTCACGGGACTTCAATGAGGCATCTTGAAACTCAGATGGAAAATCCCAAGCCGACATCAACCAGCTACTGACAATGACGCGAAGGTTCTCTACAACCGTTGCCAATTGCTGCTCGCTGGTGAACTTATCAGCATGCGCATTAGCCTGCTTGAGAATCAGCAGTTCCCCGACATCGGCAGACAATGCCACTAACATCGCAACCTCAGGCTTCAAATGTGGCAACTCTCTGGACAAGACTTGAGCTATGGCTGCCGAGAGCGTTGCTCGCTGAACATACCTTTTCAGCCTGACATCCACCGCTTTACTCGTTGGAGTCATCGTATTGACCTTAAGAAGCTCTTCAATCGCGCGCTGAGTTTCTTCAACGCCCAAACGTGTGATGGCGCCGCGAATACTATGAGTAGATTCGGTGGTCCCTACATCTACCCGATTCGCTGTTCTCACGATATGAACGGCAAGCCCAGGATCACACTGAATCACTTCAGCAAGTTCTGGAATTCCGGCAACTCGTGCAAAGGAACTTAGAATTTTCAAAGCACCATCTGAAGAACTTGGCAGCATCACGGTGTTACTGGCCATCGAACTCACTATGCCATCGAATATCAGATTATCCAGCTCACCCACATGAACATCCGTAACTGAAACTGCATTCTTTTGTTGTTCCTTCAAGAGGATATCCAACTGTTCACGTCCGAATTTTACAATCTTGGCGAGCGATCTTGTTCGAGCGCTCTGATAGGCCCCTTTATCCTGAAACAGTGGCTGTAAGGCCTCCTTCGTGTTTGCATTGATTACCCCAACTTCTTCCTTTCCGGAATGCAGAGTCAGCGATCCTTCAACCAGGTACATCATCCAGCGATGAGAATTTTCTGGTTTGATTTCATCGTTCCGCTGGACATGCTGAATCACTGCTGACTTACAAAGCGACTTGCAATTAATCGCGTTCAGCTCGATGACCGGCGAAACAGAGCGTGCGGCTGCTTCTACCAGCGTGCCGTTTTCATCAGCATTAGAAACTAATGGGTTCGAATCACTCTTGAAAACCATAATACGTGTACCTTCCGATTATGCTGAAACAGACCATTTCTGTCACTGCAAATTATTTCGATCCGGCCTGTCTCAGGACCTAATCGGCGCCTTACTAACTAGTGGCCCAGCTTACTTCCCGCGATAGTCACCTGAAGATGGAAACCCATTTTGACTAAGCAATATCGAAGCTGATTAGACCCATCCAGTAAAAATGTCGGCCAGTGAACGAAATTCCTTTAGGTTTTTTACCCACTACTCATTGCCCGATCAGTTACACACGAGGTGCTGCGAGTAGGTATGATTACGCTAGACAACGATTCCTAAATTCCTTGTGATACATCGATTCCTTAACCTGGTTTGGCCACTAATAACGTTAGTTCCCAGACATTCGAGCCCTGTTAAATGCCGTGTAATTCTCACGACCCTACTGGTGTCCTTAGTTATTGTTTCATGCAGCAACCGTACCGAGCTTGACGCATCCGTCAACGAGCTCACGTTCAAGACTTTGAGCGGTACAGACGTTGCCCTAGGCGACTCTCAGGGACCCACCCTGGTAAATTTCTGGTCAACCAGCTGTGTTATCTGCATAAAAGAAATGCCACATTTAGCAAACTTCTACACAACTCATAAGCCCAATGGTTTTCAGATCATCGCAGTGGCTATGTCCTATGACCCTCCCAATGAGGTGTTGGAGTTGGCCACACAGCTAAAACTTCCCTTTCCTGTTGCTCTGGACATTAGGGGCGAAGCTTCCACAGCTTTTGGCTCGGTAGAAGGCACACCAACCAGCTTTTTACTGGACTCAGACGGCAAGCTCGTGAAGCGTTACATAGGCGCAATAAATTTAGACAAGCTCGAAAAAAAAATCGATCAGCTAATGGAGGCTGGCTGACATGCTTTGGATAAAGTCACTTCACGTTATTTTTATGGTTACTTGGTTCGCGGGTCTTTTTTACCTGCCTCGAGTGTTCGTGTATCACTCAATGACAGATGCCACTAACAAAGAACAGAACGATACATTCAAGGTCATGGAGCGCAAACTACTCGCAATAACGACGATAGGCGCTGTACTAACGCTCGTCTTCGGCACCCTACTGCTAGTAATCTGGTTACCGGGCTTATTGACGCTAATGTGGATGAAGTTGAAATTAATACTGGTGTTGGGCTTATTCGCCTATCACCTGTATTGCGCCAAACTTGTGAGGATGTTTAAAGCAGATCAAAACACCCACTCACATATATGGTTCAGATGGTTTAACGAAGTGCCTGTTGCCTTCCTAGCTGGAATAATCATTTTAGTCATCGTACGACCTTTTAACTGACGTTGCTGCTGCTTTAGCAAAGAGCTAAGATTCTTCAGGCATCCACAAGAAGTGGCTCCAGCTCTGCCAGAGCCTTTTTATAAACTTTTCTCTTGAAGAAAATGACTTTACGAGAAGGCTCCCAGTAGTCCACCCACCGCCAGTGATCAAATTCAGGCTTGGGACTGTTGGCAAGATCGACCGCAGACTCACTCCCAAGCATGCGTAGCATGTACCAGATCTGTTTCTGGCCAATACATACCGGAATTTGATTGCGACGCACATACCTCTTGGGCAACCGATATCTGAGCCACTCGCTCGTACATCCCAATACATCGACATCACCTGGAGACAACCCTGTCTCCTCTCTGAGCTCGCGGTACATCGCCTCTTGGGGAGATTCGCTGCTATCAATTCCGCCTTGCGGAAATTGCCAGGCGTCCTGGCCGATTCTGCGAGCCCAAAAGACTTGCCCATCATTGTTGCTCAGTATGATGCCGACATTCGCTCGATAGCCATCGCTGTCAATCATGTCGGTGCTCATAAATTCGTTTGTAACGGTTCTTCCAAAAAAATGAATTGGAAGCAAATGGATTAGGTGCGAGGTAGTGTTACGCCACGTTGCCCCTGATATTTACCGCCACGATCTGCGTAGGAGGTTTCGCATATTTCATCACTTTCAAAAAATAGCATCTGTGCTATGCCCTCATTCGCATATATTTTGGCCGGCAACGGCGTTGTGTTAGAAAATTCCAATGTAACGTGCCCCTCCCATTCAGGCTCCAGCGGCGTTACATTGACGATAATCCCACAGCGCGCATACGTACTCTTCCCCAAACACACGGTAAGGACATTCCTGGGGATGCGGAAATACTCGATAGTTCGAGCCAATGCAAACGAATTAGGAGGAATAATGCAGACATCCGCCTGAATATCTACAAAACTATCGGGGTCGAATGCCTTTGGATCGACGATAGCGTGGTTGATATTGGTAAATATTTTGAATTCGTCAGCGCAACGCACATCGTAGCCGTAACTGGACGTACCGTAAGATACGATACGTTCGTTATCACTATCTACACGCACTTGACCAGCCTCGAAAGGCTCGATCATGTTGTGTGATTCGGCCATTCGGCGAATCCACTTGTCTGCTTTTATACTCACGTGTTTTGGATGACAATATTGGGGAATTTTGCAGAATAGTCTTTGGCTTGACGTGACAATCGAGCCGCTGCCTTCCGGGCAATCTCACGATACGCTTCAGCAGTTCGACTATCTGGCTCAGCCACCACCGTGGGTTTGCCACTATCGGCTTGTAATCGGATTCCCATCTCGAGCGGTAAGGAACCCAACAAGTCGATGCCAGCCTCAGTAGCCATTGTCAGACCACCACCCTGCCCGAAGATATGTTCCTCATGGCCGCAGTTTGTACATAGGTGTGTAGACATATTCTCGACGATACCAAGAATAGGTACTTCCACTTTTTCAAACATCTTCAGACCCTTTCTGGCATCGAGCAAAGCAATGTCTTGAGGGGTAGTCACTATTATTGCGCCACTAACCG
>JBLIIE010000211.1:0-7715 GCA_047634635.1 Granulosicoccus sp. | reverse complement strand
TATATTGATGCTGACTTCAAAGAGCCAGTAGTCTCAGACGCCCCCGTTCTTATCCTCTCAGGAGAAGCAGATCCGGTTACACCTCCGAACTATGGCGAATCGATTACGCCCACGTTAAGTAACTCCCGACACATCATCAATTCCGATCAAGGTCATATGCAAGCACCGTTTGGCTGTATGCCAGTGCTGCTGGCTAAATTTGTTAGTACTGCCGATGCAAAGAATCTGAATGTTGATTGTCTGAAACGATTACGAGTAACACCATTTTTTGTTGATGCCAATGGTCCACTGCCATGATCATTGCAAATCAACTGCACAAAAGCTTCAAACGTCAGGGTAGCTCGCGTCGCAGTAGTCCATCAGAAAAGCGCATAGTCGCTGTCGACTCTGTGAGCTTCACCGCAGAAGATGGTCGTATTACTGGCCTACTGGGGCCCAATGGCGCTGGCAAATCAACTACGCTACGAATGCTAGCCACATTGGTGAAACCCGAGAAAGGCCAGGCAAGCATCGATGGGCATGACGTGTCGAGTGAGGTATTGCAAGTACGGCAGCATCTTGGATTTATGCCACACAACGCCGGAATCTACCCAAGACTTACAGCACGCGAGAACATTCATTACTACGCCCGACTATGCGGCATGAGTAGGCAACAGTCTCAGGAACGTACTGCAGAACTTATCCAACAGCTAGATATGACAAAGTTTGCTGACAGACGAGCTAACGGGTTTTCCCAGGGCCAGAAAACTAAAGTAGCTTTAGCCAGAGCACTTGTGCACCGCCCTCAAACACTGATGCTGGATGAACCAACCAATGGACTGGACGTCATGGCAACAAGAGGGCTCCGAGAAATCATTCGACAACTTGCAGCAGATGGGCATTGCATCTTGTTTTCAAGCCATATCATGCAAGAAGTAGCGGCGCTTTGCGATCACATCGCCATCATTTCCGATGGCACTGTTGCCATTGAAGATAGCCTGGATGGCATCCTAGCGCGAACAGGCCAGACCGACCTGGAAGACGCCTTTGTTGAATCCACACAGCTAATGAAAAAGGAGGCTAAGCAATGAGCCTATTTGTCATTATGTTCAAGGAGATTGTGGATAATCTGCGTGATCGACAGACAGTGTTCTACGCCCTGCTTTTCGGTCCAGTGCTTTTGCCCCTGCTGTTGGGTGGCTCACTGGTATCCAGCTTTAAACAACTAACCATTGATTTTGATGAAGTAACAACCCTAAGTGTGGTTAATGCTGACAAAGCCCCCACTCTCATGGAGTTTTTATACAGCAACAATATTGACGCTATAGATGCACCAACAGATGTTCAAAAAAGCGTGCGTTATGGAGAAGTTCTCGTTGTTCTTGAGATAGGTGATGATTATTCCGAAGCCCTACGAAATGGCAGACCAGCCCCACTAACACTTCACGTTAACAGTGCCAATAAAGATTCTTCAAAAGCTGCTCGGCGAGTCACCGCTATTTTGAGTGTTTATGAGCGAACTCTGAGTAATCTACGTTTGCAGCATCGCGGTATTGATCCGCTGATATTCGATAGTTTGAAGGTGGTGGAAAACGACGTATCAAGCGAAGGTGCGAATGGACAAATACTAGCTTCTATTCTGCCTTTCCTGTTCATCATATCCATGGTTATGGGTGGGTTCTACCTTGCCATCGATACCACTGCAGGTGAGCGAGAACGACAATCTCTTGAACCCCTTCTTAGTCTGCCCGTATCCAGGACATTAGTTGTCATGGGCAAGTATTTGGCAACCGTTTGCTTTGTTCTACTCTCAAGCATACTGACCGCTGTCAGCATTTATACGTTGTTCAAACTGTTTCCCGTGGAGATCATGGGTGGACAAGTACGTTTCGATGGAGCAACAGTTACTCAGGCATTTTTTCTTGCCAGCCCGCTAATACCATTTATTTCAGCACTGCTGATATCTGTTTCTGCATTTACCCGCAGTACCAAAGAGGCACAAACCTACCTTGGCCTCCTAATGGTGATTCCAATGGCACCCTTCTTTATATTGCAGTTTCTCACTGTGCGATCATCGCTGATCACCATGCCACTACCGATGCTGAGCCAATATCAATTGCTGGAAAGTACCGTTTTGGGAGATTCAATTCCTGCATTGCACATTGCACTTTCCGTTGTAGGCACACTAGTAGCCACAGCTCTTCTTCTTGTTGTTGCAAGTAGATTATACCAACGAGAAAAACTACTCGACTAGGGTGCGTACGCAGTGGCAGTGGCAGTGGCAGTGGCAGTGGCAGTGGCAGTGGCAGTGGCAGTGGCAGTGGCAGTGGCAAGATTGTGGTCTACATTACAAATCTGTTGTCACTAAATCCAGCAATTTCTGCCTTTGTATCTTTCCAGATGGTCCTTTTGGAAGCTCTGCCATGAAGTGTATGCGGTCTGGGCATTTAAATTTCCCGACACGCTCCTCACACAGTTGCATAAGATCATCTTCCCTTAATGTGGAAGCGCTACAAAGACTTACAGCCGCCTCAACACGTTGACCAAAATTGACACATGGCCGAGCAAACGCCGCTGCTTCAACAACATCAGCGTGTTGGTATAAAGCCTCATCAATTTCACGCGGTGCGATGTTTTCTCCACCCTTGATAATCAATTCTTTTAAGCGACCTGTGATAAAAAAATAGCCCTCCGCATCCATTCTCGCCAAGTCTCCGGTGCGCAACCAATTGCCTTGCACCAGTGCCTCTGAGGTGGCTTCCTCGTTCTTGTAATAGCGCTGCATCACGTTATTACCGCGTATCAGTAACTCACCTTCTTCCCCCACGGAAACATCGACCAATGACTTGTCAACAATTCGAGTTTCATCACCCACAGGAAGACCAGGGGAACCCAACTTTCGAATACCTGGCGGCATAGGATTACATAAAATCTGTGCAGCAGTTTCTGTCAGCCCCATAGTTTCAATAAGAGGTACACCGAATTGCGCTTCAAATTTTTCATGTATATCGGGTGAAAGTGGCGCCGATGCAGACCGACCAAAACGCAACCATGGACGAGACGTTGAGGCATCTGCATCGCGTAGCAAGTATGCAATTTGAGTGGGAACCACACTAAACCAAGTGCATTGATGCTCGTCCACACAACGCCAGAATCCTGAAGTTGAAAATCGATTGGGTATGGTTACTGAACCACCAGTCACTAGTGGTCCAAAAATCGTCACACACAAACCATTGATGTGATACAGCGGTAGTACACACAAAGCACGATCCTGTGCTGTTAACTCATGACCCAGGCCCACATTAAAACCACCCGCAATAACGTTTGAATGACGGAGAACAACACCTTTCGGTCTGCCAGTCGTACCACTGGTGTACATCAATAGTGCATCGTCATTCGCAGCAGGTGCAACAAGAATCTCATCAAGTGTTGAAGCAACATCAGGATATCGCTCAATAACCTGTACCACTGGAGTCGAACCTGCAGGCTTGAAAGCATCACATGACAACGCCTCGGCAATTACCGGTGCCTGCTCTGGCTGCGTCAATATCAAGGTTGTTTCTGAATGACTCAGCACATAGGCAATCACATCGCGACCCGCTACAAGATTAACGGCTACTGCTCGATAGCCACCATACATAATTCCAAGAATGGTCACGGCACAGGTGCGCCCATTATGCATGGCAAATGCAACGCTTTGCCCAGCTTGTACACCCTGAGTTTGAATAAATCGACTAACAGCAATAACTTCTGTGCGGAGCTTTTCGAAGGATATTTCAGTGTCTGATTCAGTATCAATCAGGAAAGTACGCGAAACATGTTCAAGTGCTTGCCGATCAACTAAATCGCGTACAGAAAGATGTACTGTTTCTTGCAGTTCCCTGTCCATGGATTAAATTTAGCTCCAGTTAACGTCCGGCCATTTCCCAATAGTCAGCGAAAACATCCCGCAGCGCAGGCTCTCTTGAGGCTATGGGCCTAACCACTCGCGTTATATTCATGAAGTGGCGGTAATGTAAATTGCTATCGATGGAATTTCCACCCCAGCTTCCGCAACCCATCGACAACGAAAATGGTAATCCGTTATCAAACGACCCACCAGTTGCAAAACAATGCGCCTGATTAACAATGACCCGACATGTGGGCAAAGACTCGCCTAGTCGCATGGCCCTATGATCATCCGTGCTGTGTAGCCCCACAGAATGCCCAGCACCTTGAAACGCAAGAATGTCATAGGCTTTTTCCACAGCTGCATCGAAATTCTCGACAACAAACATTGTCAGAGTTAAAGATAATTTTTCTCCAGACTCTGGCGCATGTGGACCAATGTCGGTACCCAGTACAATGACAAAGCGTGCAGTTTCCCGATCTGATACGTCAAGCTTAGCAACATCCAGGAACACATCAATATCCTTGGCAATCATGTGACGATTCAGATGACCGTGTTCGAACAAACTAACTTTTAACTGTTCAGTATTAACGTTATCTAACAGACGTCCACCATTTTCGTGAAGCGCTTTAACGAAGTCATCAAGCACACTTTTCACAACGATAATTACATTTTCTGAAGAGCAAGACGTTGCATTATCAAATGTTTTGGATGCCGCGATTTTTCTCGCAGCCTCCGATAGATCCGCCGTTTCATCAATAATAACTGTGGCGTTACCAGCTCCCACGCCTATTGCCGGTGTGCCAGATTCATAGGCTCGTCGTACATTGTCCTGACTACCCGTGACGATGATTAGATCAACAGCCTCCATAAGACGTTGGGTTTTAGCTTTTGATGATGGTGATGGCACCATCAATACTAAATCGTGATCAAGACCGACCTTGTCAAACTCTGCGTAAATATAGGACAACAACGTTTCACACACAGCAGCACCCTTGGGCGACGGTGAAAGAACGATGGCATTGCCACACTTCAACGCATTGATAACATTGTTAGCAGGGGTTGCAGCGGGGTTGGTTGAAGGCACCACCGCCCCAACGACACCAATGGGTCTGGCTATTTCAGTAATTCCATTATGGCTATCCTCGTTAATGACACCCACAGTTTTGACACCTTGAATATCTCGAATCAAACCCAGAGTTTTACGATGGTTCTTAGTGATTTTGTCAGCGACATTACCAAGGCCAGTTAATTCCACTGCCTGATTGGACAAAATACGATTTCGTTCAGGCTCCATAATGGCCCAGGCCACAGCTTTTGCGGCCTGGTCAAAACGTGCCTGATCGGCTCCTTCTGCAAAACGAACCTGAGCCGCTCGTGCCCGTGCTATTAACGCATCAACTTGCGCTTCTTCAGTATCGTTGTTCATTGATTGCACGGACATTTACGGCGCTCTCTAGAGGGATACTAAAACTTACTTAAGACCAGCTAATAGCTCGGTTAACGTGACTTTGCGCTTAGCCCACATTTCCTGTACTTCTTCACGCGTCATGATTTTCATCGGTGAACCACCAGCAGCCATTTGCTTGGCAACTCGGGCATTACCGAACATCATAGGAATACGCTCTGCCAACATGTCGATGATTTCTGGTGGTGTTCCAGCAGGAACCATCAGACCACGGAAGTTAACGGATGCATTATCGACATCAAAACCTGCTTCCATCATGGTAGGTACGTCGGGAAGAAACTCTGTTGAACGAGCAACATCAGCAACAGCCAGGATTTTCACGTTTCCAGCTTCACGAGCGCGGTAGGCATCTGACAAGTTGTTAACACCGGCAATCACATCGCCAGCGATAACAGCTTTCATCGCTGCGGCACCACCACCCTTAGTTGGGATGTACGCCACCTTGGCGCCTGTAGCTTTCTGAATTTGCAGCGCTGCAATATGATGGCCGACATATAAGCCAGCACCCGATAACGTTACTTTTCCCGGATTCGCTACAGCAAAAGCTACAAGCTCTTCAATGGTGTTGTATGGACTATCGGCACCAACAATAACAACCGCAGGATCAGCTCCCCAATTTGCAATCGGCTCGAAACTATCGGCGCTGTACTTCACGCCACCTTCAATAGACTGTGCAATGAAATGCGGGATGTTGTAAGCAGACAGCGTATAGCCGTCATTTGCCGCTTCACTGGCAAACCAGTTCCAACCAACCCGACCACCTGCGCCAGGCTTGTTGATAATGACTATTGGCTGACCCAGGTAATCTTCATTAGCCGCCATCATTGTTACGATTCGCGCCTGAAAGTCAGTCGCACCACCTGCGCCATAGGAAACCATAGCCGAAATAGGTCGCTCAGGAAATCCTTCGGCAGACGCAATACTTGAACCCAAGACGCTGGTCGCAGCTAGCAAGGCAATGGATAATAACGTTTTATTCATAAAAGCTCTCCGAGGTAGAAATAATGTGTGGTACTCAGAAGTAAAGCCCACGGGGTGTTTGCACTTTCAATAGCAAGGTAAATAACGCATATATTACGGTCATGAATACAATCGTTATGGTCAGCCGTTTAATCCACGATCGAGGTGCCGTATGAGAAGCAGGATCGTAAAGACTAAATACACATAAAAAAGCCAGGAAGGACGCAACATAAAAGCCCACCATTTTGGCGGCAAAATAAACCAGCACAATCATGACGATGACACCGGGTGCAATTCGCAGAAGGGTTCGGCTATCGATACCATCGCCAACCTTCGCCAGTCCAAGAAAGGCTCGTAAGAAATTCCACACGGCCAGAACAATCATTACAGAGCTGATTAGACGTGGAAACAGAAACGCATCGCTCGGCTCTCGGGTGTAGCTAAGCCATGTGACAGTCACTGCCAGAATCAGAACCAATGTTGCGGGCAGTAAGTGCTGCAGGCGATTCGGCAACGCTTTTATAGAGACATCCTTGTTCATGGGGTAGCTCCTGGACCTGGACCTGGTGCCGGTGAAGTATTGTCTTTCTCAATACCACTAGCGTTGATAATATTGAGAGCGGCGGCGGCGCTGCGCTTGGCATCGCGTTGCGAGCTGAAAAAACTCCACATTATCGACACCAGCACTAGGACAACCAGAAACAGATTCAAGGGACCGACTAGGAAATACTGCACAGGTCCATCCATAGCGTTGGCAATCATGCTGCCTTGAATGAAGTTCGCTTCAGCGATGGGGCCAAGGATAAGACCTAGCACCAGAGGCGCTGCAGAAAAGCCTACCTTTTCCAACAAATACATGCTGAATCCCAAGGCAAGCATCACATATACATCACCCATGGATTGTTGCACAGAGTAGGAACCAAACAGAGCCAGTATAAGGACAGCAGCGGCCATGATAGGTGGAGGAATCTGTGCTACTCGGGCCGCATAGCTAGCTACCCAAATGCCAAAAATCACCATGAGCACCTGACCAATCAACATGGAATTTATAAAAGTCCACGCAACCTCAGGATGATTATCGAACAGATCAGAGCCTGGGAAAATACCGTGGATCAACAAACCGCCTAACAGCACAGCAGCAGTCGGGCTGCCGGGAATAGACAAAGTAAGAAGCGGCACCAGAGAAGGACCGACCATCGCATTGTTAGCTGACTCGGCGGCAATGACACCTGCAGGATTACCCTTACCGAAAGTGTCACCATCTGCAGAGATTTTGCGAGTTTGGTCATAGGCCAGCAGACCGGCAATCTGACCACCGACTCCCGGAATGAGGCCTATGATTGAACCCGTAATGGTGCCGATGGTTAGGGCTTTAGTATTTTTGAATAACAGTTTGACCGAAGTAAGCAATGACTGCTT
>JBLIIE010000210.1:0-7720 GCA_047634635.1 Granulosicoccus sp. | reverse complement strand
AGGCCAACGGCGTTAATTTAGTCGTTATCTGAGGTACCCGCACCCGCTCCAGACAAACGTGACTGTTCGGTCGCCGGGGCATAGGTACGATGCGCGTACTGCTTGAGCGACTCCAGGCAAATCAGATCTACGCTAACACGACTGTGAAGAACTACCGGCCACAACTCGCTCGAGGATGCTTTTAGTAAGGCACCTTCGGAGTCAGCCAGAACCTCTGGAATATCCGAGGGATCACTAACGACAGTGATACATATAGATGCTGGCGATTTAAGAGCCATAGGCGTGTGTATTACCTTGCTACTGTCATTTATAGACTCGATAAAAACACCATTAACGACAAACTCTGCATCTTTCCATGTCATACGAATTGATTTTTCGAGCAAAACGGATGCCTCGGATATAAAAGGTATTAGAAGGATTGGACAAACAACGTTATTCAGCTCAATTTTATCTTCAGTCAGTAGCATGCTGGCTGAATCGATGATGGCCGCACCACAGACTAAAGGGCAAAGTTCATCTCGACTACAACGCCAACGATTGTCATTGGGTTGCAGAATCAGTTGAGAAAACTCTCGCTCATCTACCCAGGTAAACAAGGACCGGAAAAGCTCTAAGGTGGGTATTCGCCTCTCAATAAGCCATCGACTTACATGTGCGGCCTCCTCAACTAAACCCCAGGGATAGCCCACCCCGCGAGCCGCAAGCTTGACCAGAGACGCCGCTTCGTTGTTAGAGAGCTCAATCATCTGAAATTACATTAAGGGCAAGGAAAGATGCTTGCTCGAGAGTCTGAATCCTCTTTAGGATAGATCCAGCAGTCAGCGTCTCCTTCTGATAATTCTTCAGGATAAGGTGCGTTGGCATAAAGACAAATTCGTAACCATCTGTCTGATCGAGGATCAAAATGGATTGCTCCGAAAAATGCCAGTTTACAGCGCAACATATCAAACGGCAGCAGAGATGCACCAATCGTGTTATCACGGATTTCTGCATAAGGTGCCTGTCTAATTCGCTGCACTCGTCGCACTGCATGCCTATGCTGTGGATTCCTAATCAGTAGTTCAGCCGTAGAATCGGTACCGTCGGCTTGCGTTATAGCCTGATAGAGCAACGCAATGTCTCTAGCAGGGGCAAGGGGTTGCTCGAAGTCTGCAATGGGCTCTTCGAAACGCTCTCCAAGCCGTGGTTCAAGTTTTTCCTCAGAGACATACCAGGCCCTTGCGCAGTTGTTACGTTCCTGCCAATCCAACGCGAGTGCCCAGGAATAGTGCTCTTCGATAAGTTGCGCCAACGTCTGCAGTGGCATTGAACCCTCAATTCGCAATCGACCTGTTTCCGGTGCAGACATACAGTCTGCCAAACCATCAACTAACTCAGGATACGGCTCCATCATCAGGGAAACCACACACTCCTGGGATTCAATATCAAGATTTTCAGCTGTCCAGAGATAGAGTCGATTCCACGGGAAATCATTTAGCAGATTGGTGCTTTGAACATGGTCAAGCAAAGCTGCAATGTTCTTTTTGAGTTCAGTAACTTTAGCGACTTGGATAGGATGTTCACTATTCCAAAGATTAAACGACTGCTGGCTGCGTCGCAGCAGATTTATAAACCTATCCCGTTCAGTGTCGGAGGCAACCCTTTGGTTTCGGATGCGCATCAGTGCTTCTTCACGCACTGTTATCCAGTTGTTGAAAAGCTGGGGATGATTGATCAGGAAAGGCGCCATACCTAGTCCTGTTGAATTACCAATACCCAGTCGAGATGCAATAACTGGATCGAGAATGGCTGTATCGGGACCACCTTGACAATTGGCCATGTGCTGAACCAGATCTCTGACAAACGTACGGATCAGATACACAGTCAGCATCTCTGCTTGAAACGGTGCAGAAAACTCAGCACGCGCAGCAATAGATGATCGGTCCGCAGCACCAAACTTTCCTGAACCATACACGGCTGTCGTTCGCATAAGGTAACCGACCGAATCAATCAGTTCTCTATCGGGTTGTCTTCCAGCTGCCAATTCACCAACCACGTGCTTCCACAATCTGACAGAGCGATTAGCACGGGACAGCGTCAGTTCCTTACCACTTACCCGCCCAGCCTCCTGCACAGGTACATTTTCTGATAATCGCCGAATATCCCCTGATGTTGGTATCCCGTCGAAAAGTGTAAATGTTGCGTCCCAAGCTGTCGCAATGACTCGATCTGAACGAAGCTCATCAGGTAAATCATGTGCAAAAGCCACCAGCGTGTAGGTTCTTTCAGGTCCGCTCATGCTGTAGAGAGCGTAACCAACCCCCTGCGAATCTACCTTGAATTCTCTGTTAGATAATGACCACTTCTCCACCTGCATGCGTCGCGTCAAAATACGCATGAATGAGAGCCGTGACTGATGTAAAGAGCCCAGTCGCTCCAAGCGCATAACCAGCTCGGCAGATCGTCTTGTGGCAGGTCCTTCCTGGTTAGGGACCACAAATGTCGCGTCCAGGGAGTCGTGCTGCTGTGAATACATGTTTTTGGCAGACATAATTATCATCAAATACTGAAATGAAGTGACGTACAACAACCATTTAGCGAACCAAACAAAGCCATCAAAATGTTCAGTTAGACTTGACTAAGACCCTAATATACATCGTGCATTAATCATTGAAAAACTGCCACATAAAACTCATCCAAACGCGACATTGAACGAGTAAAAGACGGCAGAGTCGATTGTCTATCAACCCTGGGCTTTATATTCTCTCCTCAAGTCACTGATACCCCGATGAATTTCTGGCCGGGAGCCCTTAGTTTGCCGTTACACAGTTAGGGTAGAACTATTTGCGTATCCTGTGTTGCTAGTGGTTTGGGCGGTAAGGGCGTGAAATCTGCTAAACGCTGCTCCTGATTGGCACGCATGGATTCAGCTATTTCATCTTTATTGAAAAAACTAGCATTCCAAAGACCCACATAATCTAGCGTCTGTGCAACAGTGTGGTCTCTGGAATGAAGTATCATTTTCTTACACCCGAAAACTGCCATAGGTGCCTTTGTAGCAATGGACTTAGCAACCGAAAGGACATGTTCAAGCATTAGCTCTTGCGAGTCATGAACTGTATTGACTAAACCGCACTGCAGAGCTTCATCAGCGCTTAGAGACCGACCGGTATACGCTAATTCACGAAGCAGACCATCTGGAATTAGATGGGTCAAACGCGGAAACGTACCCACGTCTGCAGTCATTGCAATGTTGGTTTCCTGAATACAAAAGTATGCATCCCGAGTCGCATAGCGCATGTCACATGCGCTGACTAGATCAACGCCTGCACCAATACACCCCCCCTGCACTGCTGCCAACACAGGTATTCTGGCGCTCTCCAGGCAACTAAAGCTGCGTTGCAATCGATGCACTATGTCGTAAAACATTGCTGCATAATACTGCTGAGGCTGTGTTTCTTCTTCTGTGGAGTTCGAATCCCCAAACACCGAAAGATCCATGCCAGACGTAAAATGTGGCCCCGTGGAGGACACTACGATGGCGCGAACTTCGCCACTACTGTCCAGCTCCTCAATCAGCCTCGGTAGTTCGTTCCAAAATCCTGGGACCATGCTATTACGCTTTTCAGGTCGGGAGAATCTTATATGCGCCACATGCGCCTCTACATCAAACTCAAAACATTCGTATGACATAGGCTAACTCTTAAAACGGTTGACGAAAGTAATTGTGGCGTTATATCACAACACAAAATGTTGTTTACTGAATTTCACACGTACGCCATGTGGCAACGTATTGTTGTGCATCTGTTTTTAATGCGTTAATTGACTTGCCGGGCTTATACAATCCCGAACCCAAGCCAAATCCATTAGCACCTGCATTGCAATAGACCATCATGTTTGCTGGCGATATTCCACCAACAGGTAAAACGATGGTATCGCTTGGGAGAACAGCCCGCATCGCTTTGACAACAGGAGGTGTTACCAACTCAGCAGGAAAAAGTTTCAAGGCCGTTGCTCCTAATTTAAGTGCGTGGAATGCTTCTGTGGGAGTCGCTACACCAGGACAATAGACACAACCGCTAGACACGCTTTGATGTGCAACCGACTCATCTAAATTTGGAGCTACGATCAACTTTGCGCCGGATTCAACACAACTGGTTACAGCCTGTGCAGTCAATACGGTTCCCGCACCGATCAGCATTTCATCTCCGAATTCTCGCACCATCACTTCTATGGTGCGAAATGCCTCGGGAGAATTTAGTGGAACTTCCAGGCATGAAAATCCTGCCTCTTGCAACGCACTGGCTACCGCTAGCGCTTCGCTAGTTTGAATTCCTCGAAGTATTGCGATGAGCGGTAATTGTGTTTGTGTTCGCAACCACAAGACATTCGCAGAGTTCATTGTTTTTCCCTATCGTTAGCAAAGCACAACGCTACTTGTTGAAAACCTGCGACAGCCGCAACCTCAGCAGAAAGACTGACAGTCAACCCGAGACTCTTGAATGCAAGTTGGTAGAGTGAACACAAAGACTCTGACCCTACAAGCACCACATCATTCACAGCTCCCATTAATTGCAGACCTTCACGAATTTCGTTACCAATAAGTATTCCAGATAAGTGGGAATGTTGCGCGTCACTCTCTGCATGCTCCAGCAAGACAGAAGAACGCAGCGTGAATAAATCACTCACTAGAGTCGTAGTGTTATATCCCAGCTGAACCCCGTGAAGGTAACTTTTTTCATTGAAAGAATCAGATGTAAATATTGCACCAATCAGTGAGTTTTCAAGAATTATTTCAAATAATTCACCAGTAATTACTGTACGAAATTGGGATAGCACAGTACCGCTCATTGCAGCCCATTTGGAATGTGTTCCCGGTAAAACAACCGTACTCAATCCATGCATGTTTGCAGCACCCAATAGTTGCAACTCTTCACCACGCATTACATCAGGAGTGGGATTTTCTTGTTTTATACCGGGCAGGAAACGTAGTTGAACATTCCGAGCATCAATACAGACTGCAAACTCTGCGATAGTAGTCACATCGACAGGGCATGCAAGGTAAGGCGTTTCTACCCAACCAGAACGACTGGTAATCATGCCAGAAAGCAAAACGATGTCACCGTCAGTCAACCAATTCCCGATTAGTTCGAATAGTACTTTTTCATATTGCTCAGCTAAAGGGGGCTGAATTTCCCGAATACCTTTGTCAGCTGACATGTCAGCCACGAGAGCTCCTTGCTCATCAAATTGATAGGCTCGAAATGATGATGACCCCCAATCTACACCAACCCGGATCATCAATACGTATGCCTTGTCGCGACGCTCTGATACTGCTCGATGGTGTCCATGTTGATTTCTATTCCAAGGCCTGGTTTATCAGGAATAGCCACACGACCATTTTTCATGGACCACGGGGCAGCAATTAAATCCTGTCTGAAAGGATGATTCGAGACGTCGTATTCCAATATAGGTTCAGCGCCAAACAACGAATGGTGAGTCACTGGAATTGTCGCAATAAATTGCAAGGACGCTGCCTGAGCTATGGCAGTTCCCCAAACGTGAGGATTCGTCATGACGCCGTTTGCATGGGCCATTGCCAGAATATCCCGTGCTGCAGTAAATCCGCCACAGGAGCCTAGATCTGGCTGCACAACATCGAGTGCATCCGCCCTGAAAAGCGCATTGAAGCCGTAGGGCGAATGCTCATTTTCACCACCGGCAATGGGCAAATTGACCGCCTTTCTTACCTCTGCATAGCCTTCAATATCTTCGGGGACCACCGGCTCTTCATACCAGCGTAAATCGAACTCGCTCAACGCATGTCCAAGTCGGATGGCATCTCGTCGTCCATAGGCATGGTTAGTATCAACCATTAAATCTATTGATTTGACGTCGATAACTTTGGCAATGGAATGCATGACTTCTATGTCGTCATGCACACCAAATCCAAGCTTAATCTTCATGGCTTGAAAACCCGCTTCTTTATGGCCGATGGCTTCTTCAGCTAATCGCGGTGACTCACCCTTACCTGTCAGTCTATAAAAACCCGTGGCATACGGCTGAACACTCTGACGACAAGCACCACCTAACAGTGAGCTGATCGGCACACCATAGTGCTTCCCACAAATATCCCATACCGCAATATCAACCGCACTGATCGCCGACATCACAGATCCCTTACGGCCATGATCACGAGTCTGGTTGTACATGGCCTGCCACAACACCGCTGGGCCCAACGCATCCTTTCCCAGTATCAACGGAGCCAGCGCATAAGAGACTGTGGTTGCTGCAATCTCCGGTGGCTCTAGCCCCTGAGCAAAGGCCTCACCCCATCCCTCAATTCCAGACTCAGTAGTTATTTTTACCAGTGTGGCTGCGCGCTGATGAACCCAGCCCTGCGAAAATGCAAATGGGGAGTCTAATGGCGCCTTAACCACATACACATCGACACTGGTAATTTTCAATGCCATCATTAACGTGATCCTTGCTTCATATAATCATGCTCAATCTATAAATCAAATGTAGATGCTAAGCCGATAACGTTTTGAGTCCACGTAAGAAAGTCACTTTCATAGGGCTTTCGAACAGAAATCCGGTGCTCTCCCCAAGCGATAGAAATCGAACCTTAACGGCCTCATCACTGACTTGCTCTGGTGTGTAACTAGCCGTATTGTAGGAAGAGCCTATGTATTTTGCTTTGAAGTCTTCCCACGATTCATATTGGACAGGTACACAATACGTAAAGACTGAAATTTCCTCAAACAGGGGTATAGCAAACTGATCCAAGGCTAATTGAGCTACCTCTCTGACCTCTGATTCATCGTGAAATATTCGCATCACCTCGTTTAACTTTCCCGAAGCCACAGGTTCCATAACGTATATGAACCCGTCAGGTTTCAGAATTCGAATCAGTTCGCTGAATACAGACTGATACATATCACCAGGAATATGATGAAGACTGTATGGGAACAAAACACCATCGACAGACACATTTTCAACAGGAATACTTTGTGCTCCAGTGTGCGCGAACCCGACATTTGGGATGTCATCAGCCTGTAAATTTATTTCAGCCTGGATGGGGTCGGGATCAATCCCCAATACTCTCGCGCCACGTTTGGCCAGAGCTCTGGATAGCCCCAAATCGCCGCAACCAGCGTCTATCAAGAACTGGTTGTCTACATCCAGAATCTGATCAATGACGTCTATGTCTCTGGCTATCCCTAAATCCCGAGTAATTTGCGCCATGATTTTCTGTGCCTGTGTATGTCTCGTCAGAATTTTACCTGTAATGCTGACTATAGACGGTTTGGGTAAATAGATTTTATCGCCAAGGCCAACTGCAAAGTCGCAACCCTTTTCAACACAGTAACAACAACTAGACACATACCTTGCTACATGTCGTTGATTTCCTGATCCTGTCTATAGGAGAATGAAATTAAGGAGATCGAAAAGCATGACGCAGCCAGAATTACCTCAGGCAGTAACTATTGACGCTGACTCCAGCTGGCTACTGCCGTTTGTTGTACTGATCGTGTTGGGGCTGCTAATAACGGCATACAGGTTTTGCATCATACAAACCGTGTTACAAAACGGCCGCGTTGTTTCTCAATGCCGATGGCCGCTAAACGATTTGTTAGCAACTGATGCGAAGAGCATTTTCCGGCGTACAGATGCATCTGGCGCATCGATGCGTCCACAAGTGAAAAGCATCCTGTCGCAAGTATATAACGGTCAGGAA
>JBLIIE010000209.1:0-7732 GCA_047634635.1 Granulosicoccus sp. | reverse complement strand
CGACGGGTAACACGGTTGTTGCATCGGAAGATGTGCCGCTGGTGATTGATGCGAGTGATTTTAACTACACCGACACCGAAGGTGATGCTCTTGCGTCGGTGACGATCACTGGATTGAACCTGAACAGTGGGACCCTGGCGCATAGTGCCGGTACCGTTGCGGTTACGAATGGCATGGTAGTCACAGCTGCTGAACTGGCAGATCTGACGTTTACCTCTGCGTTGAATGACTCCACTAATTCGAGTTTTACTTACACGGTGAACGATGCAGATGTTGGTGTGACCTCTGCGGTGATGAACATTACCGTGACTGCGGTGAACGATGTGCCGGTAGCGACAGGTAACACGGTTGTTGCATCGGAAGATGTGCCATTGGTGATTGATGCGAGTGATTTTAACTACACCGACACCGAAGGTGATGCTCTTGCGTCGGTGACGATTACTGGATTGAACCTGAACGGCGGCACTCTTAGTCACAGTGCAGGTGCTACCTCGGTTACAAACGGTATGACGGTCACAGCTGCTGAACTGGCAGATCTGACGTTTACCTCTGCGTTGAATGACTCCACTAATTCGAGCTTTAGTTACACGGTGAACGATGCGGATGTTGGTGTCACATCGGCCACGATGAACATCACGGTCAATGCAGTCAACGATGTTCCTGTCGAATCCACGATCGAAGCCGCGGTGCTGGTTTACACCGAAAACGATGGTGCTGTCGAGATTACCTCTGCGCTGACGCTCAATGATATCGATGATACCGATCTTGAATCGGCGATTGTGCGTATTACTGTTGGCTATGCCAACGGTGAAGACGTTCTGACATTCGCTGACCAGAACGGAATCAGTGGCAGCTGGAACGCGACGACAGGCGAAATGACGTTGACAGGTTCTGCGACGGTTGCCCATTACGAAACAGCGCTGCGTAGCATCACCTTCACCAACAGCAGCGAAAATCCGAGCACATTATTACGAACGGCTAGCTTCACTGTCAACGATGGTGATGCGGACAGCGACACGCAAACGCGTGACGTATCGATCGCCAATGTCAACGATACGCCAACCGGAACGGTGACGATAGATAACACGACTCCTGAAGAAGATGATCTGCTTACAACTAACAATACTCTGGTTGACGAAGAAGGCTTAGGCACGATCAGTTACCAATGGCAACGCTTTACTGTGGATATTATGGGTGCAACTGGCTCAACGTATACCACTTTGCAAGTGGATGTCGGAACCGCCATCCGAGTGGTGGCCAGTTACACCGATGAGCAGGGTACGCCAGAATCTGTACCCAGTATGGTTACAGCGCTCGTCATGAATGTTGATGATCCAGCCGTGATCAGTGGGGATATAAGTATTTCTGGTGACGAAGGTGAAGCCTTCAGCGGTATTCTGACTGCGACGGATGTCGATGGTCTAAGTGATAGCAGCATCTTTACAATTAATACAGCAGGCACCAATGGCCTGGCTACGATCGACCCAGCCAGTGGTGCCTGGAACTACTCACCCACTGATGCCAATTGGTTTGGTCGTGATAGTTTCACGGTGACTGTGACCGATGATCTAGGCGGTACAACTACTCAAATAGTCACCGTTACACTGGCAAACGTTAACGACGCGGCGATCATCACTGGAGTTGATAACGTAGCTGTCACCGAAAATATCGGTTTGACGGACAATGTTATTGTCATGAGTGGTGGACTGACTATCGACGATATTGATGTTGGCGAGTCGAGTTTTCAGCCAACAACAATAACGGGAGTCTATGGCAACTTCGTTATTGAGGCATCAGGCGAATGGGTTTATACCGCGGAAAATAATCAGGCTGGGATTCAACAACTCGATGAAGGGCAGACTTTAACTGAAACACTGACAGTATTCAGTTTCGATGGCACCACTCACACTGTGCAAATTGACATTGTTGGTACAGAGGATGCGCCCGTGATTTCTGGCGTTTTTGAAGGCGTTGTCACCCGAGATGCTGCTTTGACTTACAGCAACTCACTATCCATTTCTGATGTTGATGTAAATGACAACCCTATCAGTTTTGCTGACGAAGCAAATACGCTTGGTGATAACGAATTTGGTCACTTCACACTGACGTTGGGTGTCTGGACTTACACATTGGACAGTGTACATCCGGCTGTGAGGGCTCTCCTTTTTACCGAAGTATTGAACGATACACACACATTTTGGGCATCTGATGGAAGTAGCCAGATTGTCAGCGTCGTCATTCAAGGTCCCAGTGAAGAGCCACAAGTTGCTGCAGCCCTTGCTGGCACACCATCTCCCATTGATGCCGTTGATATAACCATCAACAACGGTAAAGCTAAAGAATTTTCTTACGAATGGTTAGCTGACATTGCGGCCATAATAACGACTTCGGAGTTGGAAGAATCTATCAGTAGCAGTACAGTTGATATTACGGGCTCCGTCGATGTACCCAAGTCGCTCATAAACTACAACCCCATTCAGATTTATCGTGACGAGGTGACACAGGCTGTGGAAGCAGAGCAAATAGTTGTGAGGCATTTAGAATACAAGCCTCCGCCACCCATCGAGGACTTACTGGCACTAAATCTAGTCATGGCCCCCGTTCTAGGTTTGGACCTGGCAGATCAATATGATGGTTTTGTAGCCGAAAAATCTTCCAAGGACAATTTGCGCCGCGCCACACAGAGCATGCGTGAACAGATGAACGAATCGGTCAATGTGGAGAGACACTCTGAGAAGGTCACCGATCTCGTGCTTCGCGTGTCCGGTATTACTCTATCGGCAGGTTCCTTAGCGTGGCTCTTACACGGTGGGAGCCTCTTTGCCAGCGCTCTGTCGTCAATCCCGACATGGCAAGGGATTGATCCACTACCTGTTCTTGCGAAAAAACATAAATCTCGTCTGTGGAGATCTAAAGATCCAAAAGGTTTGGAGATCACAATGGAGGAGGAAGAGGTGGTAGCAGGCCACATTCTGGATTCGGTTAAAACTGTCAATACTGCAGAGTCACAGAGATCTCGAGAGAGAGACCTATGACACCAGCTATAAGGATCAGTTTGAGTACCTTGTCGTTAACAACAGCCCTGTTGTTCGCAGCAGATTGGGCGTTGGAAATATTTCCTGACCCTTATGACTCTGCATTGGAGGCGCGTCAGGATTTATCGGAGTCACTTGTTATCCAATATTCCTCACTGGTAACAGCTGATCAGTTACCCGACATGCAATCAGCTATGGAGTCTATGGTTGCGCAAATGCCTGACTTATCATCGATGAATCTCAAAAAATCAAAATACTTTAATCGGTGAGCATTTTTTGAAAAGCTCGACTCTGGCTTTGAAGTGGCCAGGCGTGACAATCTCGAGCTCAGTGTGGTTATGGCAAATGATAGCGTTGCGGCAGAGCGATTAGTGACAGCAAGTTTGGGAGTGTCGACGATCAGTTTTGGTGCTCATGATGTGGCAGAAATTCTCGATCAAGCAGACGTCGGTCTGTACGAGTCAAAAAACAACGGTCGAAATTGTGCCAGCAGCTGGATGGCAGTAGATGCCAGTAAGCGAAAGGCAAGTTGATAGAACAGTTTTTTATACCATGACAACAACCACAGCGATGATCTTCCCATCGTTCAGTGAAAACAATTGTTTCGCTGACACGATTGAACTGTTTATTCAGGCAGTTGTTCACGGGCTGATTATGGCTGGCACGACTGGGCTGTCGTGTGGCCAATCGTCTGCATCGCTTGATCAACAACTCAACTATGCATAGCCTAAAAAACTTCCACGATGCCTTACGCAAAATTGGGAGCGACAGCGATGTTGAAGTGGGGTGAATTCCGAGCGGGTAGGGAACTTTAGTCAATAGGCGACTAATGTCCTTCCACTCGTGACTAAAGACTATAGACAGATAGACATGCCGCCATCCACGAAGAGCGTATGGCCGTTAACGAAACTGGATGCAGGAGAGGATAAAAAGATACAGGCGCCCACCAGTTCTGGCAATTGACCCCAACGCCCTGTTGGCGTGCTTTTGGCGACCCATGCGGTGAAATCGGCATCGGCAACCAGCGCTGCATTTAATGGTGTATCGAAATAGCCTGGTGCAATGGCATTCACCTGCATTCCGTATTGCGCCCAATCTGTGGCCATGCCTTTCGTTAAATTAGCGACCGCACCTTTTGTTGCTGTGTAAGGGGCAATTCCGGGCCGAGCCAAAGCTGTTTGAATGGAGGCAATATTGATGATCTTGCCGGCTTGGCGTTTGATCATGTGCCGTGCAACAGCCTGTCCCACGTTGAACACAGACGCGACATTAGTTTGCAGCATCTTGTTAAACATTTCAGGGTCAAAATCTTCCAAAGGTGTTCTGTGCTGCATGCCGGCGTTATTGACCAGAATGTCAATTGGGCCATGTTCTGCCTCGAAGGCATTCACAGCGGCAGCACAAGCCGCGTGATCAGTGACATCGAAAGGCAGAATATGCACATTCGCGTTGCCAGCCTTGAGTTTGGTAGCCGCTGCGTCAAGTTTCTCGATATCACGTCCGTTGAGAATAATGGTTGCCCCCGCACTTGCCAGCCCTTCAGCAAGCGTATAGCCGATGCCTTGCGAAGAACCAGTGATCAAGGCCGTTTTGCCCGAAAGGTCGAATAAAGTGTGCGCTTGAGTCATGGGGTTTCTACGGAAGTATCGAGTTGGCAGGGAAAATACGTCGTGTTATGTTTAACTGAGCGGCCCATGATATAGCGTCACCGTGGGTGCTGCAATATCAAAGCATCTGTTGCCCCACTTCACCTACAGCCGAACTCATCGCAATAAGCCGTAATTCTGGCTTCTGCGCTGACTGGCACATCACGGACATTTTATTGATGAAAGCGATCGTTATTCACGAAGCGAAAGATTTGCGAATCGAGGAACGGGAAGTTACTGCTCCTGAGCTGGGTGAAATACAAGTAAATATTGCCGCTGGTGGCGTGTGTGGTTCAGATCTACATTACTTTAACCACGGTGGTTTTGGTCCCATTCGGCTCAAGGAGCCGATGATTCTGGGACATGAAGTATCAGGACATGTAGCTGCCTTGGGTAAGGGTGTCACAGGCTTCATAGAAGGCGATCTTGTCGCTGTTTCACCTTCTCGCCCCTGCGGAAATTGCCGCTTTTGCGCCGAAGGGCGACATAACCATTGCCTGAATATGCGTTTTTATGGATCTGCCATGCCCATGCCTCATATTCAGGGAGCTTTTCGACAAGTATTAAACGCACGTGCCGAGCAATGTGTAAAAGCAACAGGCCTGAGCCCAGCCCAGGCCGCAATGGCTGAGCCTTTTGCCGTTGTACTGCACGCAACGCGCACGGCTGGGGAAATACTGGGTAAACGCGTCCTGATAACAGGTTGCGGTCCAATCGGGGTTCTGTGTGTTATCGCCGCCAGACGAGCAGGTGCGGTTGAAATCGTTGCAACTGACTTGTCAGAAAATGCTCTGAAACACGCCAAGCGTGCGGGTGCAGATGTGGTTATCAATACCGCCGGGAGTCCTGAAGGTCTTGATCAATACCTGCCCGATAAAGGCTACTTCGACATCATGTTTGAATGCTCTGGTGCCGTTTCAGCCCTGACTGGCGGTATCACTGTCATGCGGCCGGGTGGCGTCATTATGCAATTAGGACTCGGTGGCGATATGTCACTACCGATGATGGCTATCACCGCCAAAGAACTGCAGTTGCGAGGTTCATTTCGATTCCACACTGAGTTTGCGACGGCTATCCAGCTCATGCAGGGTGGACTTGTTGATTTGAAACCGTTGGTCACGCACACGTTTCCGCTCGATCGTGCAAAAGAAGCTTTCGTTATTGCAAATGACAGAAGTCAGGCGATGAAGGCGCAGATTGATTTTACGAATTGATGTGTCGTGTAGATATTTAGTTCCCTCAGCCTGATAAGCGCAGATTTTTTCCTTAGGTGTGAATTTCTAATGCAAAACAAACTAGAATTTTCAGGCTCAGATTTGTGTGCAATGCCTGCGCGAGATGTGGTTAAGTTGCTTAAGAACAAGGAAGTTTCTCCAGCAGAATTACTTGATGCATCCTATCAACGAATTGCTCAAGTTGAACCTTCTGTGAATGCGATGCCGACCTTGTGCGAGGCTCGCGCCAGAGCCTCTTTGGCGCATTTTTCTGAACGCGCTAGAGTCCAAGAAGGTCATCCTGCGTGGTTGGGAGGTCTACCTGTTGGCATTAAGGATTTGATGCCAGTGGCCGGGGTTTTAACGACCTATGGCAATGTCGGTATGAAGGATTTCATACCGGAGGTGAGCGACCCTTTGGTGGAGACGCTTGAAGAACGAGGAGCCCTGGTGGTTGGTAAAACCAATACGCCAGAATTTGGAGCTGGTGGCAATACGTTTAACGAAGTATTCGGGTTTACTCGAAACCCCTGGGACACTCGCAAGAACGCAGGTGGTTCCTCTGGAGGCGCTGCTGTCTCTCTTGCTACAGGGGAAGTCTGGTTAAGCCATGGAACAGACCTTGCGGGTTCACTTCGAACACCTGCTGCCTATTGCGGTGTTGTCGGATTCAGGCCAAGTCCGGGACGTGCAGGTGGTGGCCCAGCGCTAGCAGCATTTCTCATGGAAGCTACTTCGGGGCCTATGGCAAGAGATGTGGAGGATGTTGCATTGTTCCTCGATGCAATGACAGGGTTTGATCCACGAGTTCCGTTAAGAATGGAATCGCCCAGTGAGTCCTTTCAAAGTGCAACTGCCCGGTTCACGTCCAAAGTCCGTATCGCATTTGCGCCAGACCAAAATGGCTTCGCTCCGGTTGAAAAGGAAATCCGAGAGATTCTGGCTAAAGCACTGACTAAGGTGGAGCGCAATGGGGGAGTAGTGGATGAAGCTTGTCCTGAGCTCACCAACCTTTATGACACGTATGTTGTATTACGCGGAATTCACTACGGTGCTGTGATTTCAAGAGTCCCAGATTCTGTAAAAAAACACTTCAAAAAAACATTGCAAGACAATGTGAAAACTGGAATCGAACTCTCTTCAGACCGCATTTACAGCGCTATGCGTGATCGCACGACTTTGTATCATCAGATGCGAGAATTCTTGCAAGGTTATGATGTGCTAGCAATACCGGTTGTCGGGCTGGAACCGGGTATGGTTGAAGAAGAATATCCTATGATTGTCGATGGGAATCCAGTAAAGGACTATGTTGACTGGTTGCGGTTCTCGTTTCTTGCGACAACAACTGGGCTACCTGCCGTGTCGGTGCCCGTTGGCTTTACACAATCAGGTATGCCAGTGGGCATTCAGCTGATAGGGCCTCCTCGCGGAGATGCGTTGTTATTGCAAGTGGCCAAGGCTGTGGAGATTTCAGTTGAATTTCCTAAGACCCCTATAGATCCTGTTGTTACGCATCTGGCTTAATCACCGAATAAAATTTGGCAGAAGCTCAAGTTAAAAATACCCCTTGCGCAGATGCAAGAAATCGTGTTGGTGAAGTCTAAATAATTAATCTGTAACAAAGGTGGGCAAAAAAAAGGCTGACCATAAAGATCAGCCCAAAGGGGTAATGAAAGTTGTGTGGAGTTGCTTGGTCAGTGAAGGTGTTGGTGTCTGGTGCTTATATAAGATTCAATTTGAATTGAAAGAACAGAACTGCATTATTGCGATGATCGCCAAAGTCCACTTGTGGTGAACCCGATACGTTGAGAACAGCACGTTTATTGAGTTTGATTTC
>JBLIIE010000208.1:0-7745 GCA_047634635.1 Granulosicoccus sp. | reverse complement strand
GATCTACTTAACGATAGCTGAATCGACATGGGCAAAATTGTCAGATGCTGACAAACAAGCGGTAGAAAAAGCAGCGGCAGCAGCTCAACAATTCGAGCGTGGATTATTGCTTGGTAGTCTGGCTGACGATCAAGCGTATTTGGAATCAAAAGGTATGACATTTGTAGAGGTTGACGGCGCCGCTTTCCAGGCAGCAGCTAAAGATGCTGTGCTGAAAAACGTTAAGCCTGAGATAAAGCCAATCGTTGAGAGTCTCTTCGCTAACTAAACTATTCAAAGCTACTAATAACTGCCGGGTTATTGCTCGGTAGTTCTTTTGATAGGCTTACGGGAGACTAGGCGTGTGAAAAAGGCTGAGGCCATCATTGTACAAATGTGTCGAGCGGGTATCGGTCTATCTTTTGCGGTATTGATTGTCGCTGTTTTGACACAGGTTCTGACTCGCACGTTTGGGTCTTCACCGGTTTGGACAGAGGAGTTAACACGCTATGCGCTTTTATACACTGCAGCTTTTGGTGCCGGATTATCACTTCGTTCAGGTGAGCTTGTAAACGTTGATGTCTTGTCTGAATCGCTTCCAGACAGATGGTCATGGTTACTGCGATTGCTCTGTGCGTTTTTAACGTTAGGGTTATGTGCATTTCTTATTGGTCCGGCATGGAAGTACGTCTCTATCGGTGCTTTTCAAACGTCGCCAGCCATGTCGTTGAGAATGGATTTTGTTCACTTCTCGGTTTTTTTACTGCTTGTCATTTTGTTTCTCTTTTCTGTTCTTCGTATAGTGGCAATGGTCGTGTTCGCTGAGGATGGGCGTCCTGTGCAACGCGAGGACATCTCCTGATGGGCCTGCTTATTCTTGTTTCTGTTTTTATATTGGGTTTGGCGATTGGTGTTCCAGTGGCAGTGACCTTGGGGCTTTCATCGCTCAGCTATCTCTTGTTCACAGGCATCCCCACTGTCGTCATTCCGCAGAAAATGTACGCGGGTATGGATGTGTTTGTTTTGTTGAGCATTCCAGGGTTCATCCTTGCTGGTAACTTGATGAATAGAGGTGGTATTACTGAGCGAATTATTCGCTTCGCTAATGCTCTGGTGGGCTGGATAAGAGGCGGATTGGGTCTTACTAATGTAGGGGCGTCCATGTTGTTTGGTGGTATCACAGGTACCGCTGTAGCCGATGCTGCATCCATTGGCGGGGTCATGATTCCCGGGATGAAAAAGGCTGGATATCCTGCGGATTTTTCAGCTGCGATTACGGCTGCATCATCTACTGTTGGTCCGATCATTCCACCCAGTGTTCCGATGATTATCGTGGGTGCTTTGTCTGGAGTATCGGTGGGAAAAATGTTCCTTGCCGGTGCCATTCCAGGCATATTAATGGGCCTGGCCATGATGGTAACCACATACATCATCGCAAAGCGGCGGAATTTTCCCAAGCAGAAGTGGCTGGGAGTTATCGAAATCGTAAAGTCGTTTGGCGGGGCCTTTTGGGCTATAGCCATGACGGGGATCATTATTTACGGGCTTCTTAGCGGTATCGCGACACCGACTGAAACGGCCGTCATTGCCAGTGTTTACGCCTTCGTTGTTGGTGCATTTGTTTATCGTGAGCTACCCATTCGAGATGTGCCTAGTATAATAATCGACAGCGCAATTTCCTCTGCGGGAATACTTGTGCTTGTAGGGTTCGCTAACGTGTTTGGATGGATACTGGTATCAGAACGAATTCCACAAGCTATCGCGGGTGCTGTGCTGTCAATTACCGATAATAAATATGTAGTCATCTTGCTGATTAACGTTTTATTGTTATTCGTCGGTATGTTCATGGAAACCATAGCGGCTCTCATTATTTTATTTGTGCCTCTACTGACACTTGCACAGGCAGTGGGAATTGATCCGCTTCATTTTGCTACCTTTGCTGTTCTGAATTTGATGATCGGCCTGACAACACCACCGCTAGGTGTGTGTTTATTTGTCTGCGCCAATATCGCCCGGCTGCCGCTGACACCGGTTGTGAAAGCAATTCTGCCATTTCTATTTACCAATATACTGGTATTGCTTTTGGTCTCTTTCGTGCCAGCTCTTGCTACGTGGTTACCATCAGTGATGATTCCCTAGGAGAGTATGTTAAACAACAGAGTTTGTCGGCTTTATAGTCAGAAAGAGCTTTGGGTTGAAGACGTAAAAAAACGAAGCTTTGGCCCAACTGAAGTATTAGTTGAGGTAGCCCGAGGTGGCATTTGCGGTTCTGATCTCCACTACTATCAAGAGTCAGGCCTCGGACCCATACGTGTTCAAGAACCCATAATCTTGGGACATGAAATATCAGGGGTCATTGTCAATATTGGTGACTCTGTCGTAGCGCTGACTGTTGGGGATAAAGTCGCTGTGAATCCTAGTTAATCATGTGGTAATTGTATTTTTTGTGATGAAGGCAGCTCTCAACACTGCATTAATATGGGTTTTTTAGGCTCGGCAAGAACGTTTCCTCATGTTCAAGGCGGATTTAGAGACCGGATTGTTGTTGAACAAAGCCAATGCATTAAAATCAACGCTAATGTCAGTCTCGCAGAAGCTGTCTGTGCAGAACCGCTTGTCGTTTGTCTTCATGCTGCTAACCAAGCTGGCAGTTTAAAAGGTAGGCGAGTCCAAGCGACAGGGGCTGGGCCTATAGGTTCATTGGGTGCAGCTATCGCTGCGCTTAACCAGGCATCTGATATTGTCGTTACAGATCTGCACGACTTTACATTGTCTATTGCGCTAAAAATGGGAGCCACTCAGGGCATTAATGTAGTGACCAATAAACTAGCCCTAGAAGACGAAATATCCAACGCGGATTATTTCGATTTTATTTTTGAATGCTCTGGAGCTGAAGCCGCCATTCACACCGCGATTAGAGTTGTACGTCCACGAGGTACTATTATTCAAGTAGGCGTGACAGGCAATTTGTCCATTCCGATAAATGCGCTGGTTGGTAAAGAGATAAATTTTAGGGGAACACACCGGTTCCATTCTGAATTCCAAAGTGCGGTAGATATTGATCAATACTAAAAAAATAGATGTTAATCCTATTATTTCGCAAACATTTAGCGTAGAGGATGCTATCGAAGCATTCGAACTTGCTAGTGATCGAACGGCTGCGGTAAAGGTTCCCTTGAAATTCGACGAATCTACCTAGGTTTTAGATAGAGCGGGTGTTCAATCAGATAATCGATAGACAGACCCACTTCATAATGCTCTGCAGCACGTATCATGGCACTAGTGTTGGGAGACGGGATTGGTGTAAGGGCATGTGCGTCCGGCCTGGTTCCTTCGGATCTATAACAACGTTAGGCTGAGCCCCACCTCTTCAGGAATTTAAGTATGAGAGTCCTATCGACATACCGTTTTTCAGGGATATTCTTTTCTGCGCGTGATTTTTATAAATATGCATTGTTGTTTTTTACTGTAGTTTGTTTTATGCCATCTCTGGTTTATGCAGCAGCAGACTCTGACGATAGCCCATCGGATTCAATCATCTCTACTTACGACATCAATAAAATACGAGATATGATTGATGACAGTGATGCCCAGAATGCTATTGATCGTCTGAAAACGCTTGCTGGTGAGGAGGATGAAAGTGCCGACGTGTGGAATTTATTGGGCTATGCATACCGTAAGCAAGGTCAGAATGAACAGTCGGCAGATGCGTACAGGACGGCTCTAGAGCTTGATCCTGTACACAAGGGCGCATTGGAATATCAAGGCGAACTCTTTTTGGTGCTAGGAGACACAGAAGGTGTAGAGGGCAATTTGAAAATGCTGCAGTTATTATGTCCTGAGGGTTGCCACGAGCTCGATGATTTACAAGAGGCTATAGACGCTGCGCGTTAGTGTATTTGATACGAAAGCACTAGAAATACGTAGGTGCTCTCTAAATTTGTCAGAAAACGACAACTGGTAATCCGATGTATCTAGTCACTCAGCTGACATTGTGGCACTGTGTGGCAAGTGAAACCCACGTTAAGTCACCCACCTAAATTGGTTATGCCTATGAAAAGCAGGAATTTAGTCGCAGCGATTGTTATGACAACCGTTCCACTAGGTATGATTCACGCTCAAGAAGCTGCCGATGGCTTTGCGCCGGAAATTGCTACAGGTGTGTCACCGCGTACCCTGCAAACGGCACAGAAATTCATGGTTGCGGCAGCTAACCCTCATGCAGCAACAGCGGGGCATGATGCGTTGGCTCGCGGTGGAAATGCGATAGATGCCATGGTTGCCACGCAATTGATTCTTGGCCTCGTTGAGCCACAGTCCTCTGGCCTGGGTGGCGGTGCATTTATGGTCTACTACGATGCAGCAGGCGATCAACTAACTACCTTTGACGGTCGTGAAACAGCCCCGATGGCGGCAACTCCAACGCTTTTTCAAGACGATAATGGTGAAAAACTGAAGTTTTGGGATGCCGTTGTCGGTGGGCTATCCGTTGGTACACCCGGTACGGTGAAGTTGATCTACGAGACTCATAAGACACACGGTAAACTAGACTGGTCAAGCCTTGTGCAACCGGCCATTGATTTGGCGGAAAGTGGTTTTGAAGTATCGACGCGTTTGAACAAACTGATAAGTAATGATCAGGAGCGCTTGTCTGTGCATCCAGACACCAAGGCTTATTTTTTTGGTCAAGATGGCAACCCGCATGCAGTGGGTCATATCTTGAAAAACCAAGCCTATGCCGACACATTGAAAAAAATTGCGTCTGGTGGCGCAGATGCGTTTTATAAAGGGCCCATTGCACAGGCCATCGTTGATAGAGTTCAAAACGCAGGCAACCCCGGAGTGCTAGCGCTAGCGGACCTCTCCAACTATGACATTAAAGAGCGTGATCCGGTATGCGTGACCTATAGAGAACATGATGTCTGCGGTATGGGCCCTCCGTCTTCAGGTGCGCTAACGGTTGGTCAAATTCTTGGTTTGCTTCAGCCCTATCCGTTGGCAGAGCTTGGACCAACCTCGGTGGACAGCTGGCGCCTGATTGGCGACGCATCTCGTCTTGCGTTTGCAGATAGAGGACGCTACATGGCTGATAGTGACTTTGTACCTATGCCCACCGACGGGTTGGTGAGCGCCAGGTATCTAACAGAAAGATCAGCGTTGTTATCCGGTGACACCGCTCTCGAATCAGTGTCTGCGGGTGAACCAGAGTGGGATCATGCCATGCTAATGGCTGATGATGAAAGTATCGAATTCAAATCAACCAGCCATTTTTCAATAGTCGATGCACAGGGCAATGTGGTTTCAATGACAACTACTATTGAGAACGGATTTGGTTCTCGTTTAATGAGCGGTGGTTTTCTACTCAATAATGAATTAACGGATTTTTCGTTTGCTACACATAATAATGGCGTCCCTATTGCCAACCGTGTTGAGCCTGGTAAGCGGCCACGATCATCAATGTCTCCCACTGTTGTCATGAAAGAGGGTAAGCCTTACATGGTGATCGGCTCACCTGGTGGTAGCCGAATCATTGGTTATGTGGCTAAAACAATTATTGCCCACATAGATTGGGGAATGAATGTACAGGAGGCCATCAATATGCCTCATGCCGTCAACCGGTTTGGTACCTATGATCTAGAAGAGGGTACCGGTGCTATGGCACTTCAGAACGAGTTAGAGGAGGTTGGTTATAAGGTGAATGTAAGATCACTCAACTCTGGACTGCATGCCATTGTCATAGCTGATGACATGTTGATGGGAGGGGCAGATCCTCGACGCGAAGGTGTTGCGCTGGGTGAGTAGCGATTACCGGCTACATTGAATCATTTGTTTAATTCTCCGATGTACGCCATTTCATCTGATTTGCGTCAGGTATCGATAAATCCGCTCGGTGCAGAACTGACATCGTTGGTGTCGGTTCTTAACAACGAAGAATTCATGTGGTGTGGCGATGCGGCTATCTGGTCTGGTCGGGCACCGATACTGTTTCCCATTGTTGGGCAGCTACGCCATGGCGAGGTGCGGGCAAAGGGCAAGAGTTGGCTAATGCACAGGCATGGGTTTGTTCGAAAGCGTCATTTCTCCTGCGAAAAAAAGGCTGAAAATCAGCTGATTTGTACTTTTGAGTCTGATGACGACACCCTGCTCAGCTACCCTTGGCGGTTTCGTTTGACAGTCACCTATACGGTGAGTGGGCAGCAATTGTTGATTGATTATCACGTGGAAAATCTCGATTCAGAAACTCTGTTATTCAACCTTGGATCTCATCCGGCATTTTCTTTGCCACTGGCAGATACGCAATTAGGGGACTATCAAATACGGTTTGATCAGCGTGAATCACTTCAGCTCTATAGGCTTAAGGACGACCTTTTACAGCGCGAAACCGAAGCTTTTCAGCTCAACCAAAATACCCTTCGAATCACGCCTACTTTATTTGATAATGACGCTTTGGTATTCATCAATATCAATTCCTGTGAGCTAACGCTTGAGTATTGTCCTCCGGGTTGTAACGCACCAATGAGTCGGTTAGCTGTTCATACGGGTGGTGCACCTCATTTGGGCATTTGGGCAAAACCTGCTGCTCCGTATGTGTGTATCGAGCCATGGTGGGGATATGCCGATTTTGCAGATGCGTCAGGTGAATTTTCTGAAAAGTCTTCTGTGCAGTCACTAGTGGTAGGGGACACATTCGAGCATCGCCTAACCATCACAACCTTTGATCATGAGTAGCTCGGCAGATGTTATCAGTAGGGTGATTGAATTCTCCCGTGAAATAGCTTGGAAGTCTGGCAGTACCGGTTTTTAACGCTACTATCGATCAGTTCCCGAAAGTTTATGTGCGTCAGGTAATCGTATCGCGTATAGCAATCTCCGATTTCTGACATGCCATCAAAATGTGGCACTCTAATGTGGGATTGAATATCTGACCAGGACTTCGCGGTCAATACAAGCTTGTTGTCATAAGGCAGATCGTCGAATTCTTTCAGAAGCTCTGGTGTGCAAAGGTCTTTATCGGTAAAAACCAGAATTAGATTGTCAAAATTTATTCTTGTCTTTCGGCGATTCCACTTTTTAGTGGCCTCGCCTACGCTGTTGTAATGCATGAAATGAATTTCGATATCGTCAAGCTCACCCAATGGATATTGGCCGTGGGTGGTTCGGACAAGTTCTCCTTGTTTATAATTTGAACTTGTCTTGAATTTGAGCGGCAGTGACAGATAGTATTCAATATTTTTTACAAATTTGAGATAGCAGGGGGCAAAGAAAAACAGATTGACTGTTGGGCTGGTGTACGGCATTTTCAGAAATCGGTAGGGTAAAGTACCGGTACAGTTGCTAGCAATGATCGAAAAATTCCGACTCTTTATCGTGCTGATGTTGGCCAACACACGCAGTTTATTGAATTTCTCGCCCAGTTTTTCTCTTGCAAATCTGATCATGTATTAGCCGCTTCATTGGGTCAAAGCATTGAGTGAAAATCGACTGTGCTAAAAGTGTAGTTCAGGGAAATAAAAGTAGGTGCGAGTTTATTCTGAGCTACCTCAGGTACATTCAAATTGCTATCTACATCAAGAACAGTCAGATACCATAGCCCGTTTGACAGTCATTGGTCGCGGGTGTGTGCCGCGGCACGATATCCTGCTTCGTGTATGTGCAGCATTGAACTCCTAGATACGCGCAACAGCGGGAGCTCTCATGGCAGAACATTCAGCGAATCAGTTTGATTTTGATGATTGGGCGGGGCTCTATCTGGAAAACCCACAACA
>JBLIIE010000207.1:0-7905 GCA_047634635.1 Granulosicoccus sp. | reverse complement strand
TGGAGTTCGAAATGCTATAAAGGGAGCTCTTCGCGACCCTCTTACAAGAGCAATATATGCTAACCGCTCGTCGATTCTTTGGCCTACAATTCAAGAACTAATGATGGAAATTGACAGTGAAAACGGAACATAACAATTAAATCAAAAAGGATGCGCTACGCGCACCTATTATTCAGGAGGTTAGGCGCCATGCGAACTCTTCTCGTGCTGATGGGCCTATTGATCCACGCAGAAGCCTCTGCAAGAAAATGCACATTTGTGGAACCAGAAGATTCGCTGGCTCAACTCGAAGTGTTTTACAAACAAGCTGAAATCGTTGCCGCTGTTGAGGATCTAGGCGAAGTGGCTTCGGGCATTCAAGAAGTTAAAGTCAAACGGATCTGGAAAGGAGAACTAGGTCAGAGGACATAAGTGCACGGTAACTCTTTTAGACTCGCTTTCTTGAAGCGGATTGATGATGGTCCGCTAGTTCCCATTACCGACACGCACGAGCTATATTGCCTTATAGTGGGACCGAGCGTTGAAGATATTCAGAAAACTTGGGGTGACGGAGTTTTGCCTGCGACTCAAAATACAGAAGAGCTAACTTCGATTGCGCAATCAGTATGGCTTATTTCATTAGTTGTCGGTGGTGGGGTGCTCATGCTAGTTCTGTCGGGAGTCGCTTCAAGGTGGTCAAATGCCTAACAAAGCCATCAATTCGCCACTACGTGGCTTGGACGCTTCCCCTACGGCGCCGCGCCAATTATGGCGGCGTTAGCCCCTTCATAATCTCGAATTATCAGAGTATACATACTGAGGGGGAATCATGAATAAAATTACAGATAGTTGCGAAGGTGGTTGCGCGTGCGGATTTGTACGTTACGCAATTGTTTCAGACCCTCTAATAGTTCATTGCTGCCATTGTCGCTATTGCCAGCGCCAGACTGGTACAGCATTTGCGTTAAACGCTCTTTATGAAGCAAAGTATGTTGAGCTTCTTAGTGGCACAGTCAACGAAATAGAAACCCATTCGCCGAGTGGTAGGGGGCAAACAATCGCTCGCTGCCCAAAATGTGAAGTGGCCATTTGGAGCAACTACTTCATGGGCGGTATAAATGATCTAATACGTTTTATACGTGTTGGTACTCTAGATAATCCAGACTTACTCCCCCCAGACGTACATATTTATACCATGTCAAAGCAGCCATGGATAAACCTACCTATTGATGCTTTGACCTTTAAAGAATTTTATGATTATGAAAAAACTTGGACAAGTGAAAATACAATAATCAGAAAGTCTTTGCTAGCAAGAGCTATCGGCAAAGAGAGTAATTAGATTAGTGTTGATGCTAGTTTTAATTTTCCATCGGCTAACAAGGCATTGCACCGGACTGTGCATACCGTCGCGCTTTTTACAAAAAAACGCAAAAAGTCACGCCAGCATGCTACGCCGGTGAATGCGGCGTTATGTATCAGTCGCTCATACAAGGTCTTAGCCGTAGCCATGAACGAAGAGATAGTCAGTAGATTGAGTTTATATAGTGAATTTGAGCTAGCGGAACTCATCTTGATGACGATATCGACGGGAATCGAACAGCTAAATCAGTTTTTGACAGTTTTGTTCGCCTACTTTCTCGTTGCTTATCTAGTAGGCAAGAAATTGTCTAGCTTCCAGCTATTCGCTATTACGTTCGTCTATTCAGTATTCTCGTTTATTGCCGTATTCGCTTTTGCGGGACTGCAGCTAAGTCTATTGCAGATGCTTGAGTTTCGAGACGGTGTTTCTCTCTTACCCTGGTTCGCCCCTCCTTTGACTTGTTTTGCCGCGTGGATGCTGAGTATTATATTTATGATCCACTCAAGGCGGCGAGGAGACACATAACAAGACACACTGAGGTGCCCCGCCAAGACGTTTTATCCTTGCGCAGCAAATTCCAACAGCGGCGCACGCCGACTACGTAGTGCTTGCAGATACTTCACTGCATCGTATGGCGTTCGGTCTTTCCAACAACGAAACACGATTCGTATCCACTTGAATGCGAGAGATCTAATGATCGTGTTGTGCGGTTTCCCTTTCTGTTTCTGCTGTTCATAGTAAGCTTTTGCCAAAAATGAATATCGTACGGATTGACCAGCCTCAGCCTGTTTCAAAATTGCCAGTATTTGGCTGTCGCTGAATCTTGATGTCTTCATGCAGAATCTCCTGTGTAAATGTTACGAGAAAATTCTACTTTTGAGCAAGGCTATTTAAAGGGAGGATTACCTTCACACTCAGCAGATGAGTCAATATAATTACTGAAGCAGACTGTTTTAGGTTCTCGATAGTCTCTCTTGATACTCCTCAGCAGAGAACTGAATAGGATAACCTCCTGCGGAGGGGGCAGCGATGAGCTGCGCCGTAGAGGTGTTCTCGCCAGTGGAAGACAAACCTTACGAAGAGCAACAGGCAGGGATTCGAGATCAGAATGAGAAAGACTGATAAAAAAATAGATAGTGCAATTGTAAGAGCATTAACTGAGGTCTGTGAGACAGCAAAAGAAAACAATGATGGTTTTGAATGGATAACACATTTTTCGAACTATAATAATTTCCCGCGCTCTCTGTCTATCGTGTGCATTTATGATACAAACGAACAGCTTAAGAGTGCAGACTTAAACGAGATTTGCCTACTCATCAACAGAAAGCTTTTGTCTATCAATGTAAATCTCAAAGATATACGCAGACACGTAGATTTTGATACAGAAGAAAACTGTACGAGTGAAAATGATGGCAATTGGAATGAACGATTCAAATAGTCGGCACCAAACCAGTCGAGGTTTCGGACTACCGGGTAGCGGCAAGTTGTGATTTTATCCATTATCGGCATTGGAGTTATCGGATGGTACATTGCGTTGTCTGCTTTGGGGCGCGACCAGCATGCCGCTGAAGTCTATGTCGTAAAGGTTTGCGCTTGGAATTCCACTGGCTCTGAGAAACCGGTAGGCTGTGGCACGATTTTATTTCTAAAGCTAGAAGGAGACTACAAATGCTTAATCACGTAATGCTTGGTTCAAATGACATCGAGAAAACAAAGCGCTTCTACAATGCCGTCCTCGGTGTTCTAGGTGCTGGAGCGCCGATGGAGCATGTGAACGATACAGGCCAGACCCGGCTTTTCTATAGTCATGAAGGCTCTACCTTCAGCATAAGCGAGCCGATTAATGGTAAGCCTGTGAGCGTCGCCAATGGGTCCACAATTGGCTTTCTCTGCAATTCTCCAGAGCAGTTGAAGGAATTCCATGATGTAGCTGTGGCCAATGGCGGCACTAGCTCAGAGGAGCCACCAGGACCACGAAAAGGCACGATGGGTGTGATGCATCTGTGCTACTTTTTGGATCCAGACGGCCACAAGATCTGTGGAATTCATCGACCAAGCTGAGCCTAGCGAGCTGACCTTTGGCTCGATTTCTGTTCAACACGTGACACGCAGTTAAACAGCGGGGCCGCTGAAGGCAGCCCCGCTGAAGGCAACCCCACAGACGGCTGTCCTGATGCAGGCGGCCTAACTGGGTGTTCCGTGGCTCGATGAAGCCTGCAGTCGACCATTGCTACCCCTTTAAAATATCAACGCGTTGATACTTTCGGTGCGTGTACCAGCAGGCTTTGCGTTAAAAATTTGATTCTGCGGTTAGATTGGGAACAGCTGTTGTGCGATTTGATCCCAAGTATCTCGTGCTCCTGTTATCGGGACTTGTTGCAAAACGAAGTTCAGATCGCAATCTGGTCTAAGCAGGACAACGGCCATGAGTTTTCTTTGAAATTCCGTTGGTGTCATTGGTTCTAATAGTTTGTAGCTTTTTAGTAAGACGCTAACGAGTCTTGCGTCCCCCTGGCAGAGAAAAATAATAGGTGTTGCGAGCTCAAGGAGTTTACTTCGGCCGATGATAGAATCCCCAAAATCTAAAACGCCACTTAATCTATACCCTTGTTGTTCTGGTTTCACCATGAGGTTCCAATGGTGTAGGTCCATTTGGATTAACATGGTGGCATTGTCATCGAAATAGTCTTGGGTGTTGTGCAAAAAAGGCATGACCTGATCGACAAGATCGTCAGGAATCTTAGCGCGCTGATGTCGCGCGATGCAGTTGGACAATAATGATGCTTGGTATTGGCGCCAATCAACGTTTAGATTCGACTGCTTCTAGGCGATAGCCGTCGTTCTCGCCACGCGCTATGATTAAGCGATCTACTATCCGGCACATAACAGGTAGTTGAAACCAGCCGTTGGCTGAGTTTATTAGAACGCGACAGAACATCCACAGGATTTAGGTGAGTGTTATGCATCATAGTTTCATGTGTAGAATGACAACGTTCTTAGTCATTGTCGTGATGTGGGCTGTCTTGGCGACGTGCACAGGAATTATCGGTACGGGCATAGGTCCCGGCATAGCAATGGTATTCTACTCACTGGTTTTTGGCGCGTGCGGCGCAATAGTTAGCAGCATCGAACGGGCTTCGGCCATAAAGCTGGCGCTACCATTTGGTGGAATAGTTATCGCCTTCCTATCGACCGCAGCAGTGTCAATTTTATTTTCGGCTCCCCTTAACACCTTGCCAATGGTCGCCGTTTTTTTGTTTCTATTTTTCCTGATTCCGGCGTACCTCATTCACTGCTTGGTTAGATTTACTGTGGACAAAATGGATGTGTCAGTTGTCGCATGATGTGTAGTTGTGAGGGTGGGGCTATCCGATGACACGTGAGAAGATATTGCTGGTATATGATCGAGAGTGTCCAACTTGCAACGCTTACTGCCAGGTTGTAAAAATTAGAGAAAGTGTCGGTGATCTGCAAATTGTTGATGCAAGGGAAAACAGTGCAGTAATGAATGAGATCACAGCACAAGGCCTCGACATCGATCAGGGCATGGTTTTAAAAATGGGAGGGCAATTTTACTACGGGTCTGATGCAATCCACACCTTGGCTCTAATTGGTAGTCGATCAGGTGTTTTTAACCGGCTGAACTACCGGATATTTAAGTCCGAAACAGCATCATCAATTCTTTATCCATTCCTTAGGTTTTGTCGAAATTTGTTATTGAAAATACTTGGTAAAACAAAAATCAATAACCTGGAAACTGATGGCAACGATCGATTCTAACTGCTTGGTATCAACGCCAATAAAGTGGTATCAATCACCTGTGATAAGGGGTCTTGCGATTGCTGTAGTCGTGGTTGTTTATAAGTTTTAACCTAAAGCACTTTGTGGTTTGTAGAGAAAATCGTGTTGGAGCCGTAAAAGCCTGAAACGATTTGGTGATTCTGCTCCTCTACGTTCCATTGCTGTTCCTGGCGTAGGTTTTTGTAACGAATTCGTGGAGTTGTCCGCCATGCTAACCTCACAAAATTGGCTTAAATTTTGAGCCTAATCAGGAGAGTCTTTTAAATGAAAATTAGCTATCCGAACGAATCGGTTGAATACCGACAGGCTCGAGATGCATTGGCATTGGAAGAACACGAACTAGTCAAACGGGTGAAAGCCGTCGCCGAACAAAGGCGAAAGTTACCCCAGGGCGGTCGGTGGAAAGAAGATTACACCTTTACCTGGGCGACAGATAAACAATTGGGTGAACCTGTCGGGTTCGATGAGCTGTTTGGGGATAAGTGCTCGCTCATCTTATACAGTTTTATGTTTGGTCTGAGTTGGGACAATCCATGCCCATCGTGCACATCGGTTGTCGATGGGTTCGACAGGATGGCTTATCAGGTGGGCCAGGACGCAGCGTTTGTTGTGGTAGGCAAAGCCCCAGCAGATAGGATCAACGAGTCGGCTAACAAGCGTGGCTGGAAGCAAACTGACCTGGTCTCAGGTTACGAATCCAGCTACCAGGTCGACTATGGTTGTGAAAGCGAATCTGATGGGCGTCAGCATGCCAAAATAAACGTCTCTAAGAAGGTCGATGGCGCTATTTTCCATTTTTGGCGTTCGGAAATACCCGCCAACGATATAGACATGGTGTGGCCGTATTGGAATCTAATGGACCTTACACCGGCAGGCAGACCGAATCGAGAGAGCCCTCCGCAGGATTTTCGTTCAAAGTATCTCGAAGAAAATTACTGAACCAGAAAAATTTGATCACTAGAGAACGCTTGCAAGGTAGGGTAAGAATGTTGCCGCGAAACATGATGATTAACAGCAACGACCGCTTAGCTGGAGCATAGATGCCGACCGATGATTGAACTACGAGATATCACGTCTGAGAATCATCTTGCTGTACGCTCGCTTTTGGTCCATCCCAATCAAACTCAGTTCGTAGCTTCGGTTGATAAATCACTTGCGGACGCCTTCGTTTGGAAGGATGCGTTGGTAGGGGCTGTATATGATGAAAACGAAGTCTTTGGGTTCGTCGAAAGCGGCTTGACGAGGTGCTATTTTCCGGTGATATCAAGATGAAAATCGTCTACTACCTTGCAATCAGTCTTGATGGCTTTATCGCCGAAGAGGATGGTGGTGTTACCTGGTTAGATGGGCTTTCAATCGACTATACGAATACTGGCTATGAATCATTCTACGAGAGTGTTGATGGGTTAATAATGGGCCGCAATACCTATGATTTCGTACACAACTCTGGTCAATGGCCGTACGGTGGAAAGCCGACTTGGGTATGTACTACACAGGCACTATCTACACTAGATGGTTGCAATCTTCAGCCGGGTTCAGACGCTCGAGTTGCAATCGCCGAGGCCAAGTCGATGGGATTAAATAATGTATGGGTGGTTGGAGGAGGTGTTCTCGCCGGTTCGCTACTCAATCTAGGTTTACTGACTCATATAAGCACATCGGTCATGCCGATTGTTTTGGGCAAAGGAATAAAGCTATTTGACTCGCTATCGGCGCCCGTTCAATTACATCAGGAGTCATCAACGCTAATGTCTGGGTTTACGCAGCTTGAATTCAGAGTAGGCACATAACATGCCGCTCATCCCCAAAGGTAAACCACAACTAATTCCTCGGAGGCACTACTGCCATGATTTCACCTATTGATTTGTCTGAATATTCTTTAGATATTTTTCGCGATCTGAAGGTGCAACCGAGAAAACGAAAACCCGGACCTCCTGAAAGAATAGATGGTATGACGGTCGGGTTTTTAACCATGACGGAAAGTGCGCCCCATGGAGGAGAGGTACACCCCGATGGAGATGAGATACTTATCGTGATATCAGGGCGGCTTAAAGTGACCGCAGATTCTAGCCCGGGTGATCCTTTGGTGCTGGGGCCGGGGCAAGCTTGTATTGTACCCAAAGGAGAGTGGCACAAGGTGGACGTTCTAGAAGAAACGCAATTGGTCCATATTACGCCAGGACCAGAGGGTGATCACAGGGTAGGCATATAGCATGGACAGTAGCGGGGAGGGTCGCCAATACATATACACACTTCGGCCATCTCGACCTGAGATGTTGACCCAGGGAGCTACGGCTTCAGAGGAAGAAACACTTCAGCATCACGTTGCCTATCTGAAGGACCTCTCTGAGAAATCAATCGTTTTGCTTGCTGGTCGAACTCAAACTTCGGACCAAGCTACATTTGGTATGGTCATTTTGAAAGCCGATTCTGAATCCAAAGCATTCAAGATTATGGCGGGCGATCCCGCCGTCAAACAGGGCGTTATGAACGCTGAGTTATTCCCGTACAAGATTTCAATTTTATCCCGCGACATCGTTTCGGAGGTGTAACCGTGATGACGAACAAGGGCTTCACCCGACAGCCAAGCCGGCGATTCCGCTAACTTTTGTGCAGGCGCTAGACGCCTTTGCGCATTCACGTCACAGGTGACGCTGGTTCTGGAAAGACTACCCTGGGTAAAAAGATTGGTGCTGAGCTTAACCTTCCTGTATTCGGGCTAGATCAAGTCGTATGGCAACCAGGTTGGACAAAAACTCCAGCTG
>JBLIIE010000206.1:0-8004 GCA_047634635.1 Granulosicoccus sp. | reverse complement strand
CTAGAAAAATATTAGGAGGAGATATGTTGTCGATCGGGTCATTAATGTCGCATGATTTAATGACGAAATCGACAAACGTAAAAAACATTAGGTTTGCGGATAAGTAGTCCGTGTAGTAGCGTGGTTGTGTCTGGTCAGTCACGTTCGTAAGTGCCATATTTGCAGTAAAGCAGGTGCTGCCTTTTGTCATAAAAACCAGGCGACTTTAGTATTGATAATAAATTGTATACACGCAAAAGGAAAAAAATGGAAAATTACCCGATGAGTAATATACGTAAAGTGGCAGTTTCACAGCGAAAAATTAAGGGGCAAGGATTAAGCGAATATATTATCATTGTGGCTCTGATTGCTATCGCGTCAATTGTCGCCGTTAGCTTTTTTGGTTCCAGTGTCAAGGCAAGTTTCCTAGCGTTGGGTTCAGATCTGACTGGAGGCGCGAAAGTTGACAAAGTCGCTACAACTGCGGCAAGTTTTACTAAGGCAGAAACAGCAGCCAAAGAAGTTACCACGCTACAAAATTACAACAATTAATTATTAGTGATTGTGTAAGTTGGGTTGGCCTCAGCTGATGTCGACCCTTTCACCTCAGTACGTTGCAGGGAGGCAATGATGAATCGGCAACAACAGGGACAGGTTTTGCCAATCGGACTTGCTCTGTTAGCGCTGATGCTGATGGGTATTTTCGTACTCTATAGCACCGGGCAGGTTGCGACTGACAAACTAAAGCTTGCCAACGCTGCAGATGCCGCAGCGTACAGTGGTTCTCTGTGGCAGGCACGGTCCATGAATTTTCAGGCGTATACGAACCGGGCAATGGTGGCGAATCAAGTCTCTATGGCGCAAGCAGTGACGCTTCAATCCTGGGCAAGCTATGGAGCTGTTGCTAGTGCAAATATATCGACTGTGCTCAAACCGGTGCCCGTATTGAATGTTGTAGCGCAAGGGGTTGCATCAGGACTGGATACTGTTGAAAGAGTCGTATCGCCCATAGCCGATGCACTGCTTAAAGTAGTTGATGTGGTAAATCGTGGATTATCTATGTCTCAGGAAGCGATGTATGTCAGTACGTTTGTGGCAACGCCTGATATTGTAAGAGCTGTTGTTTCGGAATCAGACCCACGGTTCAGCGTCAATACGGCGTATAGCGGTATTGGTCTGTCCAACAATTTGAATGAATGGAGAAGTTTTACAACACGCTTTACTGACGAAGACCTTGAGGGCATGCAGTCGCGTGCTGGAATGATCAACGAGTCCCGTGACGCGTTCACCCGGAAACGTAACTGGAAGTTCTTCAAGAATTTCTGGTTCTATTCCACCCCTTTACTTCGTCATCGCCTTTACAGGGAAGGTAAAACTGAGCTGACTCTCGTTGACAACGAGGGTGAGGCTCAGTGGGAGTGGAAGGCTAAAGACACGTTGTCGCTACACAACCGCCTGTGGCGTTGGCGTGGCACTAAACGCTATGAAATCCCCATTGGTTGGGCCGAGGCGTTTGCAAATTCTCAGTCTTCACATTCTACGATAGAACCTAGTGCCTGTTCATCAGCTCGGGAATTCCGAGCCTCTGGTTATTGTGCACGATTCCTTGGCATGAATCGCCGTGCTGAATACTTGGCGGATACTGGTATTCAATCGCCATTCGTACAGCAACAGACGCGAGTGGCGATGAACGGGTTTAGTGGGTTACAGGCGTTTCGGAGCTTGAGTAAGCAGACGATTGCAAAAGATTTTCCACCGCTTCAACTAAAAATTGAAGTGTCGATGCCTGCTGAAGACATACTAGCTGCAGATGCGTCTGGTTTGGGTGACACGTTTCAGTCGCCGGTTGCAGCCTTAGGCGGGGTTGTCTCATCAATCAGTACCGCTGAGGTGTTTTATCAAAGGCCTGATTCAGACGGAGCTACTCCTTTGGAAAAGGCTAATGCTTATAGCCCGTATTGGGGAGCAAGGCTTAGTCCAATAGAAGCCTCCGACCGATTGCTTGCCACAAGTTTCAGGGCGTCTTCTGGTTCTGTGTCTGCGCCGGGCGGGCTAGGAAATAGCACAAACGGATTGTTGCGATATCAAGCTGATACCAATGTCCCTGCGAATTTTGAAACTGTTGTAGCGAGTCTGGATACCTCACGGATTACTCGCTATCAAGATGTTATTCAAGAGGAGTTGAATGCTGCGCTCGCAAATTCCATAGGGCAGTTGTTGGGCGGTACGCTTACCAACAACAATAACGGTGGTTTCGGTGAAAACATACCGTCTCAGGCTCAGTTCCAGCAATATGCAGAAGACGCTTTATCCGAACTCAGTGATTCGGATGCGGCGCAACCTTATCAGGCAGCTGTAGAAGAAGCCGAACGACTGGCATTGGAACTTGAGAATGAATTTCTACGGATCCGTCAACAGGTGTCAGACGAATTTGAAATAGCGTATGCCCAAACTCGGTTGAGCCTTGATAACAGAATGTCGGCACTAATGGCTCAAGTACTTGAGATTCGTGAATATATAAATGACTCCACGTTGAACGACGAAGCGATTAGAGATCAACAGCAGCGCATTGAAGAGCTGGATCGGCGGGCAACTGAGATGGAACTAGGGTTCAACGACGCGCTCGCGACGACATTGGTTGAGATTGTCAGAAACGCAACGAATCTGTACGTGATGCCATTTCACGAGGCTTTGTACACCGTAGAGGAATGGATACGAAGCGACACTGAAGAGGTCAGCCTGCCTTGGGCCGAGGTGATTGATGAAGATTGAAATGCTGTCGGTTCAACAGTTGGTTATGCATACGGCACCGCATACCGCCCAGCAGTCGGCTAAGGGTAGTGCTCTGGTGGAAACGACCGTGCTCATGGTAGTCATGCTGCCACTGATATTTGCACTTGTGATGGTAGGCAATTTGATCGATCTCAAACAAACCTTAGAGCAGGCTGCCCGCTATGCATCCTGGGAAACTACAGTTGCTTCAGCGCCCAACGAATCAATCTCTAGTGCCAAGGTTCAGGAACGGTATTTCAGTGCATCCGATACTCTCATTTCCAGTGAGGTACAAACCCCAACGCTCAATGCTTTGTGGGGTGAATATGATCACTCCATGGGCGGCCTACAATCAGCATCGACGGTATTACTCGATCAATCCTCTATTGAGATTATGTCAACCGAGAATATTACGACACCCACTGCCGCTATGAAAATAGGACAGGCAGCGGCACGTTCGGGTGAAATCCTCGACGGTGTAAGCGGCAATTCCTGGGGATTGTCGCCCAGAGGTCCATCCTCCATGTCTGTTGCCGTCAAGATCAAATCTTCACACTGGTTGCCTAGTTCCGTATCGGAATGTTCGGGAGTTGGCTCCCATGTCTGTTTAAACAGTCATGCGGTTATTCTAAGTGATAGTTGGAGTTCATCGGATGATTCTCAGGCAGAACAGAGAGTTCGAAGTCTGATGCCTGCGACAGTTTTAGAACCGATTGGGAATGCGGTGTCTGTTGTTGGAAACTTGCCGCTGTTTCAAGAGCTCAAAGATTTGCGAGGCGCTTTCGGGCATGTGGATATGCGTGTGCTGCCGGAGTACATGGACTGATGATTACTGTGGCGTCTCATTTCGCTAGTTTCTGCCGTCTTTCCGGATTGTTTTGGCTAGTTTGTCTGATGTTTTTTATTTCAAGTACCAAAGTACTGGCAGGGTCGAGTGATACTTTAAACAAAGTCCCCGTACCTCCCGGAACTCGCTTAAGTTTAGTCAGCGCGGAGTCTGTTCACAATGGAGCTTCAGTGGCGATCGCTACGTTTGAATCAAGGTTGTCATTGGATGACACCTTGGCATTCTATAAGAACATTTGGCCGAATGAGCCAGAGTCTACAGTCCCTGGGAGGCTGGAATCAGTGGTAGGAGACTGGTTGCTAATTAGCAGGCTTCACGGTGACGTCAATACGGTCATACAGCTAAACGTCACCAAGACATCTCGTAGCACTGGATTTTTATCGGTTATGGCGATTAATTCGCCTGTAGCGATTAAATCACCTGCTTGGGGAGCACCGAAAATCCAAGATCAAGATGGATACCTAGAATTGTCTAGAACTACGTCTGAAGATGGTTCGTTGTCATCAACTACTTCAGTTCTCGAGTCCAACCAATCCATGAGTAATTTTATTCAATCTTTACTCAGGCTGCGAGTGGATGCAGGTTGGCAACTGTCCTCTCAGAAGCAGCACGCGGGTAGTCAGATCGTGTTGATGAATCGACAATCACAACGGGTTGAAATGGTGATCAGTGAGGACCGCCAAGGCACTGTATTGGCAGTTATAAACGAGGTGCGTTATGCAAATTAATAAGGTTGGTTGTTTGCAAAGGGGAGCCGTCATGGTCGAGTACTCCATAGTCACATTGGTTGTAGTCATGGTTTTGTTTCTACCCTTACCTGGTCTTCAAGACTCGCTCATAACCACCGTAATGGATGCCCTACGACAGTTCCAGTCGCACACCATGTTGTTACTTTCACTGCCATGAACATGGGTCTCAAGCGTGTAGCGGAGTTTCATCATGATTGATAAGCCATCAATGGGTTTTAGAATGCCAGTTAGAAAAAATCTAATTATGTTTGCGCTATCGATAGTGATGGGTGGTGCTGCTGTTTTCTATTCACGGCAGTACATTGAAGAGCAAGTTGATTACTACAAAAGTCAGTTGGATAAAACCGAAACACTGGTTGAGATCGTTGTGCCTAACCGGACGCTTAAGCGTGGTGAGATTCTTCTGGCTAGCGATCTGTCCATTAGGGAAGTTCCAGAAAAATACGTGGACTCACACTCGGTTACCAGCGGCACCTATGAAATTGCAGTGGGACAGCGTCTGGACTTTGATATTGATGAGGGCCGAGCTCTATTGTGGGCGCATCTGGAAGGGGGGTTAACACCAACATTTAGCGGTAAGGTTGAAGACGGATTCCGGGCAATGACCGTCAGAGTTGACGAGATCAACTCCATGTCCGGTTTCCTGCAGCCCAAGGATAAAGTGGACTTGCTGCTGAGCTATGGCTCAGGTAGCGACTATCGAATATTTCCACTTATTCAAAAACTAGATGTAATTGCTACGGGCGTGCAGACCATCGTTGATAAATCATCGTCAGGCCGTGCTAGGTCGTTTTCAACAATCACGGTTCATGTCAGCCCAACTAATGCTCAGAAGATCACTCTTGCACAGCAAGTCGGAAAGATAACGGCATTACTCAGAAATCCAGATGATGAAGGTCCGATGAATGAATTGCCTATGACAGTTGCCGAATTGCTGAACGAGCCCGTTGCTATTGCTCCCAAGCCTGCACCAGTCAAAAGAACACCCAGAAGATCTAAACCTAAACCTTCAATTGAGTACATTATAGGAGGGCAACTTTGAGCTCGTTAACGGTGCACAGAATTATTCAAACGCTGGTATGGAGCCTGGTCGGTGCTCTTCAAAGTCATGCCTTTGCATCAGACAATGAAGGCTGGTTTGAGGTGACTAAAGGGATGATCGAATCAACCGCTTTAGTGTCGAAGGCTTTGGTGACACCGAGCGACCAAATTTGGCTGCCTGAACCGGGCGAATCATTAGCAAGGATCTCAGAACGTGCAACAGGTACGTCTGAACATGCGTTTACGATTGCACGCTTTAACGGGTTAAACGCCAACGAGCCTATCCCCCGTAACCGTGTCCTCATGATTCCTGGTGCACTAATGATTCCGGGTCACCAACAGCTGGCCCATGGGGCGTTTCAGCCTCGCTCACAAATACGAGAAATCAATACTGATATTGTTGTTCCTGCGCAGAGCTTCAGCGCGGAGCAATCTAAAGCGGATGAAGTCGTTGTACCTGTGCCTCGAGTGTCTATCGCCGTAGGGACGAGAAATGTGGACATGTTTGCCGGTCAGGTAAAGGTACTGGGCCAGGTGGATGTGACGCGAGTGGCTATTGGCAACGGCGACATTATTCGCGCAGAGGTGCTGAAAAGTGGCGAATTGTTGGTCATTGCTCAATCACCAGGCAGCACCTCACTGCGCTTATGGCATACCGATAAAAAGCAATCAGACTTTAATATCCGGGTGAGTGAGCATGATCCGGAAACTCGCGTACGCATGGAGACGATGGTGCGTATGCGAGTCAGAATGATTGAATTCAGAAAAAGTGCGTTGGGTAAGTTAGGCATTGACTGGAGTGATGGAACCGCTGGGCCAGGTTTTGCGATTGCGGGTGATGCGGTGGGTAACAATTATTTTCGACCGGTAGCAGAAGGACTATCAGCCACGCTACCCAATACAGTCCGACCCTTCCAGACGTATTTTGGGATTGCTTCAAACATTACTTCCAGGATTAACTTTCTTGCCTCAACAGGGGACGCAACGACCTTGGCAGAGCCGGTATTGAGCACCACCAGTGGCGGAAGTGCATCGTTCCTCGCGGGTGGTGAAATTCCGTATCCGAGCATCAACGAAAAGGGTCAAACCACCGTCCAATTCAAAGAGTACGGGATCAAGCTCAATGTATCCCCAGTCATTGACCCCTTTGGAAATGTCAGAACTTCTGTGGAGACGGAGATCAGCCAGCTGGACCCAGCTGTTAGCGTGCAAGGGGCGCCTGGACTCTTAACCCGAAAAGCGCAGACTCAGGTTAACGTGCGCTCGGGTGAGACTATTGTGATATCCGGTCTGCTCAGTTCGGATAGCAGTAAGGACGTTGATAAGTTGCCTGGCATTGGCAATCTGCCGGTTATTGGTCATTTTTTCCGCGCACGAAATGCCAGAAACTCAGTGAGCGAGCTGGTGATTTTTGTAACCCCTGAAATCGTATTGCCACATGGCCCATTACTCAATCAACGGCAGCAGGCGGTGTTTGATGTGTCAGAAAAGCGTGTGGATGTTGCACGCCAAAAAATCAAAATACTGGATTAGCCCGGATTATTCATGAAATCACCCAATCCTTCCGCACCCCCTTCGTCCGCAGCGAATCTTTTTCAGTCGGAAATACAGCCGGTATTCCGCTCCTTCACGAAATCCGCTTCGAACAAAGGGTCTGGTGAAAGGATTGGTCGTTTCATGAATTGTCCGGGCTAGCCCAATGTTTGATTTTTACTATCAAATAGGGACACATCGACGAAAGCTTTTTCAGGCAGTGGGCAGCCACTGTTCTATTGGCAGTGCACGCAGCAACGATTTGGTGATCGACTCACGCCAGCTGAGCAAACGTCAGGCAGAGCTTCGACTGGAAGATTCTGGCGTTTACATTCGTGATTTAGGTAGCTTAACGGGATGCTGGGTTAATCGAGAACGTGTGGTCGAGCAGGGTCCACTGTCCGATCTGGATGAGATAGAAGTCGGTGATGTTCGAGTCACGCTCAAATTAATACGGCCGTCGTCGGCGCCAATACACAGTAACAGTCCATTTGTAGGGAGGTCAGAGAATGGGCCAATTGTCGTCGGACACAACACACAGCAATCGCAGCCTTTGTCATTAAGCGATAAGCCTGATGAGCCTTATTCCATGGTGCCACCGCTCCACGATGAAGCGCTAGCGTACTGGGGAAGAATTATTCATGAACAGTTGTTGTACCAGATGGATTTGCAACGAAAAGATGTGAATCGTATGTCTGATGAATCGCTGAGGCGTGAATCTCTGGAATTGATTAAAAACATCGCTGCAGGTTTAGATGATCAGCTACCCGATTCAGTCGATCGACAGCAACTCATCAGCAATGTATTAAATGAATCTGTGGGTTTAGGGCCTCTGGAAGATCTTCTGCAAGATGAGTCCATCACTGAAATCATGGTTAATAATTATCGCGAGATATTTATTGAGCGTAACGGAAAACTTGAACAGTCACGTGTGACCTTCAGTAGCGATGCGACAGTATCGGCAGTCATAGATCGTATTATTTCCCCGCTGGGACGAAGAATTGATGAAAGCAGTCCCATTGTTGATGCACGCTTGAAAGATGGGTCCCGGGTCAACGCGATTATTCCGCCTTTGGCCCTTAA
>JBLIIE010000205.1:0-8115 GCA_047634635.1 Granulosicoccus sp. | reverse complement strand
CTTCGATGGCCATCAAGCCGGTTTCACCCTGACTTATAACCTTGCCTGTAGCAAAGGCTTCATCCATGGCTTCACGCCCCGTGGTTTCCCACAATTCCATTGCAACATGCAGATCGCCAGTTTTCAGTCCAGCAAATTGAGCAATGTAGTCTGCTTGTACATATTCAACGTTTGAACCAGCCTCCTCCAACACCTCACCCATGAGTGTGGTGGTGATTAACTGCCCTGACCAATCGTGCAATGTCAGTTTGATCGGATCAGTAGAATCTTGTGCCAGTACCGGAGATGCGGCAAAAAGTACCGCCGCCGTGATGGAAACATATTTCATTACATTACCCCTTAGTTGGATCTGGTGTGCAATTTTTAAACGAATCGAATGCCACAGATCGCTGGCACTCGTGCGTTCATTAAATAAGGATTTGGATCAAAAATCAACGTAAATCAACATAACCCAACAAATAACAACATTCAATATGTAAATTTGTAGCTTTCCACCGTATGCAGCTGGCTACGAATTTCTGACAGCCTCGATATGATCTTGAAACGATGGACTCTGCATTAGCGTCTTGCAGCGTTCAAAACGACGTGTGGCATAGGACCAAAAGTCTTCAGCCTCGTTACCGTCTGCATGTTGGATTAGCCCCCAAAGTGTCCACAGTAAATCGCACATTGCTTTGTAGATCACCATTCGGCCCATCTCGGCCGCTGTTGGTGATCGGGCGAAATAAGAAGCCAACAATTCGGCATCCTGTGTTGCATCCAAGCCAGCCTCGACAGACAAATCGCCAACATCCCATAAAGGATCATTCATGCCGGAGTATTCCCAGTCCACAATCCACATAACCTGGCCGTCATCAAGAAAGTTTTCACACAATGGGTCGCAATGACACGGTGCTAGTGGCACATCAGCCTGCGCCAAAATAGCTTTAACCGGTTTTGCCGCAGCAACAACGGAGTGATAACCCTCTGGAAGATCAACATCTTTTGTACACAGAATTTTCAGATAGTCGTCGATCATCGAAAACAGTTCAAATCGGAACTCGAACACTTCGCCCGAATTATGAAGTTTACTCAGTACTTTACCAGCTCGTGCAGGTGATCCAGCACGTGTTTGAAACAACGCAGGCGACATGGTTTCAATGTCTAAAACCGCTCGAGAAATCATCAATCCCGTTTCAGGCCGCGCAAACAATACTTCTGGCGACACACCCGCGTGCGCCGCAGCACATGCATTGTGAAGCTCTACCGAACGATCTATGTATTCTTCTGTGCCTTCCCCCGAGATACGCACAATCACTGAAGCATCACCCACTTCAACGCGATGGACCAAGTTAGTTAAACCTCCCAGGCGAGTAATACTATTAGCGGATTCAACATCCGTAAATTGCGCTGCCTCACGCAATGCGTCCATCACTCTATCAGCATACTCAGTCATGAATTCCTCCTAGCTTTTCAACGCTTTGTCTTCTGGGTCGTATAGCGGACTTTCCACTCTTGTGATTGCGTACTGAACACCAAAAACTTCCAGCATAAAGTCCTGTACATCCCAGTGTTCCTTATTCAAGTAACCACGAATAATAGTTTGACCGACCGTATGACCGAAGCTTGCTGATGTTGCAAGCGACACCACTACATCATCTCGTAAAATTGTTTCACCACCACTCAATGGTAGATATTCTGGATAAACGAATGTGCACAGCATACGCTCCAAATCTCCTGATTTATGTGCTTCGATAACGTTACGACCAATAAAGTGTTCTTTTGAATTCAGATGTACTCGAAAGCCAAGTCCGGCCTCAATGGGTGTGTAATCCGGGCTCACATCGCTAGACCAATAGATATAGCCTTTTTCCATGCGCAGACTTTCGACAGCACGATACCCAACATTGGCAATACCATGTATCCGCCCCGCCTCCCATAGGGTTTGATAAACATGTACTGCGAATTCAGTTGGGATATGCAATTCATAACCAAGCTCGCCTACATAACCAATACGCGCAGCTCTTACAGTTGCGGCACCAATGATTATCTCACGCCAGTTTGAGAATGGTATTGCGTTGTTTGACACATCACTTTCTGACACTTCCAAAACATCGCGTGATCTTGGACCCACAATGTTCAATACAGCGAATGCACTAGTAACCTCGATGACATACACCGAATCATCGTCTGGCAGATGGCGTTTAATCCAATCGCTATCACGTACACCAAAGCCCGATCCTGTGACCATATAAAATCTGTCTTTCGCCAGACGAAAAAACGTAACATCAGCTTCTATCCCACCCGCCTCATTACACATTTGTGTGTAGATGATCGATCCAATCGGTTTGTCCATGTTGGATACACACAGCCACTGCAATACCGCGAGCGCGCCACGCCCTATGACTTCGAACTTTGCAAAGCTTGTTTGGTCAATAAGCGCAACACGATCACGCACAGCCTTGTGCTCTATGGAGACGTATTTCATCCAACCCGGTTTGAGAAAATCAAGCTGATCGATGGGTTCAACGCCTTCCGGTGCAAACCATAACGGGCGTTCCCACCCATTTTTTGACCCGTAAACAGCTCCCTGATCTTTTAACACTTGATAAAGCGGAGAAAGACGTAGTTGCCGAACTGTTTCATGTTCCTGCCCGGGGTATCTCATTTTATAGTGGTAAGCGTAATGCTCGACCGCACGTGGGTACATAAATGCGCGGGTACCGTGGTGAGGGCTAAAGCGTCGTACGTCCAACGGCCACAGGTCCAGAGATGGCTGACCATCGACAACCCATTCTGCAATTATTTCCCCTGCACCACCCCCAGCTGCAATCCCATAGAGAAATCCAGTTGCCAGCATCAGATTCTTATATCCGGGTTGCCAACCCATAACAAAATCGCCGTCAGCCGAATAAGGAATAGGCCCGTTGATAACCTGACGGATTCCTACTTCGTTGATGATGGGTGTGACCTGCCCCGCAAGTTCAGCCAGTGGCAGAAACCGATCAAGATTCTCCGGTAGAAGCTGACGAACGAATTCGCCCGGAATACCTTTGTCGCCAAAAGGTTTTGTACCTTCTTCATAGCCACCCACCACCAATCGCCCACCAACATCAGGCTTGTAGTAAACCAATCGCTCAGGATCACGTAGCGTCGGGTAATGACCAATTTCTATACCGGTTGATTCAGTAATGATGTATTGGTGCTCGACTGCACAGGCAGGAATTTTGAGACCCAGCTTCGCAGCGAGCTCACGACTCCACATACCCGTCGCTAGGATAATAGTGTCGGCCTCCCAAAGACCTTCACTAGTTTCAACTGAGGTGATCCTGCCACCCTTGATATTGAAATCCAACACTTCAACATTCTGGCGAATGTTGGCACCCTGCTTTCGAGCAGCTGTTGCAACAGCCTGACACAGAGACCAGGGATCGACATAGCCATCGGAGGGGATAAATGCAGCACCCTCTATTCCTTTTTCCTCAATCAACGGAAACAAATTTTTTGCTTCGGATGGACTAATAATTTGCATTTCCAAGTCAAAACTTCGGGCCATTGTTGCCAAACGCTTTGCTTCTAGTAGCCGCCGACTGGTTGCGGCTAGTCGCAATGAGCCAGTTTTTTTCCAATCAAACTGCAGACCTTCCTCGTTTTGCAGCCGATCGTACATTTCAACCGACTTTTTTAACATGCGCGTCGTATTGCGCGACGAACGAAGCTGACCTACCAAACCTGCAGCATGCCACGTAGCGCCCTCTGTCAAGCCTGCACGTTCAAGTAGAACAACGTCTTTTTCGCCCATACGGGTTAGGTGGTATGCAATCGAGCACCCCAGAATACCCCCACCCACAATCAGATGCTTTGCTGTGTGCTGCGCCACGATGCCTTCCAAAAGATGAACAATTCCAACATTATTTAATCTATTTCGAACATATTTTCAATATTTTTGTTGATATTTGTTGTTATTTAGTAATATTTGTAGATATCGAGCCAAAAACTAAGGCTATATGAATTTCCTCAAACAGGTGCGAGAGTATAATAAGCGGCTATGTCGAAATACCAAACACACATACTGCACGCTGTTGATATGCGCGGAACCGTCACGGTGGTCGAGCTCTCGCAGATGTTGGGCGTTTCCGGCCAAACCATCAGACGAGTAACTCAACCACTGGTGGAGGCTGGCCGTATTAACAAAGTGCACGGTGCCTTGGTGTCTAATCGAATCGCGTCTGATCCGCCTTTTTTGGCACGTATGAACCAGAATCGGGACGCCAAAGTAGCGATAGCGAGATTGGCAGCCGAGATCATTCAGGATGAAGCTAGTGTCGCGATTGATACTGGATCTACTTCTGGTTTTATTGCGCAGGCACTACGTAAACGCCGAAACCTGACAGTCGTGACAAACTCAGCGTTCGTTGCGAGCACACTTGCGATCATTCCTGGTAACAGAGTATCCATGGCAGGCACACAGCTGCGAGATCACGATGGAGCAGCATTTGATCGCTCAGCGTTTGATGTCATTGAACGCATGCAGGTTGACTATGCTGTGCTCTCCGCATCCATGGTGGATGCACGCAGGGGATTTCTAGTACACGAGCAATGCGAAGTAGACATTGCCACTGCGATGCTTGGGAATGCAACGCAGGCGATAATGGCCGTGGATCATTCCAAATTTTTACCTCAACAGCAAAGACCAGTCGTGAGGCAACCACCTCTGAAGCCTGGCGATATCGTGATCACAAATCGCAGCCCCACTAGCGATTTTGACACTTTGCTTACCGGCATCGATGTTCGAATAGCTGTATAAATAGTGGAAAGAATTACGTAACGCTATGAAAACAGACCAGCCGCCTAATCAACAGAACCAACGACGTCTACCTTGGCACAAAAATGCAAGGCTGATCTCAGGGCTTATCCTGTTTTCATTTGTGGCAGGCCATTTAGCGAACCATGCTGTGGGCTTAATTTCTATCGACGCGATGGAAGCGGTACAGTCGTTCAGATTTACGATTTGGCGCAACGCGCTGGGTTCATTGATACTGACAGGCTCTCTGCTGATTCACATATTCTTCGCGCTACAAAAATTTATTCTGCGACGATCATGGCGGATGAGCATGTCAGAATGCGTGCAACTCGTATTTGGGCTATCTATACCGATTCTTTTGATACCTCATGTATTTGCTACACGTGCAGCTCGTGAGATTTATGGAATTCAGAACGATTACAGCACTGTCTTGGCCATGCTCTGGCCTAATGATGCTATCGAGCAGACTCTGCTCATGCTGCTTGTTTGGGTGCATGGCTGTATTGGCATACACTTTTGGCTGAAGTTCAAGCCTTGGTACGCAAGAGTCACTTGGCTGTTGTACGGCATGGCCGTCACTATGCCCGTATTATCCTTTGCAGGTTTTGCCGTAGCCAGCCGTCGATTACTCGCAGACAAATACCATTACTACACCCGGCTGACACCAGAACAGGTAGCTTGGCTAGACAACGCAATAAGCATTTCTGTTGGGATAGCGGTTGCCATCGTCACTAGTGCTATTGCGTATCGCTTGGCTCGCACTCTCTATGGTCGCTTGGGTCCAACCGTCAGAGTCACTTATGCAGACGGACCCAGTGTTGCAAACCAGATTGGCCCCACTCTACTGGAGATCAGTCGCATTCATGGCATACCTCACGCCTCGGTTTGTGGTGGTAGAGCAAGGTGCTCAACTTGCAGAGTCCGCGTCATGGAGGGCCTCGAGACATTAACCGAACCTGACGAGGCTGAACAGCGAGTGCTCAATCGTGTTGGTGCCGGTGGCAATGTTCGATTAGCGTGCCAGTTGACGCCAACGCAAAACATAAAAGTGGCAACCTTACTTCCAGTTCAACGTATTGCCCTAAGTGATGCAGCAATCAGCGACAAGTACTTATGGGGTGTCGACCAGTCGGTCACTGTCATGTTTGCAGATATTCGTGGATTCACATCCCTGTCTGAAAACAAACTGCCCTACGATGTGGTGTTCGTACTCAATCAGTACTTAGGACAAATGTCGGATGCTATTTCAGACGCTGGTGGTTATGTGGACAAATTTTTAGGTGATGGCATCATGGCAATATTCGGCATGGAGAAGTCACTTCCACAAGGAGCTAGAGATGCTCTGGCGGCGGCCAAAGCTATGGACAAAGTTTTATCTTCAATCAATCAGTCTTTAGCAGCGGATTTAGACAAACCTCTAAACATCGGAATCGGGATTCATACAGGCCCTGCCATTCTTGGCCGTATTGGTGTTAAGGGTGGTTCAGGTGCTGCTCAGCGGATCACAGCCCTTGGCGACATGGTGAACACCGCCAGCAGACTTGAGAGCGCTAGCAAAGAGCTCGCCTGCCAGCTAGTCGTATCGACAGCTACCATCGAAGCTGCCAACGCACCCGTTTCAGGAGGTACAAAAGCGCTAATATCAGTAAAGGGTCGTGAGCAAAAAGTTCCTATTGTTGCGTTTGTTGCGGCTGCAGACATGGTTATAGACGCATAAAAGGCATAAAAGGGGACGGAGGGATTTGTGTTACTCCACACCACCCGCCACTTGTTTCTTTGGACGGCCTCGCTGAAGATGTCCTTGCCTAAGACTGTACTTCTCTACAAGCATTTTCCTGAAGCGAACAGTTCCTACTGGCTGACAAAAATAGGCTGCTTTTCTGATCTTATTTAAGTCGTCACTTCGAATTTTTTCTTGGAACAGATCTCGATAAACTCGGTATCTATCGACGTCACTCACCCCTAATCCAAGATATTCCGCGTGAGGCTTAAGCCAGCTTTTATCACCCCACGCATTCGCACCATAACTGCTCCAAAGGTACTCTTCTGGACGCTTAGCCATATGTGCCCTCACCGGATTCATTTCTATGTATCGCATACAGGTAAGAAAATACCTATCAGTCTGAACGAGGCTAGAACGATGCCGCCCTTCCCATAATGTACCTGTTCGCTCATAGCGGCGATTTATATATTGAGCGTAGCGACTGCCAACTACTCTCATAGTATTTGACAGCCCTGTTTTGCATTCAGGCGTAACCAGAAAATGAATGTGGTTTGTCATCAGACAATACGAATGCACGGATATTCCGTACTGAGGTGAGACCGTACGCCAAAGGTTCAAATAGTGATCGTAATTTTCTGGCTCTATAAAACACGGATCACGGTTGTTACCACGTTGGTAAATATGGTACGCGAACCCAGGCAAGTACTCTCGCGGGCGTCTAGGCATTTGCATCTCCTTTGCGGTGCCAGTTCTATGTTCACAATACCCTAATGCTCAGATTCTGCAAACTTAACGTTTTTGCATCCCCTTTATGAGTTCAATGAACAGGACTTAAAAAGGGGACGGAGGGATTTAACGGTGAGAAAGCAACGAAGGACGTTAAGGTGCAATAATATTAAATCCCTCCGTCCCCTTTTTTGACTTAGAAAATGAACTCGAAAAAAATTCTCGTCATCGTTGCACTGGTAGCAGTCATGATTATTGTTGCCATTTATATGGGCAATTGGGCCGTTGATAAAAACCCAGATGGACTCAAACTACACTCACCTACAGATGAGGCTGCAAATGCAGGTAGCTCGGCGTTCGGATTCGGCGCATCTATAGGCTTACTAGGCACCGCTTTGTTGTACTGCCTGTTGGCAGTCGGGGTATTAATAACCAGTAAAATACGAAACATACCCACAGGTACTATGCCGCTCACCATCGCCATTATTGCAGCCGTAGGATTTACAGCGTCTTATGTTGTTGACGGGTATTTTTACTAACTTAGCCAAATCCCAAGTTAAAAAAGGGGACGGAGGGAATAAACTTTAATCCCTCCGTCTCCTTTTCCTGTCCCCTTTTCCTCATCCCTTTTCCTCCGTCCCCTTTTCACACACACTTTTCACATCAGAATGTTTATTTAACAGTGATTGTGATTTTTTCGGAAACAACGGCAGGCCCATGAGGCACGTGGGATTTGTCGCCCATAATCAATTGCAACGTGTGCGTACCAGGCTCTAGCGTCAATGTGGTTTGTGTTTGGCCTTTACCAAAATGCATAGGTGGGTTTCCCATAGGTTGACTAGCTGGAGGGAGCTCTACCTGGTCAACCAGTAGGTGGTGATGA
>JBLIIE010000204.1:0-8179 GCA_047634635.1 Granulosicoccus sp. | reverse complement strand
GCGCTGCAATGTTCAACGCGTCGCGCAGCTTCTCAGCCCGAACGGTGTTCGATAGAAAACCGTAGTGACCGATCTGGTGGAATCGACTTGGCAAGATGTGTATCAGAAAGCGACGGAGAAATTCTTTAGAGTTCACTGTCATCGTGCTAAAACGCTTACGCCCCTCGAGCCGATAGTCTTTCCATTTGAAGGTGACTTGGTTGTTCTCAATCGACACCAAACGGCTATTTGCGATGGCGACGCGATGCGTGGAACTCTAGTACCCCAACAAGGAAATCATTACGAACTAAGGTAGCTGGGGTCAAAGCAATAACTATAAAGACTTCGTTTTTTGTTCCTTGTTAGCTTTAAAAACTTTCACAACCCAGTAGTTCTATGGCACAGGCTCTAGCTTCCTCTTCTGTATTAATAATATTCAAGTTTTTGATGGATCAGAAGAGCTCAGTCGATCGCCTATTCTCTTCCACCACCACAGGCGGCTAGTACAGAACTTATGTGTAGGCTTCATAGGTTTCACATCGCAACGGAATTCAGGAAATATCAAAGCCCTTATAATTATTGTCAGCCACTTTTTGACAAATATCACGGTACTTGTCTAGGCCTCCTGCATAGGGCATAAATACACGAGGCTTGCCAGGAATATTTGCACCGAGGTACCAAGAGTGTCTTACTTTGGGTAGTAAAGTCTTGTCCGCTTCCGCATTTGTTTCGCTTACCCATGATTCTACCGACGATTCGGGGGATTCAATTAATGTGTATTCCTGCTCTCTCATGTAAGCAATACAATCGCTAATCCACTCAACGTGCTGCTCAATCGCGCTCGGCATATTAGTCAATACAGAGGGGCTTCCTGGACCCGTAATCATGAATAGATTAGGAAATCCTGCTACTTGCAATCCTAGATAATTTCTAGGTCCGGCAGACCAGGCATCACTGAGCTTCTGCTGCTTGCGTCCACGAAGATCCAATCTCAGTAGCGTTCCAGTGATAGCGTCGTACCCAGTTGCAAACACCAGTACATCCAGGTCATGATGTGTTTCACATTCCTGGCCATGGCTATCGACCCCTCGGCAAATAATTCCGTTTTTAGTGACCTTCGTAATGGGTGTATTTCTAAGATCAATCAGCTCAACATTATCTCGATTGTATATCTCAAAATAGTGTGTATCAATGGGTGGACGTTTTGCCGCGTAGGGATGATCTATATTCGACAGAACAGACGCAGTCTCAGGTTGATCAACAATCTGCCGAATTTTTTTACGTATAAAATCAGCAGCAGTTGAATTGGCTTGTTCGCTACTTAATAAGTCAGAAAATGTAGAGCGGAATTTGAGACCTCCGGTTTCCCATGCTTTTTCATACAACGCAGTACGGTCTTCAGCAGAGGTATCTATAGCTTTCTGTTCGTTAATTAACCAACAGTGACCATTACTGTTACCGCGAGTTAATTCGCGTGTCTCAGCAGCATTGCGTTTATGGGCTTTGCGATCTTCATTAGTTAATGCATGGTTGCGCGCAGGCACGCTAAAATTGGCAGTACGTTGAAAAACGGTTAAGTGTTGAGCCGTCTCTGCAATGACCGGTGCCGCCTGAATCCCGGTTGAACCAGTCCCTATCTGCCCTACACGCTTGCCCTCGAACTGAACCCCGTCATGCGGCCATTGCCCGGTGTGATACCACTCACCTTGAAAGTCTTTGAGACCATCAATCTCTGGAACGTTTGCACTCGATAAACATCCGACCGCCGTAATCAGGAAGCGTGCGCAGTAGTACTGACCCGATGCCGTTTCTATATCCCAGTAACTCTCCTCTTCGTTAAACCGGGCCGACTCGACTCGTGTACCAAACTCAATACTGCGGCGTAAATCAAATCGATCTGTAACGTGGTTTAGATAATTGACTATCTCAGTCGGGCCAGGATAGCGTTCGGACCAATTCCAGTCATCAGTAAGGCTTTTTGAAAACGTGTAACAGTAGACGTGACTTTCAGAATCACAGCGTGCTCCAGGATAGCGATTCCAGTACCAGGTGCCACCAACCCCCTCACCTGCTTCCAGAAGCTTAACGTTTAACCCAAGCTTTTCCCTCAAGCATAAAAGTTGGTAGAGCCCTGAAAAACCAGCTCCTATCACCACTGCGTCGAGCATCACAAACTCTGATTGTTGTTTAATCATTTAAGTATAATCACGTCCGAGTATTGTGGTGTAATTTTGTTTGGACATTACACATCAAATAATGCTCCTTTGACGATAGATGTTGAGGTCCGACACCTAAGCAGCTGGTGTATTTGTAACTATGTGAAGTCATTGCAATTACTGTTCTGCTCAGGTCAAACTGGTTACCGTCTCGGTTTGGTGTCAACACCTTGTACAATGGGCTGCTTAACGAAGAGTGGTTTGTCACCTATCCGCCGCACAAGCTTAAGGCGGTGATCGCGGGCGGCACTGCACAGTGCTGTAGCCGAGCGCTAGGTGGCGTAACGATACCGAGACGGCCGCGGTACTCATCGTCACGTTAAGCATTGCGCCGGCCAATCAGCAGGATGTGTTGTTGATTCCGGTTCTGTTCTCGCTTTTCATCGTGCTTAGCAGCAGTGTGGTGACCTTGTTCTTCCGTTGGCTGGCCGCACGCGAAGTGCTTGCGCGCGACAAGATTAAAGAGGGCCTGCTGGTGGAGCGCTAAGCTGATGCGATGCACGCAACTCATTTTCATGGCCAACGAACTAATAGCGCGACAGGCAGGCATGCATGAGCAAATGAGCTTGGCTCCACTTGGGAGACAAGTATTTTCTTTATTCTGCGTATGATGCTGATATGCCGTTATCCAACCTCCCGTTATTCTTCATGATCTTGCATGCTACCTAGCAAACACGCCTTCGCTTTCATTATCGTGACACTCGTAGTCAATGCTATGGGTATTGGCCTTATCCTTCCAGTGATGCCCGATTTGCTAACGGGTATACAGGGAGGCACGCTGGGCAATGCAGCTATGTGGGGTGGTATTCTGACTGCCATTTTTGCTGTCATGCAGTTCCTGTTTGGCCCAGTGGTGGGCGCCCTTTCCGATCGGTTTGGTCGACGCCCGGTATTACTGGCATCATTGATCGTAATGAGCCTGGACTATCTGGTCATGGCCGTTGCAGGATCCATCTGGCTATTGTTCATAGGCAGGCTCGTTGGTGGCATCACGGCCGCTACTCAATCAACGGCTGCGGCCTACATTGCCGACATTACGCCTGGCGAAGACAAGGCAGCACGATTTGGTGCCATGGGTGCGGCCTTTGGAGTTGGCTTTGTGCTGGGGCCCGTTATTGGTGGGCTGCTCGCAGAGTATGGAACCAAAGCGCCTTTTATCGCAGCGGCTATTCTAGCTGGGGCCAATGCGATTTTCGGTTTTTTTGTATTGCCTGAAACGGTAACTGACAAAACGCGGCGAGCGCTTGACTGGCGACGCGCCAATCCGTTCGGCGCGTTTCGACAAATAGGTAAGCTACCCGCTATAAAGCGATTACTGCTGCTGTTCTTCCTCTATGAATTTGCGTTTATTGTCTATCCATCAGTCTGGGCCTATTATACTAAAGCGAAATTCGGTTGGTCACCTTCTATGGTTGGGTATTCACTGGCACTGTTCGGTATATCCATTGCTATTGTTCAGGGTGTTCTCATTAAACATGTGCTGGCCCGCCTGGGTGAACGTGGCACTATCATTTATGGCATTGTTGTTAACGGATTGGTCTTCGTGTTTCTATCACTCGTCTGGAATGGCTGGGTGGCACTTGCCTTCACTCCGGTCACAGCACTAGGTGCTGTCGTAACACCAGTTTTGCAATCACGCATGAGCCGCATAGCAGCAGATAATCAACAGGGTGAGCTACAAGGTGTAATCTCCTCAGTCCGTTCGCTTGCTACAATTTTCTCGCCATTGCTCATGACGCAGGTGTTCTGGTTAGCAACACCAGCTGAAGGGCCGACGTTGCCCGGTGCACCTTTTCTGCTGTCTGCGGCGCTAATGGTAGTTTGTCTAGTGGTGTTTTTACGGGGCGAATCCAGTAGGGTATCGACCTGATTTCTTCGGTCTCGACATCCGAAGATTTGCTTGCCTCAGGTGATAACGAAATAACGAAATAACGAAATAACGAAATAACGAATTGTTGTGTTTCGGTGATAAATTGCAATTCTCACAACACACACTAAAAAGCTATGATCAAGTTATTGATTGCTGGCAGTGGGTGTTGTTTTAACGTTCAAGAACGTCAATATTTCCAGCCACCATTTATCATCGACATATTCAAGCCAATTGTTATGCTGTGCCTGATCGAGCATAAATCGCGCCTTGATCGGGGGGATATTCTGAAACAAGCGGTCGCCGTGTCGTGCTGGAACAATCGTGTCTTTGCCTGCAATCACTATCGCTTTTGGTCCATCAAAATTCTGCAGGTTATTGATACTGTCATAACGGTCAAGCAGTAACCAGCGGACAGGCAGAAAACGGTAGTGAGTCTCGGCAAGATTAGTTAAAGAATCCCAAGGCGTAATCAGCACCAGACCCTGAATATCCCTTGCTACGCTGGCTATGGCAGCCGAGGCAACACCTGCACCCATCGATTCGCCAATGACTAACAGTGGCTCGTGTGGAAAAGCATCAGCTGCCAATTCAAGTGTTGTTATGGCATCGTTGACAAGAAGCTTCTCAGATGGAGAGCCTGAGCGTTGCCCATAGCCTGGGTATTCGACGAGGATAATTCTGGCGTGTGTAGCTGCCAAGGTATCCAGGTAATAGTTGCGATGGGCAGCTTCACCGGCATTACCATGAAAGATAACAACAGTACGTCGCGCATCAATCGGATCGTGGAGGTATCCACGATATCGTAAGTCGTCCGGCCATTTTTTCAGTGAGAACGCGTCTGCCTGTTCTGTCGAGAGGCCGTATTTACTGGGCTGGTACAGCAGTGATCTCTGATTGAAGAACATAATCGCCACCAATGCCAAGTAGATTGATGCAATGACGAGTATCAGTTTTAGCATATGACCACTGCCAGGTTAGACTCTCAACTGAGAGCTCTATTTTGTTGTCGTTCAAATCTTGCCTGCGTTTCCAGTTATCAAGAATGAGAGTCGAGATCACCATGAGATCAAATTGGCAGCCTGAGAGTGGTCAGCCTTACCCTCGCTATTTTATGCTCTTCAACTACTGAACTCGGAACTGCTTGTGTTCATGTGCCGCACTCGGGTTATCCAAAAGATATATAGCCAAACTTTATAAAACCCGAGATAGCCCTCGAGACTGCCTCAGGATCATAAAAACCTGTCTTTACAAGCCACAGTAAAGCCGATTTAACCTTAGAGCTAAAGCATCATTTGATAACTGCTCGGAACGTACCGATAGCCGCCCTCCCCGCGTGTCTCTACGAAGCCTATACCAGGAAACGGCATGTGATAACCCACAAAAGGCACTTTGTCTGCCGATAGCATGTCAAACACTTTCTTTCGCGTAGCCGCAGCCTTGGCTTTATCCATATCAAACTTCACGTCCCACTCAGGGTATGCCAGAGACCAAACATAGTGATTGGCAGTGTCTGCAATCAATGTTAATTGCTTGCCCCCAGACTCAAGCATGTAAATCATATGTCCTGGTGTATGACCGCCTGCATCCATCCCAGTTATGCCGGAAACTATCGAACCACCTTCACTAATAAACTCCATTTTTTCAGCCAGCGGCTGTACTTTGCTCTTGAAGCTATCGTTATCCTGTTTCGCCCAGGCATCGTACTCAACCTGCCCAGTAACGTACCGCGCATTGACGAACGTCGGACTACCATCATCACCGGATAACCCACCAATATGATCACCATGCATGTGAGTTATAACAACGACGGTGACTTCGTCAGGGGAAACACCTGCTGCTGCCAGCGGCGCTGTAATTCCAGCCGCGTTTAATCCGGTATCAAAAAGAATGACATCAGAACCTGTTCGAACAACAGTGGGTGTAAAGAAAAATTGAGCCTTGTCAGTTGGCAGAAAGTTAGCTTCGCTGACGCTCTGGAATTCTTCTTCAGATACGTTCATACCAAATATATTCTGGGGACCTTCAACGGTACGGGTACCCGCCAGTAAGGTGGAGACTTCAAAATCACCCATCGTAAAGGTGTTCTTGATCGCATTGGGTTGCGCTTCACTACTATGACCACCTGCAAATACAGAATTTGTGCCTGTAATTAATGAGGCGGCAACTGGCACTGCGACGGACGCTGCCAACAGGCGTCTGCGGCTAATCATCGAATTATTTTCAAACAATTTTGAGGGCATGTCGATGCTATTCAATTTGTTACTCTCCATCGGAACAATGTGGAAGATTAAAGCATCAGGTACTCAATGCTTGCTGATAAAGCTGTGTAGGACTGAATAAATAGAATTGATGAGGCTGTGACTATCAAGGATCTGTACAACGCACACCATTTGGTAATAGATTCTATGCCACGGCCACAGTCAACTAACGAGTAGCCCCTCTTTGACATCAGAAGCCTTTCAAGAGTTCCATAAACCCGATTTAATGCAAAGGCAGACGGCATCGTTGAATGGCGAATCTAGTCAGTAAGTCCGAGCTCTGGTTTCCAGCTTTTCCAGTTGCCAAGCATGAGATCACGATGTGATTAAATTGACGGCCTAAGAGGAATCAGTTTTACCCCCACAATTTTATATTCTCAGTGCATTGGGGCACCTTCTCTCTGACCGACGCACCTATGGTCAACCCGGAGGAGCGAGGCGGCGCTCTGGGTGTCATCAAAACTCCCAAACTGGGGCGGACGATCGACTTAAGTGGCGACTAAGGTACTGCGCGAATACCTAAGGCGCGTCAGACCTATTGCTGGGCACTACACCCCCAACCTCATCTGGACATCACGCGTTTGGCAAAAGTGTCCCCTCTGCCTCGCCCTGCGTGTCAAGATGTTGACTCAAAATCGTTGATTCAAATTCAGTACTGTGTCGTATTGACCTAAAAAAAACCCCGCTGGCCACGAACAATAGTCTAATGAATCAGTTTGACGCTTGTACTCCGAACGCAAACTACCTATATTGGCAGTGTTGACGGTTCTAGGAGAAATTCACGAGCTGTCTGCGTTAGCGACTCGAAGCGTGTATACGTGAAAAGTTATTGTTAGAGACAAATCTAGACTGAAGGTATTTGTAGTTTCAAATTGCCTGTTTTTCAGATGGTCTGTCCATTTTGTTGTTTTTTTATATACAGGATATTATCTTGAGTACTGGTACAGTTAAGTGGTTCGACGCGGCGAAGGGTTTCGGCTTTATCTCTCCTGAAGATGGTAGCAAGGACGTTTTCGTTCACCACACCGCTATCACTGGAGATGGTTACAAATCGCTTGATGAAGGTCAAAAAGTTAGCTTCGACATGGAGCAGGGTCAAAAAGGACCAGCGGCGGTCAACGTCTCCGCAATATAAACCTGTCAATAGACACGGTATTGCATGCAAGCCCCGCCCTTAGCGGGGTTTGCATGTTTTTGGGTCAGGAGCTGAATCCAGCTTGGCAGGATCTACCAAAGTCGCTTTGGTCACGTTTTTTTGCGCGTAACTATCGTGCGAAGCCAGGCCATGTTAGGGTCTATAGCGAATTATTCATCAAGGTTTTGGGAAGCTCCGTACAAAAAAGCATGTTGAGAAGTATCAGTAAATTCAGCTACTTATAACAGTGCGTTGAGCGTGTTCAAACCCTTGGAATCTGAACCTATCCAGTGGCTGACAAGTAACCAATCCCTAAAATGATCTCGCTGTCAGTGCGGTTTGTAACTACTTGATCTGTCAACAACCGCTTATTTTAGCTTGTTGACCTTACTGTAATTCCTGTGATTTGATAAAAACACTCAAATCACCAATTTAAACGTCTCTCTCGATCTAAATCAAGCGCAGGTATCGCTGAAAGTTCGTGGAAGAAGATCGCGAGTCAATTATCCCAGAGCAGATGGCTGCCTAGCTCAGGAGGCCTACCTACCCCAGATATTTCGTTGCTCTCCCAGACTACCGTTGGCATAGAGACTAAATATTCAGTAGTGATTCCAGATTGTAACGACTGCTCTCTCGCAGCTGCTATTTTCTTGTTGTTTTCACCGTAGAGGTTGAAATTATGGCTATATTCACGTCTAAAACTGCCGCCAGTTTGCTAGCA
>JBLIIE010000203.1:0-8249 GCA_047634635.1 Granulosicoccus sp. | reverse complement strand
ATCAAGCCTATAAAAAATGCGAGTGCCGGTAATAGCACAAAATCCAGCACTCCAAGTAGCGATGACAACCCAACGGCTGCCAGCAATATAACGAGTACTTTTGTGAAACAGCATATTGCAGCAACAATTGTCCCAACGGCGCCTATTTTAAATAATCGCTTGGTGTCCATTTTGCTACTCTACGCGCATGTGGGTATCGGAGGAAGGCTGTCCCTGTGATTGTAATAAACTATCAACTGGTAACGATAATATGACAACTGACTGTGAATGCATTGTCATTGGTGCTGGTGTAGTTGGATTGGCAATAGCCGCCAATCTTGCTCAATCCGGATTGGAAGTTGTGATCCTTGATCGCGAAGCGAGCTATGGGTCTGTCACCAGTGCAAGAAATTCTGAGGTTATTCATGCCGGAATTTATTATGCTGCTGACAGTCTAAAGGCGCAGTTTTGCGTGGCAGGCAAGCAGGCACTGTATCGCTATTGTCTGGATAGGCATATTCGCCATGAGCGATGTGGAAAACTCATTGTTGCTACAAGCGATTCGCAAGTGTCTGAGCTGGGGTCCATTCGACAGCACGCGCAAGTCAATGGTGTGTCTGACATTACGCTATTGAGTCATCAAGAAGCGCGTTCTCTGGAATCTGATATTTCCTGTTTGGCGGCGTTGCACTCGCCATCAACAGGAATCATTGATAGCCACGGTCTGATGCTGAATTTACTGGGCGATGCGCAAGTACATGGTGCAGTGCTGGCTTTGCATGCGCCTGTTGTAGGCATTGCACGTTTGCGATCTGGTGACGGATATGAGGTTTGTGTCTCCGGTGACAATGCCATGAAGCTGACCAGCAAACTGGTTATAAATGCTGCAGGCCATGGTGCTTGTGAGATAGCCAGGCAACTCGAGGCCTTACCGGAAGGGATGTGCCCAGAGCCAGTTTTGAGCAAAGGTAATTACTTTAGATTGCAGGGTAAAGCACCGTTCTCTCGATTGATTTATCCTGTACCTGAAGAGGGTGGCCTAGGGGTTCACATCACAATCGATCTTGCTGGTGAAGCTCGATTTGGTCCAGATGTGGAGCCTGTCACTGAAGAAGAATACTCAGTTGATCCAGCTCGTTCAGCAAAATTTTACGCCGCAGTTCGTCAGTATTGGCCAGGATTGCCAGATGATTCCCTGACTCCTGATTACGCCGGCATCAGGCCGAAAATTCGTTGGCAGAATTCACTTTACAACGATTTTTTAATCACTTCGGCTCAAGATCACGGCTTGCCTGGGTTGGTTAACCTATTTGGCATTGAGTCACCGGGGTTGACTTCATGTATGGCTATTGCAGAGCATGTGGAGCTAGTGTTGAAGCAATAATTGCCACCTTGTTAGACCAATATTTTAAGGGGCGACGAGATCTTCGTTTCCTCGGTCAAAGATGACCAGATGATCCAGCTGCAGTCGAATGCCGAATTGTTCCCCAACTTCATGGTTGTGATGGGACGGAGCCAGACATAATAGGCGAGTGTTGCCTGGCATTTTCAACGTGTACAGATGATCTGCACCTCTAAAGTCTCGCGCGATGACTGTCGCTTTGTTAGGGCTATAATCATCATGCAGTATGTCATCTGGCCTGACTAATAGCTCGATAAGCGTGCCGGGTGGTACATTAGCGCTTAGTTCACCATTGATGATGCCCAACTCTGTTTGAATTACATTATCTTCCAGGGTATTGCCACACAGGAAGACACCTTCTCCAACAAAGTCAGCAACAAAACGATCGGCTGGTGTGTGATAGAGGTTATAGGCGTTGTCCCACTGACGAAGCTTACCGTTGGCCACGACGCCTATGTGATCGGCGATGGCAAAAGCCTCAAATTGATCGTGTGTGACCAATATGGCTGTTATGCCGTCGCGCTTGAGTATTTCTCGGACCTCATGTGCCAGTTGAACACGTCTTTCTGTGTCCTGGCTACTGAAGGGTTCATCCAGTAGCAGAACGGGTGGTCGAGGCGCCATTGCTCGTATCAGAGCAACACGCTGTTGCTGTCCTCCGGATAACTGGTGCGGGTAGCTATTGGACAAGCCCTGCATACCGACCAAATCGAGTAGTTCATCAACCCGCTGATCGATAGCTTTTCGTGGTTGATTGCAAATACCAAAACCGACGTTCTTTCGGACCGTCATGTGAGGGAACAGGGCGAGATCCTGAAAGACCATTCCAACTCTGCGCTCTTCAGGCGTGGCTTGTTTGTGAAAGCTGGCAACGGTTTGCCCAGCAATTTTCAGTTGCCCTTCGGAGAGTGCCTCGAATCCGCCAATAGCACGCAGAAGAGTGGTTTTGCCACATCCACTGGGGCCCAAAAGACAACCGATGTCTCCCGATGCCAGTGTGAATGACACATCATCGATGATGCGAGTACCATCGAGGTCGACGCTGATATGTTCAAGTTCAAGCTGGTTGCTCATACGGCGATGATACCCGATGACTGTGGAGCTGCGCATACGGATCATCGAAATTGATTTGATTAAACGAAAAGACGTGCATGCAATGTGATATTTCCAAAGACCTTTTGACACCTGTACTACTTCAACGGGTATCAGATATTGAAAAATCCCTGGCCCGGGGCACGGCTGCCCACGCGCTGATTGCAACGTGGTTGAAGCCATTGTGTGCGGTGAGTCCATACTTGGAAAAAGTCGCCAGACAGTATCCTGAGGCCATTGATCGTCTGATTCTCAATGGGGATTTGACGGGTAGCTGCGAGCGGCCCTCACACACGCAATGGGCTGCTGAACTGCAAGTCGACTTGAATGCAGTGCTTGCTGAAAACAAGCTTGCGACATTGGATAGTCGTGAGCTGGAAAGCTTGCAGCAACGAGTGCTGAGGCAATTTCGTCATCGAAAGATGTTCAGAATTCTATGGCGCGATTTGACTGGCGTCGCCAATGTGTACGATACCCTCCATGAGCTTTCGACCTTAGCTGACGCCTGTGTGATTGTCGCGGATGAGTGGACGTATACATCGCTGATAAAGCGTTACGGCATTCCTAGAAACGCCGATGGCGATGAACAACGTCTGATTGTTCTGGGTATGGGCAAACTCGGTGGGTACGAGCTGAATGTGTCTTCTGATATTGACCTTATTTGTCTTTGGCCAGATGCGGGTAAAACTGACGGAGACACGTCTGGGCGTCGAGTAGTTGATGCGTCAGAATTCTTTCGTCGTTCTGTTCAACTATTTACTCGATTACTCAATAGTACGACCGTTGATGGGTTCGCATTCCGGGTTGATACGCGTCTGCGCCCGTTTGGTGATAGCGGTCCATTGGTCATGAATTTTGATGGGCTAGAAAATTACTACTTGACCCAAGCGCGTGATTGGGAACGCTACGCCATGATCAAAGCGCGAGCCATTACGGGTAATGAAGGTGAAATTGACATACTAATGGGGCTGGTGACGCCGTTCGTTTACCGACGCTATCTTGATTACAACGCCTTTGATTCACTCAGGGATTTAAAACGAAAAATTGCGCTGTCTGTTAATCGAAAGGGCCTGGTTGACAACATTAAGTTAGGATCAGGTGGCATCCGCGAAATTGAGTTTGTTGGTCAATCGTTTCAATTAGTCAGGGGTGGGCGTGATGATCGCTTGCGGATGCGTTCGATTGTTCAAGTGCTAAAACAGCTGGCGAAAGACTCATTACTGGCACAGCGAGAGAGCGAATCACTGCTCGAGGCCTATACCTATTTGCGCCGTGTTGAAAACGCAATTCAGATGATGCGTGACGAGCAGCGTCACAGTCTTCCGGTAGATGAGACAGACCAGTTACGATTGATTGCCATGCTTGATGAGACTGACTGGGAGAGTTTTCGTCGGACATTGTCACACCATCAGGATGCAGTAAGTCAGATATTCATGGGATTATTTGAAGTTGAGAATGCGACAGAATGTGTTGATGATATTAGTCTCGAAGATAATACTGATGGGCAGTCCCGATCGGACCTGTTGACCCAGATGAGTGAAGCGTGGACTGTATTTTCGCTGAATGACATTGGTGACGATGTGCGAAGTCAGCGTTTAGAAGCGTTAGGTTTTGCAACTAGTGACGAGCTGCTTAGTGTTATTGCCACTATCAGCCATGGCGCTTTCTATCTTCGTTTGACAAACGATAGTCAGGATCGTGTGGCTCGCATTGCTCCGTTGATTATGAGTCTGTCTGCGAAGACTTCAGAGCCCTCGCAAACCTTAATTCGATGTATGGCGCTGGTGCGAGCAGTGGCTGGCAGAAGTGGTTACCTGCAAGTACTTTGCGATCAACCACAAGCATTGTCACGTTTGGTCAGCATGTTTTCACAGAGCCGTTGGTTAGCAAATTTCGTGTCGCGCCAACCCATGGTTATTGATGAATTACTTGAGGGCCCCAGTGCAGAAATATTTCTGAATGCTAGTCAAGTCGCTGAGCGAACGCAAGCTCAGCTTGAACGAATTCGAAGCGCTGAGCTGGATGTGCAAATGGATTCGCTACGGCATTACAGGCAGGGGAGTGAAATGAGGATTGCGTGCGCTCAGCTTGATGGTAGCTTGACTCTGATGCAGGTTAGCGACCAGCTAAGCTGGTTGGCTGAGTCGATAATTGACGCGGTCGTTCAGCTAATAGAAGCACCGTTAAAGGCGAAGTATGGCCAGCCCTGTTTTGAGGTAGATGGAAAGCGCCGGATTAGTACTGAGGCGATCATTGCCTACGGAAAATTAGGTGGTCTTGAGCTGGGTTTTGCGTCTGATTTGGATCTGGTTTTTGTGCACGATAGTGGTGGTGAGAAACAGTGGACAGATGGGGCGAAATCCGTAGACAATTCGGTTTACTACGCGCGACTGGCTCAAAAATTTGTGCATTTTATGGGCACAATGACACCCGCCGGTGTGCTTTACGAAATAGACCTTCGCTTAAGACCGAACGGTACCTCGGGAGTGCTTGTTTCGGGAATCGATGCCTTTGCGCAATATCAGAATGGCGACGCATGGACCTGGGAGCATCAAGCGCTAATTCGTGCGCGTATGGTGTTTGGAAGAGCGAGGTTGCGAAGCCGGTTTGACGACATTCGAGCCCAGGTCCTGGCGCAGGATCGATCTGAGTCGGAGCTTCGGGAAGCTGTGGCTAATATGCGAGAGCGGATGCGCACTGCCTTGGGGAATTCACGCGAAGATCAGTTTCATCTCAAACAGGATGCCGGTGGCGTTGCCGATATTGAATTTATTGTGCAGTTCCTCGTATTAGCCTATTCGGCAGAGAATCCTGCCCTGCTTGAGTATACGGATAACATCAGAATTCTTGATACGGTGGAGTCGCTATCACTGGTTCCTGCGAATGAGACTGCAACATTACGTGACAGCTATCTGGCGTTGCGTGAATACTTACATCGGCAAGCGCTACAGGAGGGCCCATCGGTGGTGCCTATGGATAATTCTCTAAAGATTTTGAGGGAGTCTGTGATTGCGATCAAACAACGAATTTTGGGAAGCAGCCAAGTAGACCTGTTCAATAGCTGATCAGACCGGACCGAGCCGCCCTGTTGAAGTACACTACACGCTGTTTATTTGCATCAACAGGCAACATCGCTCATGCAACAACCGAATTCACAAACCCTCGTCGAAGTCACTTGGGACGAACTCCCTTTACACTGCCCAACGCCTGATGCATCTCTATGGGATAGCCACCCGAAGGTCTTCATCCCGCTCGATCAATCTCCTGAGGCCACTTGCTCATACTGTGGCACTGTCTATCGGCTGGTGGAGCAGAAAAGCGCTGCAACAACTGATTGAATAAGCCTTTTAGTTTTTAGTGAGCAGCAACGAGGTGCTCAGCACTTCCGTCACGCAAAAAGACCCGGACGCGCTTGGTATTTATTGGCGATATTCCAGTAAAAACACGCTGGCGTTCAATCCTATCGTTTTCGATGAAATCCGATTGGCTGAACATAATCTGATCAGTGGTCAAGCTGAGGCAGGCCGAGGCAATGCATTTTTCTTGAATCTGGAAGGTCATCTGTTGGTGTTACGGCACTATCGACGGGGTGGGGTGGTGCAAAGAGTGTCTGCTAATCGGTATATTTTTACGGGACTATCTCGAACGCGAGCAATGCTTGAATTCGATATTTTGCAGAAAATGTACGACATGAAGTTGCCGGTGCCAAAACCATATGCTTGCAGAGTTGTTCAGTACGGTGCCACCTACGAGGCGAGCATTGTTACTCATCGTCTTCAAGGCAACACTCTTGCGCACCAATTGATAGCAGCGGCTGTGTCTGGTGAGCAATGGAAAAATATCGGCATTACGGTAGCCCGCTTTCATAGAGAAGGTATTTTCCATGCAGATTTAAATGCCCACAACATTTTATTGAATGATGAAGGTCTGGTGTCGTTGATTGATTTTGATCGAGCAAATTTTCGTTCTGTAAATACAAATGCTTCAAATGAGAACTGGTGTGTATCTAATCTGGATCGGTTGCAGCGCTCGCTAGAAAAGGTTTCGAAACAAAAACAAGGCGTGGCTGTAGAAAAGCTGACTGGTAACCTGCCAGTATCAACGTCTACGAACACTGTTGCTAAAGCTTCACCACAAGATGTGAAGCAAGGGTTTGAATTGTTGAAATCAAGTTGGAATAGAGCGTTGACTTGATTTGGCGCATTTAAGTTGCTATCAATCTATGGCTTCCGAAAATACGGTTGGGGAGGGTTACCTTTTCTGTGCCTTGATGCATTAAATAGGCGATAACTATCATAGTGAATCTGCATACTCGATGAGGTTGGCTAGTCCTACGTAGTACATCAATTGGTTGCGATTTATAGTGGGTTTTGCGAATTCACCAACACCTGAAACCTTGCGTCTTATCTTTAGCATGACTTGCTCAAGATACTTTCCAGAACGGGAAAGCTCTGTCGCCATTTCAGCCTGGCTTTTACCCTTAGCTAGGCCGGCCAGGAACTTAATCTCTAAGGTATTCAGAGACGCAAATACGGGAGTGATAAACTGGCCAATGTATCCTGAGTTCGCCAATACAAGGTTGCTATATATGTTGGTAACCAACTGAAGTTGAGGAAGCTTTTCCTGAAGCAGCAAGTCGAAACCTAGTCTGTCCTCGGTAATGAAACTAGCACCAGCTATACCTTGAGGACCAGAGAGGAGAGGTAGAGTGACACCATTGTTGATTTTGTAATCTCGTGCGACCTCCATCACCTCTTTACCCTTAGTGTCAGCACTCGTGTAGGACTTGCATAAATCTCCCCACCACTCAATGGGATCGCAGGCTCCGTCAGTGACAGCTTTGATCAGCGGATCGTACTTGTCAAAGCGGGCTTCCTTGTAGTGAGAGAGGTATGCAGGAGAAATATTAGAGACTTGAAAGACGGGTATCAGCGCCCCTTCATCATGAATAATTATTTTAGGGATATAGGTATAAAGCATCGCCTCAAATCCGAGTCGACGGGTCTCTGCATTGAATATTGCAAATGCTTCATCAAGATCGTTCGCACCAAACAAGGACTCTGCGAAGTCTCCAACCTCTTGTTTGAACATAGATTAAATATCTAACGTTCTCTACATCGTAGTATGTTTTAAGCAACACTGCAAATGATTACTTCTCAAATTTATTGACTGCCAACCAGGCAAATATAGCAATGTATGAATTCCTACCTACCTACCTACCTACCTACCTACCTACCTACCTACCTACCTGATTGTCTACTTGTTAGTACGCTATCTGGGGAAGCGAATCTATCTTGAGGTCGATATAGCCCTATCTGCACGGCTACAGGAGGAATTTAAGGTTCTATATTGGGAACTGTTATTTGGGACTTGACAGCAAATTTAATAGCTGGGGAAGAGGTGTGAAGGTTATAGATAAGTTTTTTTATCTTTTTCCACTAGATTCGAGGCAGCGCTCTATAGCAACGTTATGGGGCTTGTTTCCTCAGTTTTCACAGACAACAAAAATATCATGGTTCAATTCTTCGCAGGGAAACATACCCAAGCCCATAGTAGGTTTTCTGTTATTTATGGAGTTCACTAGAGCTCGTGAATGTCTAAGTACTTATAATTCGATATGATCTGAATTAGATGGAAAAGTGAATGATTCACTTGCGATTTCTAAATCAAACATTAGTATCTTTTTAATTAAAGTTGTCTTCCAATAATTGCTTGGCTTCTATAACGAATTCTTGCAGCAGCTCATTATTAGCCACATCCAGTTGGCTGAGGCGAT
>JBLIIE010000202.1:0-8261 GCA_047634635.1 Granulosicoccus sp. | reverse complement strand
GTTTTATCCAATCCAAGCCTTGCCACAATATCCAAACCTTTTTGCAGTATATCGCCTGGTACAGGCTGCAACGGTTTGCGTAGCGGACCTGATGGTAAACCAAGCGCATGCATCAGACTTTTAATGGCCACCGGATTGGTATCAAGGTAGGCAAAGTGCAACATATCAAGATTGTGCAAGTATGCTTGCTGAAAGTTAACAGCATCCTCAGCACTCTCCCAAGGTTTGGACATAACAGCAAACTCTTGCGGAATGATGTTGCCAGTCATGTTGGCAGTACCATGCCCTCCAAGAGACATGGTGGGGACCACCAGACCGAGATTAGGTGAACAGCAACACATGATCGAAATATCAGGTTTGGCGGCGCACATTTGGGCAACCTGACCGACACGTGTAGTACTCTCCTTCAACACCACCATGTTCGGATGTTTTGCTAACTTGAGCAGGTTATCCCAATGTAGATCAGTCTTCACGCGTGGTGGGTTATTGTAGAAGCCTATCGGTAGGTCAACAGCGTCGCAAACCTCCTCGGCATAATCGGTAATGGCCTCATTGGACGCACAGATATATGCGGGGGCCGCAATGATGGCTCCATCAGCTCCTTCGCCCTTGGCAAAACGAACCATGTCGACAGTTGTTTCTGTATTGTTGCCAGTGCAGCCATAGTACAGCGCAAGCTTATCCGTCTTCATTTTTGCCGTTTCTGTGATTATCCGTCGGCGTTCTTCGAGGGAGAGCATCGAAACTTCCCCGGTTGACCCCATGATGAGAACCGCTTTCGTGCCGTTAGCTTCATGGAATTGCAGCAGGGTTCTAAAACCCTCTATGTCAAGCGAACCATCCTGATTCATCGGTGTTACGAGGGCAACGAAACTACCCGTGGGTTTAATATGCGTCATCAGTTAACTCCGAGATAGACTGTTAATCAAGTTCATTGGCGATAGTTGCCTGCGCGATCAACATTGGGTACCGACGCTAACAGGGTGCGGGTGTACTCGTGTTCGGCAGCTGTATAGATTTTCTCACTAGGGCCTATTTCAACAATCTTGCCTTGCTTCATGATGGCCACTCGATCGGCAATATGTCGAACAATGGCAAGGTCGTGCGCAATAAAAAGGAATGCCACGCCTGTTCGTAATTGTATGTCTTGCATCAGGTTAACCACTTGTGCGCGTATCGATACATCCAGTGCAGATACCGGTTCATCTGCAACAATGAACGCCGGTTGCAAGGCCAATGCGCGAGCGATTCCAATACGCTGACGCTGGCCACCAGAGAAGGCGTGTGGGTGGCGATCAGCGGCATCTGCTGGCAAACCTACCGTGTCAAGCAAAGCAACCACACGCTCGCGCAAACGCTGCTTATGCGTCTCGATTCCGTGAACGATTAGCGGCTCAGAAACAATGTCGACTATAGTCATCCGGGGATTAAGGCTAGAGTAGGGGTCCTGGAAAATAAGCTGCATGTTCCGCCGCAGCAAACGCCGCTGCTCGCCTCTTGCGCCAGTGATGTCTTGTCCCTGAAAATGCACACTGCCGCCTGTAATATTCAAGTTTTGCAAAACAGCACGGCCAGTGGTGGTCTTTCCGGAACCTGACTCTCCGACCAGCCCGAGCGTCTCACCTGGAAATATATCGAAACTAACACCATCAACAGCACGCAGCACTTGGCGCTCTCCAAACAAGCTACTTGCGCCCAAGGGATAGTGAACACTCAGATTGTTTACCGATAAAAGGGGTTTATCTGAACTGGGCTCCTTCGGCGCAATAACGTGGTGTACAGATGAAGATTGCATCTGCCCAGCCTGATTGACAGGGTGCCAACATGCTAACCGTCCGTGCACGTTCGTCTCTATCGCAGGCATCACTTCGCATCGCTGCGTACTCTGATAACAACGTGGCATGAATGCACAGGCTGGCGCTGGTACGCGCAGGTCTGGTGGCTGACCGTCTATGGTTTGTAAACGATGATAAGTACTATCGAGCCTGGGCGTTGATTGCAACAACCCTTCAGAATAAGGGTGACGAGGCGCACTGAGAACTTGCTCTGCTGTGCCCTGTTCGACGATGCCACCCGCATACATAACAGCTACCTCATGACACAGGCTCGCAACAACACCCAGATCGTGGGTGATTAGCAAGACAGCAAGATCCAGTGCTTGTTGTAACTCCTTTATGAGATCAAGAATGGTCGCTTGTACTGTCACGTCCAGAGCGGTTGTGGGTTCATCGGCAATTAGCAACTCTGGCTCACTGGCCAGTGCCATCGCGATCAATGCACGTTGACGCATACCACCAGAGAGTTCGAAGGGATATTGATTCACTCGATGATGAGGTTCGCTAATCTTAACCAGGTCAAGCAATTCCACAGCACGCCGTTTTGCTGCTGGCCGATTAGGGTTCACATGGCGCACGATGACTTCCTCGATCTGCGCACCGATAGTTAATATAGGGTTGAAGCTTGTCATGGGGTCTTGAAACACGATGGCAATTTCGTTACCGCAAACGTCTCGCCTATAGCGTTCAGCTCCAGGTGCTATCAGGCTTTGGCCTTTCCAGGTGATATCGCCACCAGTGATCTCTCCTGGAAGTTGTATCAATCCCATGATAGCCGCAGAGGTGACTGATTTTCCACAACCGCTTTCACCAACCAACCCGAGCGCTCGAGACGCGCTAATGTCTGCGCTCACGCCTCGAACTGCCTGAACGCGGCCACGACGAGTGTGAAAGTCTACCGATAGATTTTTGATGCTGAGCAATGGCGCTATGTTGCTCACGGCTGCTTTGCCTGTGACTTGACTGACAGCCGTTGTTTGCGCAGGAAACGACGCGCATAGCGCTTTTCTCGTTCCACCGGATCAGAGGTGACACGAAGCCATGAGGCCACCAGATTAATCGCTAGAACGGTTAGTGCTATTGCTAAACCGGGCAAGGTCACCAGCCACCATGCACGGAACATGTATTCCTTACCCTGAGCTACGTCTAGACCCCACGAAGTGGCCGGCGGTTGAATACCAAGACCCAAAAACGAAAGGGCCGCTTCTGCTAATACAATACGCGCAAATTCTAATGTAGCCAACGTCAGCAGCGGCGCCGTTAGATTAGGCAGAATATGTTTCCAGAGTACGCGACCGGGGCGACAACCGATAACCTCGGCTGCTTCTATAAAGGGTGTTGCTCGCATACTCAGCACGATGCCGCGGGTCATACGCGCATAGACCATCCAACCATTCAGCGCGAGTACGACAATAACGGTAGTGGTACTTGGGCCGATGACCGCCAGAATAAGCAACGCTAACAACAAACCGGGAAATGCCACATTCGTATCAATTACCGCAACCAGGAAAGCATCCACTCGCCCACCTCGGTAGCCGGAAACCAGGCCGATAAAAACACCAAACCCCCCAGCCAACAGGACAGTACCCACGCCCACCAATAATGACACTCTTGTGCCATGCAGCAAGCGTGACATTACATCTCGACCTAAATGGTCGGTACCGAGTACGTGCAAGCCACTGCCACCTTCCATCCACATGGGCGGTTTGAGACGCGCGATAATGTTTTGTGCTGCCGGATCGTAGGGTGATAAAAAAGCAGCGAAAGCTGCGCTTAACAACAACGCAACTAGAAAGAGCAAACCGATCATCGCAAGCTTGTCACTTTTAAGATCAGACCATAGGTGTGTGTCCGCCATTAACCCCATGGGCACCAATGTTGAGGATGCATCGGGTTTACCCTTGTCATCGTTCAGCGGTGCACCAAGTTCGGTTTGTGGCCCGTCCATGTCAGCGCGCTGCCATATCGATACGCGGATCGATGAGCTTGTATACGATATCGAATAAAATGTTCAGCACCACCACCATGATGGCTGTCAGGAATACGATGGCCTGCAGGAGTATCAAGTCTTGTCGCTCTATTGCCTGAATAGCGGTCAAACCGAGACCTGGCCAGGCAAACACCGACTCTACCACTACGGTATAACCGGATAAGGCGCGTATCAATTCCCACCCAGCGAGCGTAAAGATAGGCACCATAGCATTGCGCATGGCGTGCACCCATACAATACGCATCGAACTGATGCCTTTGGCGCGGCAAGTTTTTACATACTGCGTATTAAGTTCATCAATCATGGTTGAACGAACGACCATGAGAATGCGTGCCATAGCAGGCAACGCCAAAGTCAGTGCCGGTAAGATCAGATAACGAAACCCACCCGACCCAGACGTCGGCAACCAGCCCAGATACAGGGCAAAAAACACAATGAATAAAAGCCCCAACCAAAACTGTGGCACAGACAATCCTATTAAGGACACAAACACCACGATTCTGTCGACCAGCCCTTCAGGCTTCAGTGCAGCTAGCACACCAAGCGGCACCGCCAGTATCAATGCCAGAGAAATTGCACTGAAGGTTAGCAGCAACGTACTGGGCGCACGCTCGAGAATAATGTCCATGACGGGTCGGCGTTGCCACAGTGAATCACCAAAATCAAATACTGCGACATCACGAACGTATCGAATAAATTGTTCAACGATGGGGCGATCCAGGCCGAGCTGAGCTTCAAACAAAGCGCGTTGTGCAGCTGTAGCTTCGAGTGGCAGCATGACCCTTACAGGGTCACCTACCAAGCGCGTGATGATAAACACCACAACCACCACACTGAAGACTACAACTGCACCTTGCAGCAGTCGGCTAAGAACAAATCGTGACACGAGACGAGATCTCTACTTTTATGAAAGGCGACCTCGTCTTAAATCGCTCACTTAAACGACATCGTATTAACAAACATCTTGCCATCCACTCGCGGAGTCCACTCGAGCCGCTCACTCATACCCCAGATGTTATTAATGTTCAGCAACCAGGCGTGTGTTGCTTGCTCATGAGCAAACGCCACTGCATCGTTGTAGAGTTTAGTGCGTGCATCCGTATCGGTTTCGGTGCGTGCTTTGGTTATCCATTCTTCTAATTCAGGATAGCTGTTTGAAGCACCGAACCCGCTGCTTGCATAGTATGCAGAAAGAGAGCGATCGGCATCCAGTAGCTCATTACCAGACACCACGAATATTGCTTCAGCGCGATTCTCTTTGTCGAACAGGCGTTTCAGGTATTCGTCGAATTCGTAGATCTGTACATCCACCTCTAGCCCAATGGCTGACCAGAATCCACCGACCACTTCTACCAGTTCACGATCTTTCAACCACCGACCGGATGTACCGACCAATGTGATTTCCTTGCCCTCCGCACCAGCTTCCTTAATTAACGCTTTAGCGCGCTCTAGGTCGTAAGGGTAGGCAGAAATGTCCGGATTGAAACCGAAATAGGTAGGCCCCAACAGTTGACCAGCCTCAACGGTGGCTTGACCTTCGAATAGTGCAGACGCCAGTGCTTCTTTATCGATGGCAAGGTTCAGTGCTTGGCGCACGCGAATATCCGCCGTGTCTCCTGCGTCTGTGTTCAGTAAGACGATCGGGTGTTCAAGACCACGCATGGACGCCGCTGCCGGAACCCGTTCCATAAATTCAGGAGATAGGTTGGTAATCAAGTCCACTTCGTTAGCGAGCAGCGCGGCAATACGTGTGCCGGACTCTTCGATAAAGCGGTAGGTAACTTCATCTATCTCAGGAGCACCGCCCCAGTAATCCGCATTGGATTCTAACTTGATCGTGTTGCCGCGATCCCAGCTTACAAACTTGTACGGACCGCTACCCACTGGGTTTTGTGCAAAATCTTCCGCCGTAGACGCCAGAGGTGGGACGATCATGAAATAGTACAGGCGTGCTGGCAAAATCGGATCAGGGCCACTGGTAGTTAATTTCACAGTGGTGTTGTCAATAGCTTCAGCACCTGCAAACGTGGAAAAGTAAGATAACTGCTCTGAGTTCAGTTCAGGGTCGATCATTCTCATCACAGAAAATGCGACAGCCTTAGCGTCCAATGGCTCACCGTTGTGAAATGTGAGTCCGGGACGAAGCTTGATCTGCCAAGTCAGGTCATCGACTTGGGTGGGCTTTTCAACCGCTAGGCCCAATTGCAAATTGCCTTCTTCATCACGCGTCATGATGGTTTCAAAGACGTTGTCGTTTACCGCCTTTTCGCCACCGTCATCAGCAGCATGGGGGTCAAGTGTGGTCGGCTCGCTACCAAGAACGATGGTAATACCGTCAGCTGTGGCGGGTGCCACAAATAAAAAACTGCTCAAAAACAGTGCGCAGACGCTCGTGAGTTTCAAGCGATATATCTCCTTTTTTTTAACTTTCGATGATCTTATCAGTCAAGGCAAATTAGTAGCAAGGGGGGTGGGTGATAAATTACCTATGGCGTGTTTACTATTATTGATGATGATAAGTTTTGCTCATGTTATCTGTGACGAGCTGCAGAATTTGCATTGGGGCCTGTGAGCTGAACGGAGGGCAATCGAGTGGTCGCAGAGTTCTGCTAGCTAAGCCAGTTTATTGGGCTTGCATCAAGGCGTCCAACTCTGTTGCAATGGAATCATCGATTCGATTCAGGTCAGCATCATGTCATTCTCGTTTCAATTTCAGTACTTGATGGATGAACCCATTATCGATGCTCGCAAGGTTCCATCCACAAAGGGCAACATCAATGGACCTTCGCTAATCGAGGTGCCATCCTGGGTAGAAAACCCTCTCGGAAAATACTATCTCTACTTCGCGCATCACGAAGGCTTGTCTATTAAATTGTTAACCGCTGATAACCTTGCGGGGCCTTGGGTGTTACACGAAAATGGGGTTCTGCATCTAAGTGAAACCGACTTCAGTCAGACACCACCATCTCGCGAAGATACGCGCCTGGAGGTGCTGGCGCAGATCGACGCCGGAATGGATGGTGACTACGTGCACATAGCGTCGCCCGATGTTCATTGTGATGAGAAGAACGGCGAGATTCGTATGTATTTCCATGGTCGGGTGGCGGACGGAACACAATGCACAAAACTCGCGGTGTCTAACGATGGCTTGCGGTTTCGAGCTCAATGCGAGCCTCTGGGACTATCTTATTTCAGAGTCTTTGAATTCGCTAATGGGTTTTATGCCATTGCTCTTGGCGGACAGTTATACCGATCAAAAGATGGTCGGACCAGGTTCGAAGCTGGCCCTAGAATTACTGATGAGAACTTCCGCCATTGCGCAATCCATACTGAAAATGAAACTGTGTTCGTCTTCTGGAGCAGACCGGGAGACAATCCCGAGTGCATTCTTGTCTCCACGCTGGACACGACAGGCGATTGGTACAATTGGAAATTGGAAGAGTCAAAACAAGTCCATGCACCAGAGAGAAAATGGGAAGGTTCGCAGGAGCACTCAGAGCCCTCTAAATGGGGCGGTATAATGTCCCCGGCGAGACAGCTACGCGATCCTGCCATTTATCGTGAAGGTGATAAGCTTTGGCTTCTTTACTCAACAGCGGGTGAGCAAGGATTGGCGATTGGAAGACTCGATCCTGTTTCTTAAACGCATTGAAACTGGGTGAGTGGCATATGCCTCAAGGTGCGTGTGTTCCTAACCCGGTCACTCTATTTGAGCATGTAGCGATATCACCTGACGGTAGCGTTCAGATACGGGTGCCCGTTGCTAAGAAAAGTGACTCAGTTACGCTACGCGCTGAGATCGACCTGGTGTTGGTGATATCGGCCTGTCTGATGGATATCATGCCCACTAATGGCAGCGATCTTAAGCCAAAGCCTGTGTCAATAGAGATCATTTAAGCCATTGATGGTAATGGGAATGCGGCACCCTGATACAGGGCTCAACGTACTTGTTAATGAAGCTTGGAAAGCCGACAATGCGAATTACGGTAGTGAATAGCCCAAGCGCTACTTGGATCCGAGCGTTTCGATTTTCTGACGCCTTACCATGGGTTCGAACATGGTGACAAGGTGGGCGGTCATTACAAGCAATTGTTCAAAGAGCATTACCCAGACTGGGAAGCGCTTCATGATGCTCCAAATGAGTTGGCGGATTGTTACACCTGCCCGCAAGCGTATCGAACACCGATACCTGAAGATGGATATTCCTCGTCGTATATTCGTGATCGTGCCAAGGAGTATTTAGCAAGCCAAAAAAGTATTGATCAACTGTTCTGTACCTTTGTGTCATTTTCTGGTCCGTATCATCCTCTCAACCCGCCAGGTAAGTATTGGGATATGGACGAACTCTCGGTTTCGACCGTTCATGGTGGTCACTTTCAGAGCTACGGTCGAGAAAGACACAAACAGATAATTCGTCAGTAGTTTATTTTTTGTCG
>JBLIIE010000201.1:0-8486 GCA_047634635.1 Granulosicoccus sp. | reverse complement strand
TCTGCTCTCCGAGCGCGAACACACCACCCGCCTGCATGTCATTATTGAAACCAATCGCGCTTTGGAGGCAGCATTTGAAATAGCACAGTGCAGCTCACGCATCGATGCACTGTTCTTCGGTGGCGTAGACATGGCGGCAGAACTACGCTGCCAAAACGCATGGGAACCCTTGTTGTACGCCAGGTCACGAGTGGTGCATGCAGCGGCAAATGCAGGCCTTGATGTCATTGACGTGCCCTACCTTGATTTAGAAGACCCACAAGGCATGGTTGAAGAAGCAAAAAAAGCCAAAGCACTGGGTTTTTCAGGCAAAGGCTCCGTCCATCCGAAACAGGTGGCTGCACTCAATGAGGTATTTACACCAAGTGACTCAGAAATAGAACGTGCACGACGAGTAACAAAAACGTTTGAGGAAGCAGACACCGGGCTGGTTGTTATTGATGGGAAGCTAATTGAGAAACCGGTGTTGCGGGATATGTATCGTATTTTGGCGATAGCTGAGAGGTAACGTGTGATTGCCGTACACGGTTTCCTTATTTCATCTGTTGTTATGATTTCTGACGTGTTGAAATGCAATTGCAAGTGGGATTACCGATGCGAACAAGATGATTGCAAGCCATAAAGCGCCTTCGGTGCTACCCCTGGTATCGAGTATTACGCCCGTAATCGGGGGCGTGATCAACATGATTGCGTAGTAAATCGTAAAGAATATGCCCATCCCGAATGCCCGAACCTGTGGACGCAAGGCTTGTCCTGACATTGCCATGATGACCCCTGCTGGAGCCATGCCTATCAAACCAAACAGCACGCTTGCACTAAGTCCAGCGCCTGGCAGACTGAGGAGCAAGAGCGAAACGATCGCGCCGCCCATACAAACTGTCAAAACAAAATTTCGCCGACCAAAGCGGTCCACGATTTGCCCACACAGCGCACCGGAAATGATCATTAACCAGCTTCCAATGCTGACAATACCTGCAGCTGCAATAGTTGTGTGACCAAGGCCTTCAAGAACTTTCGGTCCGAACGAAAGATAGGTGACATATGCAGCGTTAAATACGCCCCAAGCAGAAGCTGCATAGATTAACAAACGCAATTCCAGACGGGTCAGGGATGCCCCAGATACGCTTTTTACAGATGGTCAGTCGTGCGGTGCTTTATAGAATAGGAAAACGCCGAGGGCCGCAAGTAAGCAATAGGCCGAGGCAACTTGAAACGAAATTTGCCAACCGTAGGCCACTGCAAGCCACGCGTGACCTACTTGACCCATAGCAATTCCAAAGGGCCAGCTCATGACCAGAATGCTCATCGCAGTGGCGATTTCATGTCCTTCAAACCAATCCGCGACCATCTTAGTGAAATAAAGGGTGGTGACCAAGAAGCCTGCGCCTGCAAAAATGCGCCCCAACCCAACGGCCCAGATCTCAGTCGCAAGCGATGACACCAGCGCACCGAATGCCAGTGCTCCCAATCCAAACACAACCATCATGCGGTCCGATACAAAGCGCCCCCAATACCCTGCTGGGATGGCCAGAACCAAACCGGGTGCCATAAACAAACCTATCAGAATTCCTATGCCCGCATAGTCAAGCTCGAAGGCGGCGCCAAGTCGTCGCCCACGGAGGCCACTGTCTGAAACTGAAATCCAATTCCGATGCGGGCCAGAAACAACAACCCCAGAATGCGCCAGCGCACTAGGCCCTGTTTCGCAAGCTTCAAAATATGTTTGTGCGGTTTCATGGTGTGACATCTGTATATCCTCCGTTTTGACTTCATGGAGCTCAGAATACGCGCGAAGGTAGTATGCTCGATATCCTGCTGATGCACTAACATGGCCTTCAGCGTGCAGTATTTAAACTACTACATTTGCAGAATTGCTTGTTTTTCATGCCGTAACCACACTCTTTAGTAGGAAAATTCAACGGAGCATAGCGGGTGACAGTCAAACTCGATCTTAGTGTAAGGGAATTGCAAATCGCACAATCTTACGCGGGCGGTGCAACGTATCAAAATATCGCAAACGATCTATGCATCGCGCCCTCCACTGTTCGAACACATCTAGCGACCATTTATCGAAAGCTTGACGTATCCTCCAAGCTTGAGCTTCTGACAAGGCTTAAAGGCGACGGGCCACAACCGCGCAGTCAAACCGAGTTAAGATCGATTATTTCAGAACTGGCGCTTAGTCTGGAAGAGGCGATTAGCCGTGAAAAGTCCCTCAGCGAGGTCTTGCGGATCATCAGCGCTGCGCAAGGTGATATCAGCAAAGTAATGCCTTCCATTTTGAATTATGCACTTGAGCTGTGTGATGCTGAATTCGGAATATTATTTGAGTACCGCCAGCATAACCAGTTCTGCGCAAGTCACACCCTGGGAATTGCTGAACCTTTCAAGGAATGGCTAGATGATCAGGGAGAATTCTCAGTCAGCCCTGCAACAGGTTTGGGTCGGATGGGTATGAGCCGCGACGTGATCAATATTATCGATGTTAGATCCGAAGATATTTATCGAACGGGCGACCCTCTGCGTTATGCCACCGCAGTTTTGGGCGGCGCACGCTCTTTCGTCGCAATCCCAATGCTGGCAGCGGAAAGGTTGGTCGGCGCCTTTACAATCTATCGGCAAACGGTCCGCCCCTTCTCTGATGACGCGACGCGACTTGCGCAGATATTTGCCTCCCAAAGTGTGATCGCGCTCGAAAATGCCCGGATGAAAAGTGCTGCGACAAAGATTCCGCTTTGAGCGATGTGCATCAATAGCAGACGTTCTAACTGCGGTAAAAATAAACCATCGACAAACACAAACCAAATACCACAACTACGACACTCAAGTAGCGCTCATTAACTCGTCTAGCGTAGCGCCCACCGATATATCCACCGACCGTACTACCTAGCATCATGGTCACTGCCTCTGGCCAAGCAATCAAGCCTCCTAAACCAAAAATAACAATACTGATTATCGTAAAACTTGTCGCTAATAAATTCTTAATACTATTGGCGGTATGAAATTCGGTATATCCAATAATTTGGGCTATTGCCAATAATATAATTCCGAGTCCTGCGCCAAAATAACCACCATAGATAGAGAAAAGAAAAAGAGCAAAATAGACAAGGTTTTTACTAGCACTTTCACCTGCAAGACGGCGCAGTCCCGTATTAAGTGATTTGCCAAATGCAAACAAACAGGTGGCTAAAAGAATCAGATAAGGCACCAACGACATAAACACAGCTGGGTCAGATTTCATCAACAGCAGTGAGCCAACTACCGCACCAAAGCCTGAGATAATAATCAACGGCCAAAGCGCCTTACCAACCTCTCGAAGTTCCTTACGATACGCAGGTAACGCAGCTGCATTCGACGGCAATAGAGCTAGGTAGTTAGTTGCGTTTGCTACAACAGGCGGCAGCCCCACGGCCATAAGCGCCGGGAACGTAAATAGCGTGGCGCCACCGGCAACAGCATTCCACATGCCGCCTATGACTCCACAGCCTAGAAGTAAGAGAGTGTTAGTAACGGTCATCACTGTAGACCTATGAATTGCTGCTACTTTACGCCTGCCCTAGAGATAAGAGAAATGAATTACTACTATCGTAGTCATGAATAAAAACGATGCCAATTTATTGAACACCGATCTGCTGCGCACTTTCAGCGTAATCGCCGAGTGTGGAAACTTGACACATGCAGCGGCTCAGCTAAACCGTACGCAATAGCTGGTACTGACAAGTTAACTTATTTATCTCAGTGTATCTCCGAGAATATCTACCTGCTACGCTACAGCATCTTTCCAAGACGCAAAGGCGCTCATTCGAAGTGGTCGATAATGTTTGACAGAAATCAGATGACGACCCAGATTAAACAGATTCTAAACCACTGCATGGACACCCAGAAAACGTTGCGCTTGTTGAACAGATTTTAATGCACGCAGACCTCGCTCCCGAACTCTGGTTGGTTGATGGGAAAGCTCGGCTCGATTATTCGCATACTGGGACGTATCGTGCATGGTCTCAGGTATCAATTCTCGATGCGCAACACCATAACTTCTCAATTTGTCAGTGACAATATTTCGTGGCTCTTTACGATGCACCTTCAATAGTCGTTTAAAGAACCGTTTTGCCGCTGCACCATTGCGACGTTTCTGAAGAAACACATCAACGACTTCGCCATCCTGGTTCACCGCTCGCCACACATAGTGTTGCTTACCGCGGATGTTTACGAAAACTTCATCAATATAGAACGTATCTCCAAATCCTTGATGGCGTCGTTTGAGTCTTCGTGAATATGCCGGCTCGAATTCGTTGCACCAGAGCCGAATGGATTCGTAACTGACGATAATGCCCCGTTCAGCTAATAGATCCTCTATGTCTCTTTGACTGAGATGAAAGCGATAGTAGAGCCACACGGCGTACTGAATGTTTTCTGGAGGAAATCGGTGTCTTTTGTACAATGATGCTGATTTGTTTATTCGGTAATTGTCGCTTAACATCACTAACTTGTCAGTACACTCGAGCTCTATGCATTCAACGAAGAACGCTCAGGCGCAAATACAACTGCTTCAATGAACAGAGAAACAGACGTCGAAAATACTGGGCATATGAGCATACTCGGTATTGTTCGTGCATCAAATGCCGGCGCTTTAGCCACTAGCAGAATGTAATATGTCTTAGGTATTACGCTACAAACGGGGAAGAAATCACCATGGCACATACTATTTCATATTCAACTATGGCGGAAATTACGAGTGAGCCAAGACAAGTCTCTGCGCCCTCTTGTATGGCTTACTATGCATCTCAATATTGGGAGTTGGACTGATGAGGCGACGTCAACAAAGTCCTGGCATTACTTCAGTAAAGTAGGGTAAATAGAGCCTTCTTCATTTCATAGCCACTATGTCTGCCGCAATGTGAATTCAGTGTGTTTACATTCTTGAGTCAGATATTAATGGCACTTAGGCTTTTGATTACATCGTCCGAAAAACTGAGTCATCTCAGACCCTACTCAGAATCCCCAATCAAAACCGATGGAGACGCGATCTCCTTGGTCGAACTGGCCAAAGAGTGTATCTTTGTTGCCGTAAAAAACATCTGCAGAGATATAAACATCTAGATTAGATTGTAAGTTGTAGCTAACCTTTGGGCGAAACACACCATCGCCGTGGTCGATTGAATGTATCTGTAGCCACTTGGCCTTAAGAGTGTCATTCATAAAGTTTGATTCCCAAAGGAAGGTTACAGAATCTTCCTGACTATGTTCAATAAGCTCAATCAAATCAGTTTGCGTAGCATTAATACGAGTTTGAAACCATTGCACCGAGATAAATTGATCGCTCCATCCTTGATAATCCACACCTATAACCGAGCTCCATTGACTTGCTTGCACTACCCCTGGCAACGATTGTTTGGTGCGGTGATAACGATTAGTTTCAAACGCTATCTCAACGCGAATGGTCCAGTCTCCTAGTGCGCTGGTTGCGGTGCCACCGAGTAAGTGACTGCGTTCATAGTTCTGAGTCAGTAGAATATGTGGTATTTCGCTATTGGTTTGAGCTGATGCGCTGACTATTAGTTCGTCCACATAATGGTATAGGTAATTTAAAGAAATATCCCAGCCACTAACGAAGTCGGTATAGCGCAGCCCTATATCACTGTCTTTGATAGGAGAACGTGGAGCCTGTGCCGGCCTTAGTTGTATTGCAAGATCACTTGCCAGTATTGGCACAATGGACGAGCTGCTAAAAGCATAGGGTGAACCACTAGGCACCAGATTGTGCACGGTTGTGTCGGGTATCCATAACACCTGTAATACGCCATTTTCTATTAGAGTAAACTCGGCGTTAAACATCCATAAGGGAATTCTGGAGTCGTCAAAATCATCCATCACAAACTGCCGGAAGTTTTGCGGGTTGATGACATCCAACAACTTCAATCCGTCGGCTTCTCCCCACACAACTTGTTGTTTGCCGATACGCCAAAAACTATTATCTACAAAGGTTTCCCAATACAATTCTCGCAGTTCTATACTGCCCCAATCCCTAGTGGCGAATGGTTTTGCCACAGCAGAAAAAGTATCGGCAGTGCTGCTTTGATTTAAATCGTCTACTGTGTCGAGACGTATCCGCCCAATGGCGTTTAAGTCGCCTCCCCACAACCCCGTGTCGTATTCCATATCTAGTTGCCATTCTTGCTGCTGCAGCTCATTCTCAGCAGTATTAAAAGAGGTTTGGCTCTTTAGAATACCGCTAGCATCTCCAGCAAAAGCGCTGTTTGTAGACAGGCTTAGCAGCCCACTGGCAAATGCCAGCGCAACTAAGCCATTGTTGTTCAGCCTGCTCACTTTGGTACTCCACGGGTAAGCGCTTGCCTTGTAAATACCCGGTCTTTTACCTCTGTGTTGTAATCCACCTGTGAGAAGCTAAATTCGGTATGGTGTCCGGTTTTGTGGTTATCGACAATGAGACTGTGACGGGTCCATATTCCATCTATCTGACGAATGTCGCTCATTACGATTGTCTTGAGCTCATTTTGATTGATGTCCCAAGATTGGCTTTTAAGCACGATCCAATTACTGCTGTCGACCCAGGCCAGCACTTTACTATGACCTAGCTCTGCGGCCGTTTCTTCGTTTACTGGAATGGCTTCAAGTAACAGCACTTCTTTCCCTCTAAATGAGCCCATTTCTAGTGTCTTGAAGTGGTAGTCACTAAGCTCAAACTTACCCTCTTTTTTAATGTCCTCGTAGGTGAAATCGGTACCCAGAAAGTAATCGCCTCTATCGGATGCAGAGATGCGCCTAGCTTTACGAAGAGCCGGTAAATACAACCATTGGTCGTCGTCTTTATCAGAATCTGGATAGTCGTAGGTTAAAAAACCGGTATCTTTTACATTTTTAGGTGACTGGTAAAAGAGCACGGTACGTTTTTCCTGACCATAATATTTACGAAATGTCAGGGTTTCGCGTTGGCGCTCTTTACCACGACGATCAATCATCTTCATCGACAGTTTACTGCTGCGCTGCACACCTTCTTCTACAGCGTTAATCTGCTCTGCCAGCCAGCGACCCGCTGGAAGTGTGGCTGCAGTTGCAGTTTTTGTTGTTAGTAGATAGCCGCTTATTACCAAGGCTACGATAGCACTTGTTGTTGTGGCAATTTTGATGCTTTTCTTAGCTTTGATACTATTAGCGCCTTGCACTGCACCCGTGATGAAGTTTGGTTTAAACAGCATTATCATGGCGGGCAGCAAAGTTAAGCTAACCAGAAAGCTGGTAGTCACTGATATTGCGACTATCGAGCCGAAATTATTCAAGGGTACAACTTTACTGGAAATCAACACACCAAAACCTAAAGCGATAGCTAACAGATTAAAAAACAAAGCTCGACCTGTACTTGGATAAAAGCGCTGGATGCTTGTCAGCATATTTTGCTCTTCTTTATATAAGCTACGTAGTCTGTCAATGGTATGTATAGCAAAATCCACCCCTAATCCAATAGCAACAGCGGCAAACATTGAGGTGCCGATACCTAAAGGAATAGACAGTACAACCATGGCGGAGTAAACAAGAAGAATGCTTGTTGCAACAGGAATAAGAGCGAAAAAGCCAGCTAGGGGAGATTTAAATAGGATAGACGACACTAACCACACCAAAAATAAGGCTATGGCTACACCGAAGAAATGACTAGCCCCCAGATCTTTAATCCAGTGGTAGTTAAGGTTAACTCTTCCGGTTAGGGTGCCTTTGACACTTTCATCATTAAATTCCGTGCTTAAGTATTGGTTTATACCAAGCACGGTATCTTTGATATCTTGAAAACCACCTTTATTTAGCGTGATGCGCACATTGGCCTGTTGATAGTCGTAGTCCACCTCTTCTTCAAAGTCAGTCGGCTCACCTGTGGCTGAATACAGTAAAAAGTACTGAGCAACGAGGGCTGAGTCTTGAGGAAGACGGTATTCGCTGGCCTGTCCTTCGTTTAAGGCACGGTTCATTTGTTTCAGATAGTCAACAATAGACGTTGAGCCTTGTATGTTGGGCAAGGTTCCAGCATAGCGTTGTAAGGCTTCTATTTTGTTCAGAACCTGTGGCTCAAAAATTCCCTCCATTTCTGGTGTTTCAACCACCACATCTAGATAATAAGTACCGTCAAAGCGTTGGTTGATGGCTTGGTCAGCGATATATAATTCTTCAGTTGGATGGAAAGTAGCGATTCGATTTTCATTGACTAGAAGATTACTGGCCGCAAATGAACCAATCACCACAATGCTAATCGCAAGTACAACTACTGATTTGGCATTGCGTTGAGTAAATGCGCCAAGTTTTATCATGACTCTGGCGAATACATCATGTTGCTGTGACTTTATCTTGCCAGCCAAACGAGGGTGTATAGGCGTTTTTAATAGGGCCATGGCTGCAGGTAAAAATAACAGAGAGTATAACCAGGCTGCACAAACACCTAGTGCAGTAAATAAACCAAAATACTTGAAAGGAGGCATGTA
>JBLIIE010000200.1:0-8534 GCA_047634635.1 Granulosicoccus sp. | reverse complement strand
GAGCATCATCGCCAATTTTCGCAGCTGCATTCATGTCCTCTTCCAAATCACCAGCTTCTAGGGGCTGACTATCCTTATGCGCATGGTGAGCCCAAACGCCGGTATAACAATCAGCTTTACCAACTGCGCGCTGGCGCTTCTGCACAGCTATTGAGACACCCAGAAGATTCTGAATATGATGTCCAACTTCTTGAGCCAAAACGTATGCCTGAGCAAAGTCTCCTCCAGCTCCCATTTTTTGCAACTTACGGAAGAAATTCAGATCGATATAGATTTGATAATCACCAGGGCAATAAAAAGGGCCGGCAGCAGAAGACGTATAGCCACAAGCAGAATTAACTCCGCCGTCAAATATAACAAGTTTGGCTGGGCGATATTGCTGATTGGACTGTGCAAACAATGTAGTCCAGACATCTTCGTTGTAGGCCAGCGTGGCGGACACAAAGGCTGTTTCCTCATCCTGGCCTCGAACATTAGTGTTGCTCTGATAGTCAAGCTGTTGCATTCCACTGGTAGCTGATCCACCGTTGGTTCCCATGAGTCCGGATAAATCAACCGCCGGAAACATACCTAACAGCAATACAAGTATACCTGCGCCACCGCCAAGTTTTAAGCCAGGTTTTCCAGACGTGCGTCCGCGCCCAGGGCTGCACCTAGAGCTTTGCCCTCGACGATCCTCAATGTTGTTACTACGACGACCTTCTCTCCAGCGCATTGCTGAACTCCTACTTCTTTTCTATGATCCCGAAATCGGGCTATCGAATCACCTTTCACATGCTAGATTGTTACACGTTTCTCGACTTGGATCAGTCCACAGATTGACTATGCCCCAACAACAACTCCCCCCCCTTATCGATGCCCATGTTCACACCGATGATTATCGGCTAGAAACTATAATCGATGAGGTACTCGCCACAGCCCGCGCTGCCAATGTGGTGGCTCAAATCGTGCCTTCAATCAGCACGCAACTTTGGCCAAGAGTCAAATCCGTGTGTGCAGCACACGACGACTTGTTTGCGTGTTACGGCTTGCACCCATGCTTTCAAACTGAACATCGCCTGCAGCATCTGGATGATCTTGCCACATGGATTGGTCGGGAGAAGCCCGTGGCCCTCGGTGAGTGCGGTTTGGATTATTTCATGGATAACGCTGACAAGCCATTTCAGCAACAATTGTTTGCGGCCCAATTGGCATTGGCTCGTGAATTCAACCTGCCCATCGTCATTCACGCCCGTAATGCAGTGGACGACGTTATCGAGATGATTAAGTCTGCGGGTCACCACAAAGGCATGATTCACAGCTTTAACGGCTCGCCACAACAAGCGACACGACTCATCGATCTGGGCTACAAACTCAGTTTTGGTGGAGCCGTTACCTATAATCGGGCAACTAAATTGCGATCGATGGTAGCGGGCCTTCCACTGGAGGCAATCCTGCTTGAAACAGACGCTCCCGATCAGCCCGGTAGCACGCACGTCGGGCAACTAAATCAGCCTGGCTATCTACCCGATGTCTGGGCAGCAATTAGTGCACTTCGCTGTGAAGCCCCCCATGCAATAGCCAAGGCTACAACAGCCAATGCAATGGAACTATTTGGTCTACCAAAAAAATTACTGGCCATGAGGAAAAATCCGGACTGATACGCCACACGAAGAATTCGTTAGGGGAAGTCAGTACGGAAATCGATTGAGAACTGTTATCTCGCTCATACGTCCTTCTATCCAGGCCTCAGCCTCTACCAGTATTTCACTTGCCGTTTTTCCTTCGTGACTGATAACCGGACCGATCGTAAAAGTAATTTCCCCGGGCCATTTTATGAATCCCATACGGGGCCAAAATTCCCCTGCGTTCACCGCGACAGGAACAACATCGGCCTGGGCAGATTCAGCGATCTTGGCACCACCGATACGATAGGCGGGCTTGGCGCCTACGGGTCGCCGGGTTCCTTCTGGAAAAACCAACACCCATCGTCCGCGACTCAACCTGTCTTTAGCCTGCTCGCACATTTGCTGAATTGCTGAGCGGCCACTGCTTCGGTCAATCAGGATGAATTTGAGCACATACAAGGCCCATCCAAAAATAGGAATCCAGATTAGCGAGCGTTTGGCAACATAGACACCCGGTGAGAACACAATGGGAACGAAGTAGGCATCCCATGTTGACTGATGTTTCGATAAAACAACACAAGGCTTGTCAGGAATGTTCTCTCGACCTTCAACCTTCCAGGTAACACCACAAATATAGCGAAGCCCCCAGATATTGGCCCTGTTCCATGTGATCGCACAGGCGAAGCCCCAATTAAATGAGAACACACCAACGATCAGCACTAGCGGACCAATAACCACGGTACACAGAATTTGCCAAACCCAGAACACAACACTACGAAACATCAACCACTGGCGATACATACCTAGACTTCCTCAATTGGCGCAAGCAACGCATTAACGTAACTTGCCAGATCATCATAGGCCGGAATGTGTTCAAGACCGTTATTGCTGTCCAAGGTCTTTTGCCCTTTACCGGTGCGCACTATTATCGGTGTTGCTGCAGTGGCCATCGCTGCTTGTATGTCTCTTAAAGAGTCACCCACCAGTACCATCGTGCTTGGATCCACACCCAACCGTTCGCATATGGTGTAAAGCATACCCGGTGAAGGTTTTCGACAGGAACACTGGTTAGATTCACTGTGCGGGCAAAACGCAACAACGTCGATTTTCCCACCCGCTTGATTAACCATTTCATGCATCCGTTGATGAATTGCATGGAGCACGTCCAGTCCGATTACGCCGCGATCAATACCACTTTGGTTAGTGGCGACAGCAACATGCCAACCTGCCTGATAAAGGCGCGCTATGGCTTCCAGGCTTCCGGGAATCGGAATCCAGTCATCAGGACTTGAGACTGGACCATCCAGGTCTTCATTAATAACACCATCACGATCCAACACAATCAGCTTGATCATGATGAACTAACGCCAGCATGATCGACGCCGGCAGAGTCCAACGGTTTCAACAAGCTCAACTCGGCTGTCCCACAACACAAAGTATTTACTTGACGTAGCAGCGCCAATCGATTGTTGCGCAAAGACTCGTTTTCATCCATGACCATAACTTGTTCAAAAAAAGCATCGACGTCGTCTCGCAACGACGCTGTCAGACTCATTGCCGATGCATAGTCACAATTAGACAGACTCTTTTCAATAACCGGAGTCACATCGATAAGACGTCCGAACAATTTAGATTCTGCGTCTTCTTGCAGCAATGATTTATCAGCAGATAGCGGAATCAGAGTTTCAACTTTCTTCAGTATGTTACCAATTCGTTTGCTAGCTGCCGCTAGTGATAGTGCCGCCTCGGTCTTCCGAAATTGTTGTAGTGCCTGCAGTCGAGACACGATATCCATAGGACGATATATTTCTTTTGCCAATACCGCGTCGATGGCATCTGGAGCAAAACCCTGATCGACAAGATAACCTCGCATGCGCTCTACTACATACGCAAGCATGTCCCCCTTGTCAGGTGCGTCCAGTCTATCTTCATACGTCGTAAGACTTGCATCTAACAACGCTACAAGATCTAGATCCAGTTTGTGCTCAACAATAATTCGCACAATACCAAGAGAGGCACGGCGAAGAGCAAAAGGATCTTTTGCGCCCGTAGGTTTCATACCCAAACCAAAGATTCCCACCAGGGTATCGGTTTTATCCGCCAGGGCTACCATCTGAGAGACAGAACCCTGCGGTAGTTTCCCACCTGCTTGCTTAGGAAAATAGTGCTGCTCCATAGCCTCAGCTACAGCTGCAGGGTGACCGTCTCGTAAGGCGTAGTATCGGCCACATATGCCTTGCATTTTCGCCAATTCTTTAACAATTTCTGTGTTCAAATCGCATTTGCATAGACTAACAGCCAGTGCTACCTGGCCTTTGTCCACGTCAAGTTCAGATGCCAACCACTTTCCTAGCAGTCCCATACGCGATACCTTATCAGCAACACTGCCCAATTTTTCTTGAAACAATAATCGTGACAGTTGCGCCTGATGACTTGCCAATGTGCTCTGCTTGTCTTGATTCCAGAAAAACATGGTATCGGCAAATCGCGGTCGAATGACTCGCTCATTTCCATCAATGACAAGCGCCTTATTTTGCGACTCAATATTGGCAACAGTAATGAAAGCTGGCATTAGCTCACCTTCGTCATCCAGCAAAGCAAAATAACGTTGGTTTTCCTGCATGGTTTGAATCAAAGCCTCTTTAGGAATATCCAGAAACTCCTCATCAAAACGACCTGCTAGTGCAACTGGCCATTCAACCAGTGCGTTCACCTCGTCAACCAGTTCTTCGTCCATAACGGGTGTTCCACCTAAACGCACCGCTTCGCTCTGAACACCTTTGACAATATGCGCCCGACGCTCTGCAGGATCAGCCATAACAAAGGCTGCCTCTAATATGGCTTCGTAATTAGACGGCTGGTCAACCAACAGAGCGCCAGGCGAATGAAAACGGTGACCCAAACTCTTATTGGATGCTTTAAGACCCAGCACACTCAAGGGCAATACGGTAGATCCATGCAAAGCCAACAGCCAAACCACAGGTCGCAGAAACTCATGACTTGTCGCCCCCCAACGCATACGACGTGGCATCGACATGGTTTTAATGGCACTAGGCAATGCTTCGCTAAGCACATCAACCAAGGCCTTGCCTGTCTTCGTTTGTTTGACGACAATCCATTCACCTTTCGGCGTATCAATAGTGCTTAGCTGATCTACAGTGACGCCCGCAGATCGCATGAACCCTTGCAACGCCTTGGTTGGCTCACCGTCTTTAAAAGCCACAGCTTTCGCGGGCCCTTTTCGCTCAACAACGGTGTCTGCCTGTCGATCTCCAACATTAGAAAAGCGCGCTGCAATTCGTCGAGGCGTTGCGAACACTTCCGGTTTTTGATCGCACAGTTGGCTTTGCTGCAAGACTGCAAACAAAGAATTCGCCAAATGCTCAGCCATTGGAATTACAGAACCTGCGGGCAGTTCCTCACAACCAATTTCGATTAATAGGTCAGACATTGTCAGAGGCCTCTTTGTCTGAAGTGGATTTCAAAAGCGGAAAACCTAAAGACTCTCGTTTGTTCAACCATGCATCGGCCACCAGTCTCGATAGGGTCCGGACCTTGAGAATGTAACGCTGCCGCTCAGTGACAGAGATAGCATGCCGAGCATCGAGCATATTAAATGAATGAGATGCACGAAGTACTTGCTCATAGGCGGGTAATGGCAAGGCTAATTCACATAATTTCGCACAATTTTTTTCGCATTGATCAAACTGCGCAAACAAGGCATCAACATCTGCATACTCAAAGTTATAGGCTGATTGCTCAACTTCGTTTTGATGAAAAACATCACCGTAGCTAATGGCGCCCTCCTTGGTGTGCCCCCAAACAAGATCGTAGACGCTTTCTACGCCCTGAATATACATCGCAAGTCGCTCTATTCCATAGGCAAGCTCACCCAGAACAGGTTTACAACTAATTCCACCGCATTGTTGAAAGTAGGTGTACTGAGTCACTTCCATTCCATTAAGCCAGACCTCCCAGCCCAAGCCCCAAGCGCCCAACGTCGGAGACTCCCAATTATCTTCGACAAAACGAATATCGTGTTCGAGGGTATTGAATCCTAAAGCTTCCAGGGAACCTAAATAAAGATCCTGCATGCCTTCGGGAGAGGGCTTCATGGCAACCTGGAACTGATAGTAATGTTGCAGCCGGTTTGGATTCTCACCATAGCGCCCGTCAGTGGGTCTGCGGGAAGACTGCGTATGGCAGGCAAACCAGGGCTCCGGGCCGATGGCACGGAGAAAAGTGGAAGGATGGAAGGTACCAGCCCCCATTTCCATGTCATAGGACTGTTGAACCAGGCATCCTTGTGCCGCCCAATAGTTCTGCAACACGGCAATCATGCCCTGAAAGGTATTTACATCGGGCTGCGCGGCAGCGTCGTTCATGATCAATTCAAGCTCTTTCGTCAAAGCTTGTCAGTGTACTTAATCCGAAGCCCCACGACGATACGGTAGACTATGCGTAAACACCGGTATTTTCACTGTCGGGGTGTGATTATCAGTGATTATAACGCGCTAAATTAGTGCAACAAAATCAAACAAGCCCTTTAATAGTGCATTAGCTATGCATCATCTGCACGTATGTTATTGATTTGCATAAGAACGACCTAGGTTACATGGTTGGTACAGTGCATGCACCAACTACTAGCAGGAGCACGCACTAAGTTCGCGCGGCCCTTACAATTATTTTTTACAGGAAAACTACACATGTCAGCGAGTGACGTACTCAAGAGCATTTCAGACAACGAAGTAAAATTTGTTGATTTTCGCTTTACCGATCCACGCGGTAAGGAACACCACACCGCCGTTCCAGCCGCAATGTTCGAAGAAGATGTCTTCGAAGATGGCCAACCGTTTGACGGCTCCTCAATCGCTGGCTGGAAAGGCATAAATGCCTCTGACATGCTTCTAATGCCAGATGCCACAACCGCTGTTCTGGACCCTTTCACCGAAGAAACCACACTGAACATTCGCTGTGACATCGTTGAGCCAGACACAATGGAAGGCTACGAGCGTGATCCACGCTCTGTTGCACGTCGTGCTGAGGCTTATCTGCAATCTACGGGCATCGCCGATACAGCCTACTTCGGTCCTGAGCCGGAATTTTTCGTTTTCGACGACGTTCGCTGGTCAACAGAAATGCAAGGCATGAGCTACGCCATCAATTCTGAAGAAGCCGCTTGGAGCTCAAACAAGAAAATCGATGGTGGCAACACAGGTCATCGTCCTGGCGTCAAGGGCGGCTACTTTCCGGTACCACCAGTCGACTCATTAAATGACTTACGCGCCACCATGTGTTTGGTGATGGAGCAAATGGGTGTCATACCTGAAGTTCACCATCACGAAGTAGGCACAGCTGGCCAGTGCGAAATTGGCACAAGATTCGACACATTAGTGAAGCGTGCTGACCAAACTCAGATTCTCAAGTATGTCGTTCTTAATGTTGCACACCAGTACGGCAAAACAGCGACATTCATGCCTAAGCCAATCGTTGGTGACAACGGTAGCGGTATGCACGTTCACCAATCACTTTTTAGCGGTGGTGAGAACATGTTCGCAGGCGATCTCTATGGCGGATTGTCAGAAACTGCTCTGCATTACATTGGCGGAATCATAAAGCACTCACGTGCTATCAACGCTTTTGCTAATGCCTCTACCAATAGTTACAAGCGTTTAGTACCAGGTTTTGAAGCGCCGGTTATGCTAGCCTATTCTGCTCGCAACCGCTCAGCCGCAATTCGTATTCCGTTTGTTAGCAACCCTAAGGGGCGTCGTGTTGAAGTTCGTTACCCTGACCCAACGGGTAACCCTTACCTGACATTTTCAGCTCTGATGATGGCAGGCCTCGACGGAATCCAGAACAAGATCCATCCTGGCGATGCTTCTGACAAAGATCTCTACGACCTACCTCCAGAAGAAGCAGCAGGCATTCCTCAGGTGTGCTCTTCGCTGGATCAGGCTCTTGAAGAGCTGGACAACGATCGTGGCTTCCTGACCGCTGGTGGGGTATTCACTGACGATCAGATAAACGGCTACATCGACCTAAAGATGGAAGAAGTAACACGTATGCGTATGTCAACTCACCCTGTTGAGTTTGATATGTATTACAGCTGTTAAGAGAACCTTCCCTTAAAATGGCTAAGGCAGCGTCGATTGGCGTTGCCTTTTTTTTGGCTACAAATTGATACCAGTTTGTATAGATTTTTTGGTACCTGTGTTGCAGTAACTAGTTGAAGGTGTTTTTAAATATAAACCAATTTACGTCTATAAAAACATAAAGGTGGGCGTAACCAGATTCGGTTCAAATATTCTAAACGCCATAATTTCTCGAACACCTATTTTGAATAAAACACATGAACAACAGTTATTCCAATCTGGAATGCGTCACTATATAGGCTCTACTTTTGATTCGAGCTTGTAGCATAGCACCCATACTCAGGAAACGAGCACGCAGAAGCAACCCTACAGACTCACGCATTCCTCAGTTGGTGTCACAACAACTGTTGAATCCTATGGGCCCTCTGGAGCCTCTAGATGAAGAGCAGACTGAACTGCTGCATACAGTTTCTCTGGAAGTTCTCGAAGATCAGGGAATAGAATGATCAGACCCTGCAACTCTTTCGAAACGCAGGCACTGAGGTAGATCAAAACAGCATAGTTCGGATGGATCGTGGGCTGGTCATGGAAACGGTGGCAAAAGTCCCAGGCACCTTTAGCAGTACTCCACGCAACGAAGAACGTGCAATTTACTGTGGTGACAACGCAATTAATTTTGGACTTGTCTCAGGGCCACCTAATGTCCTTGACACGCTCTATTCCAACTTGACGCACTCTGACAAACCGTTTGCTGCAACGGGTATCGGTGCAGGACGAGCACTAAATGCAATTGCCATATGCGCTATTAGTCTTGGTATGCCCATAGAAGAGA
>JBLIIE010000199.1:0-8606 GCA_047634635.1 Granulosicoccus sp. | reverse complement strand
AAGTTTCTTATTAACGCGTTTCCATTCATAGAAACCGTTAACGGGAACTAGTACGCGTTGATTTTCAATCAATGGTTTCCATAGCCTGGACGACCACACTTTATCGCTTCGAGAGTTTTGAATGCACTTGGTCACCATGCCTTTTTTTCCAGCAACTGTCATGGAAACACCCCAACTCATGGCCTCCAGACTCAGGTCACCCTTAACCACATCAAGCGTTTGGGTGGGTGCAATGTTATAGCGAGGATCTCGCGCAGGCCAGGTGTCCATACCCATCGACTCCAGCAGAAGTCGAATCCCTTCGTTATCTGAAACATTGACCCGTCCACACATGTCGATGACTCCTTTTAGAAATAATAACTACATATATCGCTAGAGTGCCTGCTCACTCACGATGATCAGTGGGATCGGTCCTGCCGTATTACCAGCAGCGTTATCACGTTGCCACGCAGCATAGCCAGCAACACCCGAAGGTGTTGAATGTAGACCAAGCTTATCGAGCACAATCACCGCCGCTTGAGCTTCATCATCAGTCACACTTTGGTATTCCACTTCACTACGGATTAACGTATCAAAGGCTAACAAAGATGCAGCCTTGCAGTCGAGGCGTCCCATGTTGGATATCGGACCTTTAGCTTCTACTAATTCACCTTTAGCTGCGCTCAATGCCAAGCACTCTGCAGCGGTGGGCTCAACGATAATTATTCGAGGTTGCACCAACCAGTCGCGTCGGATCATGTGAGTGACTGCTGCAGCCATACCACCCACTCCTGCTTGTAAGTAAACATCACTCGGCCATTCGCCAGACGCAGCAAAGGAGTCTCTTAGTTCACATGCCATGACGGTATAACCCTCCATGACCAGAGACGGTGGCTTGAGATAACCTTCCCACGACCCGTCTGACAATAAGTGTGCACCTGTCTCCGCCACATCCTTATTGGCTGCCACAAGACTTTCTTCATAATTTGAACCAGCAACACACGCCTCTGCACCCCGCTCACGAAGACGGGTTGCAAAACTGCCTGGCACTTCTGTCGAAACATATATTCTGGCGTGTGCGCCGAACAACTGTGCTCCAGTTGCTACCGCCATGCCGTGATTTCCTGCACTTGCGCACACGTAAGTTTGCGTGTCAGCAATATTGCGAACCGATTCCGATAGAAGCTCAGTCATTTCCGGACGACTTCCAGTCTCTGCCTCCACTGTGTCCAGTAGAAGTTGCGCAACAGCATAGATTCCCCCCAAGGCCTTAAACGAGCCTAATCCAAAACGTGTGGACTCATTTTTAATCAACACGGGTTTTTCACCATCAACAAAGCGAACTAGTGCAGTCGGTGTGTAGATAGGGCAACCGCGAGCAAACGCAATGGCACGCTCAGCATTAGGACTAAACAAGGGTGCTGATGCAAGTAAGTTCAATTTATTGTCCGACATCTATATTCTCCAACTGATCGTTGTCTATGCTTATGGCATCGCAGCAAGGCTTGAAAACCAACTATTCCGGTTCAGAGCGTACTTACTCAGATACACTTTTTTTTGGCTTTACTAGCGCGATACCAAACAGCATCATCGCAACAGCTAACCATACACTGAGTCCATAGCTTTCGCCCAGCAACACGACAGCTCCAATTATCCCTGACAGAGTGACGATATAGCCAATTTGACTGGTGAAGACAGCACCCGCTCGACCCAATAACCACAAGTATCCACTATAGGCTGCAACATGCCCTATCGAAGATCCGATTATTGCCCAACGTGATATGTCCCACGTATCTGTAAACGACACACCTGTGCCCCCAATCAAGACAATGGGTGTAAGCAGTAAAGTTCCAATCACCGATGCACCAAAAAGAGTGACCACTGGAGATAGTTTTATAGGTGCCCGCGCCGCGACATAGTTGCCTTCAACCGCATAGCAAAAAGGTGCTATCAACGCCACTAGCAACCAGGGAGCTTTCGATGGGTCAGGCAAACTGGTGTCCAGCAGAGCGATTAACAACAGCGCACAGACACCAAGAATGACGCCGATGGTTCGCATCCATGAAAACATTTCGATCCTGGCAATCAGCGCAACCACTAAGGACATCATGGGGACTGTGGCAATGATAATTGCCATGATACCCGCAGGCAAATGGTCTGTAGCAAACAGACTAAAAGTATTGGGTATGAGCGTGCCTATGAACGCAATGATAGTAAAGTACTTCAAGGCAACAGCACTAAAAGGAACCCTCTGCTTTTTAATTACCAGAAACACACCAAGCATTAGTGTTGCAAGAAACATTTGCCACGCGATCAGCCCCAGCGGATGATGACCAGCTTTTACGGCAATTTTTATTAAAGGCACAGTCAGACCCCAGCAGAGGCCAAAAAAGAGAATGCTAATAAAATTGAGTATCAAGAATTAAGAACCACTTAGGAAACGTTGTAAGTACGACACTGTGTCTGGACATCAAAGCTTCAATCCGTTTTACACGAATTCGCTTTTCGATACTGGTAAACCAAGGGAAATATTATGAACACTAAAAACAGGTCCGAATTCCGGGTTAACGTTCCCATTGCGCAAGTATCGGACTCTCCCACGGCCGACGCCAGCTGTACCAGTGAAGCACTTTATGGTGAACGAGTCACTTTGCTGGAAACACAGAATAAATGGGCACTAGTTCGTCAGGTTCACGATAGCTACGAAGGTTTTCTGAAGCTTGACGATCTGGATATCAAAACATCTAGCGACATGCTATCAATTAAGCCGACACACTGGGTATCTCAACGCAGCACTTTTTTGTTTCAGCGGCCCGATTATAAAAGTGCTATCGCACATCGTATTCCTTTTGCTTCAGAGCTTTCTCTGACCTCCGTTGCTGACTCAGCGTTCAGTGAGACACCGTGCGGGCACTTCGTCTGGACTGAGCATTGTCTAACGTTAGATCAGAAGCACCCACTTGATCCCATAGCTCTTGCAAAGTCGATATTTCTGGGGGCGCCGTATCGCTGGGGAGGTCGTTCGCCTGATGGTGCAGATTGCTCAGGGCTTATTCAGCTACTAGCTCGTTCACAAAGATTGTCTATACCGCGGGACAGTGGTGCTCAGGAGCCATTCATAAAGCAGCAGGTCTTAGTTGGCGATCATCAAGCTTTTGACATAGTCTACTGGCCTGGGCACACGGGATTATTACTGGACGATCATTCATTGCTGCACGCGACCGCTTACTCCCTATCGTGCATCGTTGAGCCTCTTGAATATGTGATTCGACGAGCAGGACCTGTGTCTTCTATCAGACGATTATTTGCCTAAATCCGATTACGTCAGCCTGAGAAGCGTCTGCGCCAACGGCGCCGTTTGAGTTTTACGAATCCTATCCTCTGACAATCGATTCTGCTCAGCCAGTAAATCGTGCTTCAATCCAAAAATGTACGCATACCATTCACGAGCAAGAGGTTTTTTCCATCGCCACAAACAATGTTCAATAGCATCAAAAGTGGCGCTGGTCGCTATGGGCAAGCTCGGGTCTTTGTGACTATTGAATACTGGGTGATAGAAATACGGTGCCAACTCGAAAAACGAATCGGGTACGCCATGCCTAATTAATACAGTTCGCCACGCATCAATTGCCTCTATCGAATTATCAACCAACCCGTTATGGGCTGCCATTAAATCCAATAGCAAAGAATCAGTATGAATCATTCCTGTGGGGTTTAGCAGCACGTTGCTGATACCCGCCCTGCCCTGCCACGGCCCAACAAAAAGGCGCCTTGGACAATAGTCATTGGCGTACAGGTTATCCCAAAGGACCGTTTGGCGAGTCCGGCACTGCGACTGTGCGTTGCAAAGCGTCTGCAAAGATCGAACAGATGCATGCTTGGAGACTACATCACTTCCGCAATACAACACGATATGCGACTCTTCGAGTGTTTCTAGAAACTCAGGCAGATATGCAATATCACTGATAATAAGTTCATCAGCGTAAACTCTCGGCGTTACCCAAATCGAGATGTCTAGTTCATCCGCCAAAGCATTAGCCAAGGTGGCGTGTGCCTGTCCTTCGCTGGAAAACCGACCGCACCGGTTGTGGAAATCTTCATCAATATCATCGAGTAGCAAGGAAAGGTGATCAGCACCAGCATCTAGCAAAGCACGACTCTTGTTTGACAGCGCCTGATAGTCCGGTCCATCGGGGAGATCCTTGAAATTGAAATCCAGACCAGGCGCAACACCTGCAACCACACTGACGTCGTGCTTCGTTGCATAAGTGCAGAACGTTGAAAATTCGTCGAGCCACAAATCAGAGTACGCAGCACGCCACTGCCAGCGATGCAGAGTATCTTCCTTAGGGGCGTAGTAGTACGTATTTTGCCCGTTTGAGGACAGTGTATCAATAAGCCTCCGTCGCTCATCCCAAGTGAACAGGCGGCCATAGTAACCTTCGGCATATCCGTGCACACACTCTGTCATGGAGACCTGCCTTTCATCAGTCTATTCGCACTCTTTAGAGTAGCCTAGGTGAGCCATTGGCGCTATAGTCGTTGAGCACTGCAACCGGTACATGAGCATGAGTGACACTGCCATCGAAAATAAATCGTCGCTGGGCGTGTATGCGGATAAACGCATGCTTCGCATTCTATTACTGGGGACCATGAGCGGCTTCCCTTGGGTCCTCATCGGCAGCGCACTTTCATTGTGGCTCAAAGAAGATGGGATGAGCCGCAGCACTATCGGGTTCGCGTCGTTGATATTTGGTGTCTATAGCATCAATTTTTACTGGGCGCCACTAATCGACCGCGTTCGAATTCCCTGGCTCACAGAGCGTATCGGCCAACGCAAAGCCTGGATACTCTGCCTGCAATTCATCATTCTGATTTGCCTTATGTTTTGGAGCTCGTTGAGCCCCGCAGAAAACCTGTGGCTTGTTATCGCCGTAGGCCTTGCAATCGCCTTCAGCTCAGCCTCTCAAGACATCACCATTGATGCATTGAGAATTGAACAGATTGGCAAATCTGAAACTGGGTCGATGGCCGCAGGTGCTGCAATGGCTGTGGTTGGATGGTGGACAGGTTACAAACTCGGAGGTTTCGTAGCGCTGATGGTGGCAGAAGCTCTCGAGCAACGCGGGTACGAAAACTACTGGCAGATAACCTTTCAGATTCTGGCTGTTCTTATTATTTTCATGAATGCGCTGCTTCTACTTATCCCAGAAGTTTCATGGCGCGAACGTGCTGCAGCACAAGCCAAAGATCAGGTGGAGGTAGGATCAGCATTCGGCGGTGGTCAAGGGGTTTTGTCCTGGCTGGGCAGTACCATCATCGCACCATTCACTAGTTTCTTTCGGAAAAATGGTGTCCAAGTAGCACTCGCCATTCTTGCGTTTATATTTTTATTCAAAGTGGGTGAAGCGTTTGTGGGCAAGATGTCCATCATCTTCTACAAGGAAGTCGGTTTTTCAAAATCCGATATCGCGATCTACTCCAAAGGGCTAGGCTGGGTAGTTACTGTTGTTTTTACACTTCTAGGCGGATGGTTTGCAGTTAAGCAGGGTATCGTTAAAGCACTATTCCTGGCGGGCATCGCCATGGCCGTCACCAACCTCATGTTTTCGTGGATGGCCTGGACAAGCGAACCTTCGTTATTGCTTTTCGCTGCAGCAGTTCTAGTGGATGATGTGACAGCCTCTATAGCCACAGTTATATTCGTTACCTTCATCTCCCTGTTGGTAGATAGAACCTACACCGCAACTCAATACGCCCTACTCGCCTCATTAGGCACAGCCGGCAGAACAGTTTTGGCATCATCATCGGGCGCAATGGTCGATGCGTTGGACGGGGATTGGGGATTGTTTTTTGTCATTACTGCTCTCATGGTCATACCATCACTGGTTGTGCTGTGGATGGTGAAAGATAAGTTCACCTTCCTTGAGAAGAAAGCAAAGTCCGCTGAGTAAGCGGGTTATTCAGCATTAGGCGGTTCGAAAGCCTCTAATCCACGAGTCTTGCACCAACTGGCAACATCGAAATTGGGACAAGTCTTGTCGGTATAGCTAAAGTCCCTGTGCCCACAAATTGATGCATCAGGGCAGATTTCTCTCCACTCTCTCAACACAGACTCCAGTGCATCAAACTGCGCATCGGTGAATTGGGTACAGCCGACCATACAAACCCCAAGGCTGACTTCGTTGTGCCCATAAACGTGAGCGCCTTGCCAGTAATCTGGACGCCCTGATTCTACGATACCTGAACGATTGATCACGCGGTGATAACCGATACCATGCCAGCCGAACCCCAGATGCATGTCGTGTATTTCAAGCGCGCCCATCGGCTCATCGTCCGGTGTGGCCGAACAGTGAATAACGAGGTACTTAATATCACTGGCTTGCAACATGTTGGTTTAATGATTGATTGAATTAGGTCGTCGTTCTACTGCACTTGTTGATAACTTATTGCTTTCGAGAATAATTTATTCATCACCTAGTTAACCAGGCCTCTGGCATCAATGGGTTGATTAATCAACTGATTGTCTTCGGTCCTAATCCAGGCGCTGTTAAACATATTGGACACCACACACACATGATTGGGAATAATTTCAATAATATCTCCCACTGTGAGCGTGCAATCGACTGACACACTGACGACTCCGTGTTCTTCACTCATGGACTTGATTGACGCATGAGGGTGACCAACGATGAACCCGTAATCACTGAACATACCCATTAAGTCAGAGGTTAGTACTTTTGAGCCGGCATCAATGACCAGTCGATCGTCTGTTGGCCGGCTAACAACGGTGGCATGCACACGGGCCGCACATTTCTCTTCGCTGGTCACCTTAGTTACCAGCAAGGAACGATCATTATAAATATACGTTCCGATTCTATATTCAGTGAAAACGGATTCGGTACCAGCACTCCACATATCGGGAGTACCTCCAGTGGATACCTCAGGGCACTCAATACCAGCATTAGTTAATAATTGCACAGTGCTTCGCATGAATGTGGCAGCAGCCTGGGCTGCTCCGTTTTTGGGATATGTCATCAAGCCTGCAAAGCGCAATCCTTGCAGATCACATATTTGTATCGCTAGGTCCAATGCCTCTTCAGGTGTAACCACACCACATCGCTGTGCACCTGTGTCACATTCCACCATTACGTGTAATGGTGTTTCTTCCGAAAATGTTTGTGCCAAACCGTGTAGCGAAACTGTGTTATCGATGACGACTGTGAGCTTGCTTATTCGTTGTGCAAGAGCTTTGAGCCGTCGCAGTTTACTAGCACCGATTATGTTGTAGGTAATCAATATGTCATCGGCACCACCGTCTGCCATAACTTCGGCCTCACCCACCTTCTGGCAAGTAATACCGTTTGCACCCGCCCTCAATTGTTGTTGCATAAAACGTTTTGTTTTATGTGTCTTGATATGAGGCCTTAGCTTAAGACCAACCTTGTCACAATATGCCTGATATGCCTTTATGTTTTTATGAACGGCCACTTCGTCTATTACGAGTGCTGGGGTGTCAATGAGATCGTCCATGCAATATGTCCTGTCGCTATCGCTGTTTATATTGAGTAGGGCAGTACGCTCGCAAGATACCAGCAGGGCGCTTGGCCTCATGCTTGGTTGAACGATTGGTGACACGATTCCGCCACAATCGAAAAGAGCTGGCCTTCAGATGTTTACGCATCAATACGATCACCTGCTTTTCACTTACACCGTGGCTCATTTCTATAGCATCAAATGGCGTTCGGTCTTCCCAGGCCATTTCTATAATGCGCGATAACTCGGACTCCGAAAATTCTGGAAGCTTTAGGCTTTTCATGAATGCTGGCTAGTGACTTGTAAAGACGGAAAATTAAGGGCACGCAGTTGTAACCCTAGCCCACCCAACAAGCGCGTAGTTGAAGGACTCGGTTTAGGAGATGTCATGATGGCGCTGTCCTTTTGGTTCTCGTTTAAGTGACTCTGACAAGCACCACCACTATTTGACGTTCGTTGTAATTCACGCACCGCCTGCCTGGCAACCGCTTCTGCCGGGTCAAGCCAATCAACTGGCCACGGTGCCAACTTACGCATCTCGTTAACCAGAAAAGGATAATGTGTGCACCCAAGTGTGATGATATCGGTTCGCTTGCCTTCATGCTCTACGAAACAGGGAGCTATCTCGTCTTTTAACAAATTAGTGTCAATCTGAATTCCTTGTAAGTGCTCTTCTGCCAATCGAGCAAGTTTCGTTGCTCCTACAAGCTTGACTTGAACATGACTGGCAAACTGATCAACAAGATTCAGGGTGTATTTTCGCTCGATGGTACCAGGTGTTGCCAATACAGAAATGTGACCTGATGATGTCCGCTCAGCAGCAGGCTTTATTGCAGGAACGATTCCGACAAAAGGTATGTCAAACCGACTTCTCAATTCAGGCATTATTTGTGTGGACGCAGTATTGCAGGCAATGATTGCAAGACTCGGATTGTACTTGTCAATAAGCGTATCAAAGAGCCCGGCGATGCGATGGGTTAACGCTTCACCTTCCCAATCCCCATATGGAAACCCAGCATCATCACCCACATAAATAAATTGCTGATTGTGGATTAACATACGCGCTTCACGCAGCACAGATAATCCACCAA
>JBLIIE010000198.1:0-8619 GCA_047634635.1 Granulosicoccus sp. | reverse complement strand
GAGCACCACCTGTAGGTCTGCTAACTCAGTTTGTTGATGCCCCACCCTTGCCACAAGCACATGCACAAGCAGTGAGTAACTACCTGGCTTCTCGTCTGCCAGAAAGTACACTACCGCTCCCAAGGGAGCCTAACTTTGTTCGCATTGACGAAGCTCCGCAACCTGTATTGGTGCTTCAGTCGCGAGAAGATAGTGTCGACATACGCGATTTCTTTGCCTCGATAAAATTTCGCTATGCGGACTACCTCCTGCCTTTTGATGGCATGGATGCAGACGCAACACTTGAAGGCAAAACAACTGACGGAAAACCGTTGGTACTCAAACGAGATCTGGCAGCTGAAATTCGTTATGCGGTCGATTTCGGGAAGCAATTTCCGGAATTTGAATCTGCTCAAGTCAATGACGCAGAATTTTACTCCAAAGCGGATAAACAGCCACGATCAAGAGAGGTGCAGCGCATCGCTCATGCGTGGCGCGAATTACTTGGTGAACGTACCGAACTGAATAACCGAGGCTGGACTGTCCAGATCCGCGAGCCGTTCGACCTGAATTTCAAATCAGTCACTCAGATAGAAGCTACGGTCAGTGAGACCACTTCAAACTGGTTCGACATGGCATTGAAACTAAAACACGGTAATCAGCACTTTGACCTGCTGCCTTTGGTTATTGACTGGTTACAGGGCGATTCGAAAGACAGCTCAATACTATTACAAGCTGATGATGGCCAATGGTTAGAAGTCGCCCCTGAAGTTTTCGCACCCGTTGCTGAAACCCTAATGGAGCTCTACGACGACCCAAGTTCAGCTGAGCAACTGAGACTACCCAGACAACGAGCCGCAACTCTCGACACTCTTGAAAGCCACTGGCAGAAACAAGGCGTCAGTGTTGCCTGGAACCATGCACAAAATATTTTTGATTTAGCCGAGAAACTTCGCAATTTCGATGGCATTGAAAAGATGGAAAAGCCTGCCAACGTTAATGCCACGCTGAGACCGTATCAATTGGACGGAATGGCTTGGCTTGGATTTTTAGGCGAGTACGGATTCAACGGGATTCTCGCAGATGACATGGGTTTGGGTAAAACCGTGCAAACCCTTGGCCACCTGCAACAAGAACGAGATATCGGGCGCATGACCAGACCCACCTTGATTGTTGCGCCCACCAGTTTGCTAGGCAACTGGAAGAGAGAAGCCGCGCGTTTCACACCCAATCTGACGACCTTAATCTGGCATGGCACACAAAGAAAGCTAGACGACCTTACCAAGAACAAGGTTGATATTGTTATCACCAGTTATGCGTTGGTGACACGCGACATTCAATTACTAGGGGAGCAATCGTTTGGTTGCGTGGTACTTGACGAAGCTCAAGCCATCAAAAATCCTACAGCGAAGGTCACTCAGGCACTCAAAACTTTAACGATTGAAAGGCGCATCTGCCTCACAGGTACGCCACTGGAGAATCACCTTGGCGAACTATGGTCACAGTTCGACTTCCTGATGCCAGGTTTTTTAGGGTCTCGAAAACATTTCAACCGGTACTTCAGAACTCCTATAGAAAATCATGGAAGCCAGGAACGACAAGCTCGCCTTGGTGCATTGATACGCCCGTTCCTGCTTAGACGGCGCAAAGAACAGGTTGCAACCGAATTACCTCCAAAGACTGTGATTGTTCGCGAAGTAACTTTGGAACCTACTCAGGCCAGACTCTACGAGAGTATCCGTGTAAGTATGGAACAACGCGTTCGGGCCCTGCTCGCTGAACGTGGACTTGCAAGAAGTCACATCGAAATGCTCGACGCATTACTTAAATTGCGTCAGACCTGCTGCCACCCGGCACTGGTCAAGCTCGATAGCGCGAGAGGCATCCAAGAATCTGCAAAGACAGAGCTACTCATGTCTATGCTTGATGAGCTTATCAGTGAGGGCAAGAAAATTTTGCTGTTCTCTCAGTTCACCGAAATGTTGGGGCTGATAGAAGTTGAATTAAACAAACGCAATATTCAATATGCAAAACTGACTGGAAGAACCCGCAAGCGTGATGATGTCATCGATTCGTTTCAGCATGGGGAAGTTCCACTCTTCCTGATTAGCTTGAAGGCTGGCGGAACTGGACTTAACCTCACTGCGGCAGATACCGTTATCCACTACGATCCATGGTGGAATCCAGCGGTTGAAAATCAGGCAAGTGACCGGGCACATCGAATTGGTCAAAATAAGCCTGTTTTTATTTATAAGCTGGTGGCCAGCAATACGGTGGAAGAAAAAATTATGGCGATGCAGGCACAGAAGAAATTATTAGCAGATCAGACCATCAACCAGACCGAAGGCGCTGCTATGCAGAGTCTGACCTCAGATGACATTCTTGAGTTGTTTGCAGCCTCCGACGAGGATGCTGCATCATCTGCAGCGTAACGCGAGGGTCTTTCTAATCTCGCTGTGAACCTTCTCGGTAATTGGATAGCCGCGCATGGTCCAAATCGCAGCGAGTTTGAAGACAATACACGGTGCGCCGTAGAGCACGGCCAACCATAGCAGCGAGCCAGAAGAATTTGGCTCTGTCGCACTAAACCCTGCAAACTCCAGTAGTGGGAATGCAATTCCGATGGCAAGGCCAAATGACAGCTTTGCCGCCGTCCCCCATAGAGCAAAGAACAAGCCTGGACGCCGGTAACCACTTTCCAGCGCATCCCACTCAATGACGTCTGCGTTAATCGCACTCGGCAAGGCAAGATCAGCGCCTGTTGTGAATCCGGTTACACCTACAATAATATAAAACCAGAATACAGACGCGCCGTCAAGAAACGGTGTCCATAAGAAAAATAGACAGGCAATCACCATGGCAGCAGACCAAGTTCTGTGTTTTCCATACCGCTTGGCTATAGCTATCCAAACTGGAACTGCCGAAGCAGCGCAAGCAAAGTAGAGAAACAAAAAAACACCCGCCCGCTCGGGTGCCTCAAGCACATGAGTCACATACAATAAAAACAAAGTAGCCGGTATAGCATTTGCCACTGCATTGAGTAAAAAACTGACCAATAACTGACGAAAAGGATTATCGGATTTCATCAACAGCCAGGCAGCCGATACAGAATTACTAGGCAAAGATGTCTTAGCCGTATCAGGAACTTGCCACGCAGCCCATACCGTCGTCACCAGCAAGGTGACCAGGACTAACCCGGTAATGATAGCAAGCGTCGCCGCCAAGTCTTGTGAATCTCCATCGCTGATAAACGCTGGGACCAGCAATGCTGCAAGAGTGCCAGCAAGCCCAAAGGCTACGCGCACACCAGTGACGACGCTTCGCTGGTTATAGTCTTCAGACAATTCAGCAGCCCAGGCACTGGCCGGAACAATCGACAAGGTGCCAGCTACGTAAATACAGATTGTCCAACCTAATAAATAAAATGCACCCGCATCTTCACCTGGGTTGAATAAGAACCAGACTGATACGGCAACGAAAGGGGCTGCAATGACTACAAACACTTTACGCCTGCCAAACCGACTGTTGGAATGATCGGACCAGTACCCCACAACTGGGTCAGTAATGGTGTCAAAAAGCCTAGCTACCAACAACAATGCGCCAATTGCTGTAAGGCTTAATGACGTTGCCTGAGCATAGAAGGTGGGCAGGATTACCTGCAGGGCTATAAATGCCGCAGCGTAGGGGAACGCCAGACTTCCGTACGCTGCTAAAACGCGCTTAGGGACAATATCAGTCAAAGTAACTATGTGTTCTGTGCCTATTAAACTTAAAAATTTAATCAAGAAACCACTAGTTAGGTGGTTGCTCAAGCCTTACATTCCCCATACGCAGAGGGAAACGCCACGTATCATCTATTCCCGTGTTATTAAACCAAGCCCATTTGGCATCGCGAGCTATACCATCAGCATCATTATTGAGATTCAGTTCGAAACCAAACGTGGAATCAACAGGAATTCTCAATGCAGCCAAGTCCAGCCGAAACTCATAAATCTGTTGATCACCATTGCACAAACACACAGCAAACTGCACAGCAGCCAAGTCTATAGGCGCTGATCTATCACCAGTTTCAATACGCGTATCAGTTGCGCTTGAACTATTGGCCTCACCATTTCCAGCAAGCAAGCCAACGATGATATGAAAGTCATCAATGCCGTCATAGCTCGCACCCTTGCTGTTGTTGCCATCCCAATAAATATCCACAGAGTCATCTTCGTAAACGAACTCTCCTGAATCACCAATCGGAGTTTGGTTGGCCCCACGCTCTGCGAAAACAATTACATATAGGTACGTTCCGTCATGCATGGCAGCCCACCTAAAAACACTGCTGATAGACGTATCCAAGACACCGTTGTCAAGCAACACGTTGTCAATTCCCAGTTCGGCTCCTTGTTGATCCCGGAACTGAGCCGTGTTCCAGAGTGAATCATATTGACCATCGATATTAGGCGCTCGATCGTTATAAAAAACAAACACTGACGGTGGAATATCCTGATCATCTCCTGGCCTGGAGCCTGACTGTCGTTCCACTAGGTTACTCGCACCATCAGCGTCCAAATCCAGCTGAGGTAGCGCATTATCTTCAGTTGGCGCAGTGTCATAAAGATCTGTGGTGATTTCTAGGGCTGCATTAACAATGATGTTGCCAACAGATACAGTGGCAATAGCAAGCGGAAGTTCTCCGTTATATTGCTCTGGCAAGCCGGGTACCTGTGTTTCCACCCACGTCACGCTAACGGTAGGATTCGAACCTTCAGGAACATAGACCTGACCGACCCACGGAACGGAAATAGAGTTGGTCTGCACCGCATCATAGCTCACACCATCGGCGACGACGGTCACACGGGCAGTCAGATTGTTTTGCACAATAGCTCTTGCCTGTAGAAATTCTGGCGGATTGATCACCATTCCATCAGGTTGGTTGAGCACTACATTTCCATTTGATGTATCAGTGCAGCCGCTCAACAGTGCAGTGGCGGCGACTAGCACCAAGGCGCCAACGCGAGCAATGCCATGTGGGATGCTTCGTGAAACGCCGCGCGGAACGGTCGTCTTAAGATTGAATCGACAGAACGTTAACATGACTTCCATAACCATTGTTTTAAAGTGGTCTGTTGACAGTTAATGACAAAAGACAACCTGCCGGCCCACAAGCTCCTCCTATTCCGGACGATGGTGAATCATTTCCCCCTGAAGAGGACGCGCCTGCAATTAAACCCAGCAACAAAACACCACCGACCGCATACAGAACTTTGGATACTCTCGATGTTTTGTTTTTCTCGTCGACGCCAACCAACACCTGCGGATTTACAACTACAGGTCTCTTAGGCGGTAATATTTCACGTATTAATGGGCTAAATGTATAACCCCGGACAGTACGGTTACCGCTTAGATCACGTGCCTGAATATAATATTCAATAGTAGTGAAAATCTTTGGGTCTGTAGGGATCTGAGCAATATACGTCGAGGAAGCTGACAACGGCGCCATGACATACCGAGTAAAGATAGTCTCCCCGGCAAATCGATAGAAGAAAACCACGCTGTCCAATTCGCCATCATCTACAACGTTAGCAACGAAGGTTTGACGTATATCAGATTCTGCCTGCGATGCAACCTCATGTTCTATCAGTGGGGGGGCAACATCGACAGTTCTGAAAGACGGTGTAAATGAGTCATCCTGAAATTGGGCATACTTGAGGCCTGAGGTATTCACCTCCCAACTGACGGGAGCTTCAGACTGTGCAATTGCCGAATGAGAACCCACTAACAATTGCGCAAGTGAAAAACAGATAATTATCAATAATTTCAAGGACCTAACCATTTTATTCCCTTGCAGCGCCACAGTTCGAACACAATCACATTAGACTAACAAGATAGAGCACTAATAATTCGTCGACTTGTTAATCTTTATGAACTAGTTTGCGGACATCTAACCCGGACAAGTAATATTGAGTAAATTTAAGCGGTACATCCCGATCGTAGCCATAATTCTCGTGGCACTTGGCGTCAATCTGGATCAATTTGGCATCGATTTGAATGCACTGTCGAAGGGCAGCAGCACAACGTCATCTCAAATCAGCACACAATCCAATGCGCCTGCATATTCAGGCAGCACAAGCGGTAACGATACCATCGCCAGCGGCGAGAAATGGTCGGATACCAATCCAAACGTCAATCAGTGGCATATATTTGATGGGGAAATCAACCGAAGCGGCAAACCCGTTGGTTTCCATTCCCGACCTAGCGGGAAAGACCCAGAGAAAGCTAGAGTAAAGTCCATACGCGATGCTCCTAACAAGTCGGGAGTTTATACGGCCTCGATTGAAATTCGAGACGGAAATCTGTGGAAGGAAAAATTTTCCAGCTTTTTCCCAGACTCCATGTCCAAGGATGATGTGCTGAGAGCTGTACTAAATGCTTACAAGAACAGTAACGATCCTGAAGCACAGCCGTTTGAGGGGCCTTCAGGATTGGGGTTCAGTATTCAAGGTTACACCTCCAACAAAGGCGGTATTAATACCGCCTTCCCGATTTATGCAATGAGCCAATAAATTTCCTTATAAAACGTCCGCATTAAAAAATTATGCGAGTAACACGGGCACTGGTAGTTCGGCACTGCTTTAGCTGACCTATTAGCCTACTAGTTTCCAGTAGTTTTTATCAGATTGGTCATAACATGAAAAACCTGAGTTGGATTTTCGACAGAGCGTGTTGTGCTTGCCTATTGGCTTTTGCGGTAAGCGTTACTCCTGTGCTTGCACAAGATAGCTCCTCCCCTATTGAACCCACGAGCAGTACTGACACCTTTTTCAAGGCAGATACCGCTACCCCTTCAAACGGTAAGCTTGAGCCGGATCCGCCTGCCGAAGTAGCCAGCCTCGAAAGCCTCAAATTCATACAAACTGTCCTGACCGCTAAGCTGCAACAGCGCAGCGCGTTAGGAGAGAAAATTGAGACAGCCAACGAGCAAGACAAGGAAGATCTTCGACGACAGGCTGACGTTCTAACGGGAGATATTAATCAGCTTCGAGCCACACTTGAAAATATCGCTATCGGTGGGCTCGATACCAGTTTATTTGCAACCGCTGAAGCTCAAGAAAAGGGTGATTGGCGCAAGGACATCGCTCTTATTGCAGAGCCTGTAATCGATAGCCTTAAAGAGCTTACCGAGAAACCACGAAAGCTGGCTGCGCTCAACGATTCCATTCTCCTACACCTGGAAGAAATCACGATCGCTGAACAAGCGCTAACCAATCTGATACCTACTCTTGAGTTAAACCCAACAGGCGAGCTCGGGTCCTCCGTACAGCGGATTAATAACCAATGGCAGGGAAGACTAGATGATGCCACAAGTGCAGTAGCAATCGCACAAATTCAGATAGGAGAGCTTCAGGGGAAAAAGGCCTTCACGGAAGCTCTGTTTGATGCCATCGTGGGATTTATTACTGGCCGAGGTCTAACAATACTGCTCGCAATGTCGGCAGCAGCTGGTGTCTGGTTTAGCATTCGATTTTTATTGCGAGGCTACCGGGCATCCTTGTCGGCTGATACTGAATCAGTTCGCAAGACTCGATACCGACTCGCCGCCTATAGTGTTCACGCACTCACGTTCATACTCATTCTCATAGCGGTTTTCGCGGTGTTCTACGAACGTGGAGATGTGCTGTTACTCGGTCTACTTATTCTGCTAGTGGTAGGCCTTGCGCTTGGCATAAGACACTTACTACCCAGATACGTTTCCGAAGCCCGACTACTGCTGAATATTGGCGCCATGCGTGAGAACGAGCGCATTCTCTACCGTGGTCTACCTTGGCGTGTTGAAACCATCAATATGTATACAACCCTCAAAAACCCTGAGCTAGACGGTGAAATTCGGATCCCACTGGCTGAGTTTCATGGGATTTCCAGCAGAATTACCGGTGAAGATAGCTGGTTTCCCACTTCTACTGGTGATGTGGTTTTACTACCCAACGATACCGTGCTTGAAGTAGTGCGACAAAATCCGGACACAGTAGAGCTTAAGCAACGCGGCGGACAAATAATCACTATCCCTTCTATAGATTTCTATACACAGGAAATGGTCAACTTGACCCGTGGAGGCAGTTTTGGTGTTTGCAGTACCTTCAGAGTTGATTATGAACATCAGGCTATAAGCCTGAGTCATATTCCAATGATACTGATGAACTCTGTCAGAGATACATTGTCTGAGTCTGGATTCGACTCCAATACTCAAAACGTTGAAGTCGAACTCAAAGAAGCCAATTCATCTTCTTTGGATTATTGGATTTTTGTCACTTGCAACAGCCATGCAGCATTTGCTTATCTTGATGTTCAACGAGTCATTCAACGTGCTTGTGTCGCTGCCTCCACAAAAGAATCATGGAATATTCCGTTTCCGCATATAGCACTGATACAGAAAAATTCGACGAACGAATAGAACGTTTAATGGCAGTTCACTCACCAAACGAGTTACAGCTTTAGTGTTAGGTCAGGAGTCAGAGTAACGCCCCTTGTGAGGTATTGACCAAGCTGAAAGTGCTGCAAAAGGTTCCCGAACACAATGATTGCGCAGACGTTTGATTGAGCGCAGGAAGTGTAGGAACACTTTTTCGTCAGGCTGTCGTTGATGAGTAACGACAC
>JBLIIE010000197.1:0-8701 GCA_047634635.1 Granulosicoccus sp. | reverse complement strand
TGCATTGCAATTGCGAATGGGTAAAATGCAAAATTTGTTGGACAGCAACGCTGAGGCAGCTGATGCCACAAGTGCGACTGTGTCAGAACTTGAAGCTGATAAACTGGTATTGCAATCACGTATTGATAGGTTACAGAACACGCTCGACTCCAACGAGGGGGCGGTTGCTGCCACATCGGAAACTGTCGAGAAACTAGAGTCCCAAAAGGCTGCACTGCAATCGCGAATCGGTGAAATGCAGAACTTGTTGGATATTAATGCTGAGGCAGCTAGTGCGGCTAACGCGAACGTAGCTGAGTTGGGTTCTTTAAAGGAGGCGTTACAACTGAAGCTTGGTCAAATGCAAGGCCTACTTGAAGCGAACGCTAATGAAGCTGATGTAAATGTCGAAAATCTGGAATCTCAGAAAGCCACATTGTTGTCTCAAATTGCAGAGCTGCAAATCTCAGTAAGTACGAATGAGGCAAGTTTGGCTGCCGAATCAGAAGCGAATTCGGCATTGCAAACAGCCAGCGCTGAGCTGGAAGCAGTGAATCTTGATCTTGCGTCTCAGGTAACGGATCTTAATGCAGCACGTGATGCGACACTGGAGCAGATGAGTGCGCTCGAGACCGAACAAGCGTCACTCAACATGCAGTTGGCATCGCTTGAAACTGACCATGCGAGCCTGTTAGAGCAGGTCAGTGGGCTGGAACTTGAAAAGGTAGGTATTCAGGAGCAATTGGTAGCTTCAAACAATCAGGCTACTGAATCAGCATCTTCAAGCCAATTTAAAATTGACGGCATAACGCAGCAACTGAATAGTGTTGTCCTAGATCGAGATGGGCTGCTTTCTGAAGTGGTGGAAATGGGCGTTATGGTCGGTGACCTAGAAGGTCAGTTGATTGTGTCAACAGATACAGTGGCATCCAGCGCTTCAATGATCGATGCCCTGGAATCTGATTTGTCCGCAGCAGCTGTAGCTGCCGAAGCTGCGAATGTGGCATCCATGGGTCTTCAAGATGGGTTTGAGCAGCAACTTAGTGACGAGGAAGCCAAAAGGGCTGCTTTGGATGCTGAACTGGTGGAAACTGAAAATCGTGTTCTTGATCTGGAGGTGAGGAAGGCTGCGTTAGAGACTGATAAATTGTCACTCGAAGCTCAGGTCCAGCAAATGGAGGACACGGCTGCAAGCTTGGAATTAGAACTGGTTGCAGCGGGTGCCTCCAATCAGAAGCTAGCATCTGACTTGGCTGATGCTGATGCGATCACTTTGGGTTTACGGGATGAGGTTCGAAACGAAAAGGAGAACGTCTCTGGTGAGCAAGCTCGAGTTGCAGATCTTTCGGGTCAGCTGGCAACGATCACTGAACAAAGCGCGGCGGAAAGAAACCGCGCGATCGCGTTACGTGACGCTGTTGAGCAGAACTTGCGAGACAATAGTGTGGAAAATGTTCAGGTCACAGTTCGTGATGACAATGGCGTGGTGATCAATCTACCAAGCCAGACACTGTTTAATTCTGGACGTGCTCGTCTAAGTGCAGCAGGACGTGCCTTGATGAACAGGGTTGCTTCCTCTCTTAATGGGCTTGATAACGATATTGTTGTCGAAGGTCATACGGATAGCATTCCGGTCTCTGGAGACTTGCAGGCCATCTTCCCTAGTAACTGGGAACTGTCTGTCGCACGTGCTGCGAATTCTGTGAACTTCCTGGAGTCTGAAGGTGGAGTAGATTCGAGCCGATTGGGCGCTCTTGGTTATGGTCAGCAGCGGCCAGTTGCGAGTAATGAGACTCGGGAAGGACGTGCTTTGAATCGACGCGTGGAGTTAGTTGTAAAACCTTGAAAATCGAAAGTGCTGGTTTAACCGTACAATTTCGTACGTCAGCTTAGTTAGATTTAAAATGAGTGAACAATTCGATAAGACGATTTGTGTCGCGATGACAGGGGCATCGGGCATTCAATACGCATTGCGTTTAATTGAATGCCTGGTGCAGGCTAATTGTGAGGTTTATGTCCTCATGTCAAAGCCTGCGCGAATTGTGATGGGAATGGATACTGACTTGAACGTTCCTTCCAGAACTTCTCAGGTCCAGTCTCAGTTTTCAGAAGCCTACGGCGCGCGAGAAGGGCAGCTAAAAGCGTTTGGCCAGGAAGAGTGGACAGCACCTGTGGCAAGTGGTTCGGGTGCTCCTGATGCCATGGTCATATGTCCCTGTACTACTGGAACATTGGCATCGGTGGCCGCGGGTACTTGCAACAGTTTGCTGGAAAGAGCGGCAGATGTTGTGATCAAGGAGGGAAGAAAATTAATAGTGATGCCACGAGAGATGCCTTTTTCGCTTATTCATCTTGAAAATATGACTCGCCTTGCAAGAGCTGGCGTTGTCATCATGCCACCAAACCCCGCTTTCTATAACCTACCAAAGACCGTGGATGATCTCGTTGATTTTGTGGTGGCCCGTGTGCTCGATCAATTAGAAGTCAAGCAGGCGATTATGCCTCGCTGGGGAATTGAGGAAAACTGATTCAATGCAATTACCGCTGTTTCCACTGTCCAGCATAGTGTTGCCGGACGGATTAATGCCATTAAGGTTGTTTGAGCCGCGTTACATCGATATGGTCAAAGACTGTTTTCGAAATGATACCGGTTTTGGCATTTGTCTTATAAAACAAGGTCGCGAAGCTGCTGATGTAGCTGAACCCTATCCACTTGGAACTCGAGTTTCTATTATCGATTTTGACCAGGGATCTGATGGGCTTTTGCACATTACGGCAAAAGGTATAGAGGAATTCAGAATTCTAACCTATACCTCAAATAAAGCTGGGTTGCTTATTGGTGAAGTAGAGGTGATACCCACTCAGCCGGCAACGCCAATGGAGCCGGAATTCGAATTGCTGGCGAATAAACTAGATTTAATTCTTGGTTATCTTGAGTCTGAGGCACGCTTTGATACAAAGCATCTTGATGATGCTGATTGGGTTATCCATAGATTACTGGAGGTTTTACCGCTAACTAATGAAGCAAAATTCGAATTGCTGCAAATGTCTAATAATCGCGAACGACTGGAAGCTTTGAATTCATTGCAGATAGAAATTGCAGAGCGTTAGGCGCTTCTCTTCATGATGTTGTGTCATTCAGTTTTAATGAATGTCCAAGTCTGGATGCTTAGGTTGCGTCCAGATTTTTCATGTACACCTTGGAGTTTCTCTGTTCGTTGTAGCTGACACGTCGCGAAGGCGGTAAGTCTTGAGGTGAGGTTTGAGAATAACCGCGCGCGACAAACCAGTGGCCAGTACGCGTACTTAGTATTCGAGCATAGGGGTAGTTCAGCGATTGCGCGTTATGTTCGAGATGAGTCAGTAATTGATCTGCGCGTCCTTCACCTCGGTAGTCTGGGTGGGTGGCTATACAAGCTATTTCTGCGGTGGACGACTCTACTTCTAAATACATTGCCGCGCACGCTACAACCATTCCGTCACGCTCACTGACCACGAAATGTTCGATATCGATTTCAAGCTCCTCTCTAGAGCGACTTACTAGCGTGCCGTTCGCTTGCAGTGGTGCTATCAGTTCTATGATGCCGCCAACATCGGCAATTGTGGCGGTTCGGATGTGTTCCCATCTATCGGTGGTTATCATGGTGCCGCTTCCATCGCGAGTGTATAGCTCACGCAGCAGTGCGGTAGGGTCATTACTCTCGAGTAAATGCACCCTTTCAATGCCCATCTGGCAGGCATTAACTGCGCTTTTTAGCACCTCTGACAAATTGAGCAAGTTGGCGACTGACCCACTCGTTTTTGGAACTGTGGTGTTGTCCAGCAATCGTAGAACTCGTGCTGTACTAGCTTGTTTCAAAGGTTTGTCATTTTCATCGATGGGAAGAGAATCGACAAAGAAAACTAGTTTGTCAGCACCAAGTGCAATGGCACATTTGGTGGCAACCTCTGTCATAGTGACATTGAAAACCTCTCCGGTCAGTGAGTAACCGAGAGGAGGTAGCATTACCAAATGACCGGCGTCCAGGAGGTCATTAATAGCTGAAATATGAACTTCTCTAACTGAGCCTGTGTGTTGGAAGTCAACGCCAGCATGGACACCAAACGGTTGTGCTGTCACATAGTTGCCTGACGTGATTGCCAATCGAGCACCAGCCATTGGTGTGTTGGGCAGGCCCATTGACAAGCGTGCTTCCAACTCGTTTCTTGCAATGCCTGCTTCACGAATGATGGTTGCTAGAGCGTTTGAATCGGTCACTCTGCGCCCATCAATAATATGGCTTTGTTCCTTCTTTTTGGCCAGTTGATCGTCCACCTGTGCGCGCAGTCCAAAGCACAGCACTAGGCGCAAGCCCAGATGGCTGAGCAGAGTCAGATCATGTGCCAGAGTGGGGAGCAATTCGCTGCGCAGCCAGTTTCCCGGTAGCCCAATGACCAGGGTTTTACCCCGATGCGCATTGATGTATGGCGAAGCGGCTCGAAACCAGTCAATGTTCTTGTCGTCTTTGTGGATCTGTTTGTTCATTAATATCCGTAGTAAGTACGGTGGGTGATTCTATATCAAGAGTCGTATGGTAAACCTTCCTGAAATATTTATTCCGATTTGAAATTTAGCAAGTTTCGAGCACGAATTGATCTGGCTGCTGTCCGTTGATTGCTTGCTGGAGTTTTTCATCGTGAAAATAAATACTAAATGGAACGGTTGTTGCGCGACAATGATGAATTATCAGGAGAATTCTTTAGTGACAGATATTTGGTTTGGAGACAGGCTTGGCCTTCACTCAGTGGCTTACGCAAGACGCCTGTTGGGCCAGGTAACCCTGTTGGTGCTGGTGGCTGCAGGCACACTACCTTTCCAAGGCGCAGTGGCTTCAGATGAGGACGTCTGGGCGAGTACCGTGTCGCGGGCTGCTAATTCAGTGGTGTCTTTGCAATTGTCTCAACTTAGAAATTTTGACGATTCTGAGCAAGGTGGGAGTAGCGCAACCGGATTTGTTGTCGATGCCGCACGAGGAATAGTGCTTACCAATCGCCATGTGGTGGGTTCAGGTCCACTCAGGATCACCGCGACTTTTCAGAACCAGGAACGTGTTGTCGCAGTACCGTTGTACAGGGATCCCATCCATGACTTTGGGTTTGTCCGCTTCGACCCACAAGAACTGAAACATGCGATGCCTGATTCCCTTCAGCTGAGACCAGACAAAGTTAGCACTGGTATGAACATCAGAGTCATTGGTAGCGATGGTGGTGAACAGTTATCCATCTTGCCCGGCACTATTGCGAGGCTCGATCGGGAAGTGCCGTCTTATGGTCGCTATGGTTACAACGACTTTAATACGTTCTATCTCCAAGCTGCCTCCGGTACGTCTGGTGGTAGTTCAGGCTCACCTGTTATCGATATAGACGGTGATGTTGTGGCCCTTAACGCGGCTGCAAATACGCAGACGGCCAGTAGTTTTTTCCTCCCATTGCCAAGGATTCAATACGCACTTGCACGACTACAGCTAAGTGAGCCGATTGATCGTGGTGGCTTTCAGACGATATTTTCACACCAACCGTTTCGTGAATTGGCACGCTTAGGTTTGACCGCGGAATTAGAGGCACGTGTTCGGTCAGAAAACCCTGAAACTCATGGAATGCTCACTGTAGGGCAGGTCATACCCGGTGGCGTTGCAGATACAAAGCTTGAGGCAGGTGATATTCTGGTATCGATTGCTGAACAACTGATAACGGATTTTATCGGTTTAGAGAATTTGCTAGATCAATCCATCGGAGAGATGCTTGCAGTCGATGTCATTCGTCTTGGTCAGCGTCTGAGTCTTGTGATTGCAGTTGAAGATTTGAATGCTCTGGCACCCAGTCAACTATTCGAACTGGGTGATTCAATCATTCAGGACATGTCCATTCAACATGCACGTGCTATGAACCTACCGCAAGAAGGTGTCGTGCTTGCAAGATCTGGTTATATTTTCAGTAAGGGCGGTGTTCCTCAGGGAGTTTTGATTACCGAGGTCGATGGTGAAAAGATGACCGACGTTGCAAGCTTCATTGCAGCAATTGCCAAACCCACCAAAGACAACAAGAAACGCATACGCTTTGTAGAGCCGCGGCGCGAATTCAGTTCCAAAATTGCAAGAATTCAGGTTGGCAACAACTGGTTTGATAGCCGACTCTGTGATCGCGTTGATGATGTGCGATTCTGGAGCTGCACCAATGTTGATCTGCCGATCGAACCTACTGTTACAGATAACGCTCTAGTGGATATCCCACAGTATCAGGATGCCTTATTAAACAGGGTCGCTCCGGCAATGGTGCGGGTTGATTTCAGTATTCCATACTCAATAGATAACGTTTATGCACGGCATTTTAAGGGCGTTGGACTTATTGTTGACAAGGAAGCAGGGTTAATTGCTGTTGACAGGAATACCGTGCCGGTTGGGCTAGGGGAGGCAGACATTACCTTCTTTGGTTCATTGGTGCTTCCCGGAAAAGTGGTATTTCTTCATCCGAGGCACAATGTTGCTTTGATACAATATGATGTGAGCAAACTTTTCGGTGCTAATTTCAGTGCGTTGCTTTTGAGTGATACTGCAACTACGATAACTGAAAATTTAACCATGGTAGGTTATCGCTCTGATGGTACCTTTCGCACGCATTCCATCAGTGATGCAAGTCGATTGACTATTGGCTTTAATCCACCAGGTCTACCCAGATTTCAGCAAGCATCTTTGGATGTGCTTGGCGTGCCCAATGTGCCACCTTCTCTTGGCGGTCCTTTAGTGGATGAAAAAGGGATTGTACACGCGGTTTACATGAGTTTTGCCTACGAAGATGAGCGTGAGATAAAAGAGCAAGAGTGGGCTATGCCGGCCTCTGTGTTACTAGAATCGCTTAGGATGTATCGATCAGATCAACCCTACTTCTCTTTAGATGCACGCTTGGCTTATAGGCCGCTATCGCTTGCCAGAGAGTATGGGCTGCCAGACGAATGGTTATTGAGATACAACAATTTGCCTGCGGAAATACGTCGTGTGCTGTATGTCACTCAACTAACTCCCAATACGGATGCGGCGCTAAAATTGGCTTCGGGTGATGTCATCCTTGCAATTGACGATGTTCTTGTGTCTGAACTCATTACCGCTGAAATTTTGTCTCAAAAACCTATGTTGGCCTTAACCGTCTTACGTGACGGCGCTGTGCAAACAGTGAATCTATCACCCTCAGAGGTGAGTGGTCTTGGCACTGTGAGACTCGTCAGCTGGGCAGGGGCAGTCTTTCAGGAATCTTTTACGGACATCGGATACCAAAAAGGCGTCGATTTTCCTGGCGTGTACATATCCAGCACGGCAGAGGGTTCTCCGGCTTTGTGGGATCGCCTGTATCGGAATCGATTTGTAGTCGCTGTGGAGGGCGAGACAGTTAATAATCTAGACGATTTTCTAGCACAAGTTAAAAAGAGAGCGCAGGATGAAATTACCCGGCTAACAATCGTATCAATGAGTGGACGTAAGGGCATAGTCACCGTAAAGCCGGAGTATAATTTTTGGCCTACGTTTGAAATAATTCGAACCAGTGAAGGTTGGCATCGTGTCAATCATAGATGAGCATAACGTTAAGAGGCGGCCCTATTGAAAGAATATGACGTCGTCATTGTAGGCGGTGGAATGGTCGGCAGTATGCTGGCAGCGGCGCTTGCGGCCACACATTCCGCGCAGCCTGCATTAAGAATAGCGGTGTTGGAGAATCATCAGCCTGAGGGTTTTACCCCAGGGTCCAATCCAGCCTACGACATTCGAGTGTCGGCCCTTAGTGGGGCTTCGCAAAACATGTTTGAAAACGTGGGGGCGTGGAAAGGGATCATCAGTCGCAGAGCCTGTCCGTATCGCGAGATGTTGGTATGGGACGGCGAGGCAGCTGGGCGAACGAAATTTAAAGCAGGTGATGTAGGTTTGCCAGAGCTGGGCCATATTGTGGAAAACCGAGTTATGCAGCTGGCCTTGCTCGATTGCCTGATGGCTTCTGATAATATTGATTACCTTTGCCCAGCCCGCCTTAAAGGCTACGACTTATCAGAACACCTTGTTACCTGCGAACTGAATGACGGCCTTGAGCCGATTACTACACGATTGTTGGTAGGAGCTGATGGCGCTCAATCTACAGTACGCCAACTAGCCAATATAGAGATCGAGCGAACGCCTTACCCACAGCATGCTCTGGTAGCTACAGTGAAAACACGCTTGCCTCAACAGGACATTACCTGGCAACGGTTTCAACCTACTGGCCCTGAAGCGCTACTGCCCTTATGTGGCCCTTACGCATCCATGGTCTGGTATCACACTGAGGAAGAAGTTCAGCGATTACGAGCATTGAGCGACTCTGAATTCCTTGAGGCGATGGAAGCCGCATTCCCTGAGGAGTTGGGTGGGATAGAGAGTATTTTAGAACGTAGTAGCTTTCCGATAGCGAAAGCTCACGCGAAACGATACATTGCTGATCGAGTTGCGCTCATTGGAGATGCCGCTCATACGGTTCACCCCTTGGCTGGTCAAGGGGTCAATCTGGGCCTGCTTGACGCGGCTGCGCTTGCCGAAACAATTTTGGCAGCTACTGCATTGGGTATTGATCCCGGCAATAGACGTCATCTTCGCCAGTACGAGAGGTGGCGGCGTGGAGAAAACACTCTGATGATTTCAGTGCTCGATGGGTTTTATCACGCATTCAA
>JBLIIE010000196.1:0-8890 GCA_047634635.1 Granulosicoccus sp. | reverse complement strand
GCGAATTATTCCGGATGACCTCACGAGCTTCTCCATCAAGCGAGATTAATCGTTCAAGTTCGCCCTTGGAATCACTGGAGTGAATAATGTGCATGGCGGTAACGTTACTGCCCTGCACATGTACAAATTTGCCTTCGTAGTTGAGCATCTTCAGAGCCATGGACATCTCTCTGACTAAGTTCGCAGGATCCAGCTCCCGCTGCTCAGCACCAGCCCACACGGCAGGAACGACTGACATCCCAGCCGCTATCGCACACCCCATCGAAAAGACGGATGCACGCAGCCAAATATTAGACATAGAGGGCAACGCCATGATTTATTTCACTGCTCGGCTGCTTGATCGTCATAGCCAACAAGACGAGAATAGGACAATAGCCCTTCGCGGCTAGCTGTCGGAGAGTTTTCAAGATGCTGAGAGAGGAACATGTTCAACCTTTGTTCGTCACTGACGCGCTCAGCGGTTTGTGGAGACACCCAAAAGGCCCCCGTATTGGATACAAAATCAACTTGCGGTAAACGTGAACCATTCACTTGCAGTGAGAACGCGTCAACACCACCATTTGATACCACCGAATGGGTGGCAATAGACGATGCAGCTGAATTCACAGAGGTGGCATTATGTTCCTGCCACACATTCATTCCGACAACCGTTACTGCGGCAACACTGGCAGCAACCGCAAAGCCTTTCAAGCCAGTGCCCCAAAACGTGTTTTTCGTTGCGGACGCAGTTGCGGACGCAGTTACGGGTGCAGGTGCAGTCGCGGATGCAGTCGCAGGCTTAGCTTTCGCAATAAACGCCGACACCGTCTCAATTGCCTCAGTGTGTATATCCTCTGAGTTTTCACTTACCTGATCATCAGACTCACTGCTTGCAGTAACACCCACAACATCACTAAAAATGGACAATGGTGTGATATTGCTATACGTTTGCTCGTCGTCAATAGCTGCAGAAATATTTGCAAGCAACTGATTGTTCACGTGTACCGGCTCTGATTTCATGCAATCACGAATCAAATGATACCGTGACCATTTGCTGCGCAACCGTTCGTCGTTACAGATACTAGCAACGCATTGGGATGAATTCAATCCATCCCATTCGCCATCCATCAACTGAGACAGCTGCTCTTCACTGATTGGTGGGAGATTAGAGTTTGCCATATCTTACCTGCGTTTCTCATCGAGCAATGGCTCGAGGTTAGTATCTATAGCTTCTCGAGCCCGAAAGATTCGAGACCTGACCGTACCAATGGGACACTCCATTGCCATGGCAATTTCCTCATAAGACAACCCATCAAACTCGCGCAGAGTAATCGCTGTTCGAAGATCCTCCGGCAATTGATTGATGGTCTCTTGCACGACCTGTGCAATTTCCTCAGTCGCCATAACCCGATCAGGACTGGCATTCTCACGAAGAGCACCACCGCTTTCGAACTGTTCTGCATCAGCAGCATCAATTCCAGTGTCACTAATTTTCCGACTTCGAGTAACCAGGTGATTTTTTGCGGTGTTAATCGCAATGCGGTACAACCAGGTGTAAAACGCGCTGTCTCCACGGAAATTTTTCAGACCACGGTAGGCTTTAATGAAAGCTTCTTGAGTAACATCTTGCGATTCGTGGATATCATGGACATATCGAGTAACCAGATGCCCAATCTTGTGCTGATATTTGAGCACGAGCAAGTCGAAAGCCGATTTGTCTCCGCGCTGCACTCGTTGTACGAGCGCTAGATCTATATCCTTGTCACTCAATGGTTTCGCTCCTCGAGCGATTCGAGGTGCAATTAATGTCACCTTGTTCGTTGCGACAATCATATCAGTTATACATCCAAGTGAGCCTGCCGAGCCGTTAACAACTATGACCTTAATTCTGGGTATAGTTCAGGCCTAACACGACGAAAGTCTCGCACAGCATACAAAATCGCCATAGATTGGAAAAATCGCCATGTCTCTACCCCTTGTAATCGATTCCCCGGCCTTGGCCGAATTGCTCTCTCAGGTGAGGGCCAACGGAGCAACTCTGAGCGAGGCGCGCATCTGCCTGGTCGATCTGCGAAGCCCGGAGGCCTATGCGGCAGGACACATCCCGGGAGCGGTCTCCGGTTCTGTGGCGCTTTTGAATCGCTCAGCTCCCCCGATGGGCGGTTTAATGCCAGAGCCGCATGCAGTTAACAGCTTGCTTGAACAGATTGGTGCCAATCTGGGTGATCAGATCATTGCTTATGACAGCGGCAAGGAGACTGCCGCCGCGCGCCTCATGTGGGTATTGGATGCCTATGGGTACGAGGTGGGTAGTTGGCTTAGCGGTGGTATCACAGACTGGGTATCTCAGGAACTGTCTGTTACAGCCGACATTCCTGCCACAGTCACAGGCAACCTGACACTGTCATTGATCGGGGACAATGTTATTTCCGCAGAATTACTCATAGAAAATCTAGGCTCAGACTCATTGAAAATTCTGGATGTCAGGAGCACCAATGAATATGCAGGTACTGATGTTCGAAGTGCACGAGGCGGACATGTTCCAGGAGCTCTCCATATGGAATGGACGACTCAATTGGATGACAAAGGCTGCCTGTTAAACGATGAACTACTTCACGCTCAACTCGACCATGCAGGTGTCTCAATAGACGACACAGTCATTGTGTATTGCCAAACCCATCAACGATCAGCAGTCACCTATGTTGCGCTTAAGCACTTGGGCTATAACGACGTAAGAGCCTTGGATGGTGCATGGTCAAACTGGGGAAACCGGACGGACACCCCAATCGAGCAGTAAGGTTCTGTGCCTTGACGACTAGATCTCAGCCAGTTTTTTGTAGTTATCGTAACGCCAGCGAGCAATCTCCCCGCTTTTTATGCCGTCCAGGACGCCGCAGGCAGGTTCAACTGTGTGCGAACAATCACCGAATCGGCATAACTCAGATGCCCGAGCCATTTCATGGTAGCCCTTTCGGACCAGCTCATTCGGAAGGTGTGATACGGAAAACTGCCTGACGCCCGGTGAATCTATGATGGCACCATCACCCGGCATGTCATACCAGAAAGTCACTGATGTGGTGTGTGAGCCCAAGCCCGTAGCTTTGGAGACAGCTCCCACCACCAGGTGTTTGTCAGGTAACAGACGTTGAATGATAGAAGACTTCCCAACGCCACTGGCCCCAACCATAGTCAAGGTACGACCTGGTAGCTCGTCCATCAAAGGCTGCATTCCCTCTTCTGTTTTCGTATCGATCATGACGGCCGGGTACCCGATACTCTTATAGGTATTCAATAGCTCTTCGGCGCTAACGCGCTCCTCATCCGTCATTCGATCCGCTTTATTAAATATGATTACAGCACCGACACCGGCCTGATGAGCAGCTAAACAGAATTGATCAATCAACAAGGTGTCTATGCCCGGTGGATTCGCCGATACGATACCCAAGTGAGTCAGATTAGCCGCCAGAGGTTTAACGCTATACCGATCAGCTCGTGCCAGCACGCTGTCGCGTGTTGATAATTCCTGCACCCGGAGCAGGCCGTCATCTCGTAAGCAGGACACTTGATCTCCAGCGACCAAAAGAGGCACTTTTGCCAAGGGGTAGGCCTGCTCTATTTCGCCAGTCCCATCGACTTGAACAGCAACTGTTTTCCTGAAATTTGCCACAACACGTGCGTGGATGAGCTCTGGAGACATAGTCAAAATGTGATTTGATGCATGAAGATAGTGGATTTCCGAGGGTGAGGTTGCACGATGCATGCTTGCATGTATTACCGCAGTTTACTGCTTTACGACCTCGAAACAAACGCTTTGCCCTAGTAATAGATACAAAGTATTCTGGCAATCAGCGTGGAATCGTCAATACTTCTCTATTAGCCATGGAATAAGAATAGAGACAAATTGATGTCAACCAACAATGACAATCTCATTTGGGTAGATCTGGAAATGACCGGATTGGAACCAGAGATCGACACGATCATAGAGATTGCCACGATCGTAACCGACCCCCAGCTCAACACATTAGCAGAAGGACCTGTCATCGCTATACACGTCGATGATGACAAGTTGCTAGCGATGGATGATTGGAACACCGAACATCACACAGCCTCAGGACTAGTGGATCGTGTGCGTGCCAGCAAATACACCCTGGAGATCGCTTCCGAGGAGACCATAGCGTTTCTAGAGCCCTGGATTGATGCCGGGAAGAGTCCGATGTGTGGCAACAGCATTGGTCAAGACAGACGCTTCATGGTCAAGTACATGCCACCGCTGGAAGCCTTCTTCCACTACCGGAATGTAGATGTGAGCACTATCAAGGAGTTGGTGAAGCGCTGGAAGCCATCAGTCAGTGATGGTTTTAGCAAAGAGAATACACATCTCGCCCTGGATGATATTCGCGAGAGCATCGCCGAATTGCGTTACTACCGCGCGCAAATTTTTAACATCTAGGCGGCCCAAGTCCCAAGCGCCAGAAATTCGCCGCACAAGCTCACCTTGAGCGCGAAAAAAGTGGTTTTCTATGTGAAAAAATCAGTTTTCGTGCTTGACGATCCAAAAAACACCAGCCCTTATACACAGGCAAAAAAATAGTTGATGCAGTTCATATAATGTTGTATGTGAACACATTGTTACTTTAAGATTAGACTGTAAGTCTCTGTTTATATTGAATTTAAAGCTATTGTTCAATTTATAAACAATTTGGTAAGACTGTTACAGGGCGGGGGTTTCACCCCTGTTTAACCGTTTCATCCACAACCTTATCCACAGAAATTGTGGATAAGGTGGATAAGTGGCGTCAAGAAAGTCGCCATTCGGTTATTAACCAGCCCAAAAGCGTCAATAATCTGTAATTTCTACCTGAAAGCCACTGCTAATCGCGCTTCATCAAAAAAACGCGAAGCGTAACAACTGAGGGTGCTATACGTTAGCCAGTAATTTATTGAATGTGTTACTGGGACGCATCACAGCGGTGCACTTTTCAACGCTAGGATAATAGTAACCACCAATATCAACAGCCTTACCCTGAACAGCGCTCAATTCAGCCAGGATCGTGCTCTCCATTTCTTTAAGCGCATTCGCAAAGCCTGTGAACTGCGTTTTAAGCTCGGCGTCATCGTCTTGCAAGCTAAGCGCCTCAGCCCAGTACATGGCAAGGTAGAAGTGGCTACCGCGATTATCCAGCTCTTTGACACGACGAGACGGCGACTTACCTTCAAGCAGTAATTTACTGGTGGCTGCATCAAGCGTAGTGGCAAGCACCTGTGCTCGTTCGATGTTTTCAGTTTGTGCAAAATGTTCCAAAGACACGGCGATAGCCAGAAACTCACCTAATGAGTCCCATCGAAGATGGTTCTCCTCCACCAATTGCTCAACGTGCTTGGGAGCTGACCCACCTGCTCCAGTTTCAAATAAACCACCACCATTCATTAAGGGTACGATCGATAACATTTTTGCACTGGTGCCTAATTCGAGAATAGGGAACAAATCAGTGAGGTAGTCGCGCAGGACATTACCTGTGACAGATACCGTGTCCTTGCCATCTTTCAAGCGAAGCATGGAGAATCGAGTGGCTTGTGCCGGAGCCATGATGCTGATATCCAAACCGTCAGTATCATGATCTGCCAAATAGGTATTTACCTTCTTGATCAATTGAGCGTCATGAGCTCGCGCCTCATCTAACCAGAATACCGTTGGACTAAGGGTAGCTTTGGCTCGTGAAACAGCCAGACGGACCCAATCTCTGATGGGGGCATCCTTTACATTGCACATGCGCCAGATGTCACCCGCTTCAACGGCGTGGCTTAGCAATTCATTACCCGAGCCATCAACCACTCTTACGGAGCCGGCAGCTGCTATTTCAAATGTTTTGTCATGGGATCCGTATTCCTCAGCCTTCTGAGCCATTAGACCCACGTTCGGCACTGTGCCCATCGTGGTTGGATCAAAGGCTCCGTGTTCACAGCAAAATCGAATGGCTTCTTCAAAAACCGACGCGTAACTGCTATCTGGAATTACAGCCTTAGTGTCCTGCAGCTGACCCGCCGGGTTCCACATCTTTCCCGATGTCCGGATCATGGCTGGCATGGATGCATCCACTATGACGTCACTAGGCACATGCAGATTTGAAATCCCTTTTTCGGAATTCACCATCGCCAGACTCGGACCTGCCTCATAGGCATCGTCAATGGCTTTCAACACGATGATTCGTTGATCCTCAGGCAGTGACGCAATTGCGTTAAGCATACTGCCCAAGCCATTATTTGGATTTGCACCGCAGTTTGCCAGTGCTTCTGCATGCTCTGCAAACAGGTCGCTGAAGAAGGCTCGAACCACATGACCAAACAGGATGGGGTCAGACACCTTCATCATGGTCGCTTTCAGGTGGACGGAAAATAGTACACCCTGCTTTTTTGCATCTGCAATCTGCTCTGCCAGGAAAGCCGTCAATGCCGATTGACTCATATAAGTTGCATCGACAATCTCACCTGCCAGAACAGGAAAATCCGATTTCAGAACTGTGACTACACCACCTGCAGCGACATGCTCAATGCGGACGGTGTTGTCTGAATCCATGGTGACGGATAGTTCGTTTGAGAAGAAATCTCCAGACGTCATATGCGCCACATGTGATTTGGACTCGTTTGACCATGCGCCCATGGCATGAGGATTGGATCGGGCGTAGTTCTTTACAGCGGCAGGTGCGCGCCTATCGGAGTTGCCTTCTCTTAATACGGGGTTAACCGCACTGCCCTTGACTCTGTCATATCTGGTCCGGGCATCTTGCTCAGCAGCGTTTGACGCCTCATCCGGATAATCCGGAATACCATAGCCCTGGGCTTGCAGCTCTGTGATGACCTCTTTAAGTTGTGGGATAGAGGCACTGATATTGGGAAGCTTTACGATATTGGCGTAAGGCATGACTGCCAATTCACCTAATTCTGCCAGTGCATCGTGCGTTTGCTGATCAGCAGGAAGCTGGTCATTGAATTGGGATAACACGCGTGCAGCCAGTGAAATGTCTCTGGTTTCAACCGCAATTCCAGCTGCTTGTGTAAACGTCTGCACGATGGGTAGCAGGGAATACGTTGCCAGAGCCGGAGCTTCATCGGTCAACGTGTATATAACGGTTGGAATGCGATCAGTCATCAGTGCGGCTCGGCTCCAGAGGAAACCGATAATCTTCGACTTAAAACCACAAAAGATCAAGGTAGCATCTGTGGAAGGCCTTAGTAGCGGGCTTCTCAAATGACCGGCACCGCCTGACTAGACGGTGCCGCGACAACATAGCTGCCTAGCCAAATTGATTCATAGTATTGTCTTTTCCAGAGGCTTTCAGGGCCTGAGAACCTGAAAAGTACTCTTTATGATCATCACCGATGTTAGAACCCGACATATCCTGGTGCTTGACACAAGCCAGGCCGTCGCGAATTTCACGGCGTTGAACTTCACGAACATAGGCAAGCATGCCCTCATCACCAAAGTAGCCTTTGGACAGCGTATCCGTGGATTGTGCTGCGGTGTGATAGGTGGGAAGAGTGATCAAATGATGGAATACACCCGCTCGAGCAGAAGCATCAGCCTGAAATGCCTGAATACGAGCATCAGCTTCTAAGGATAATTCCGTCTCATCGTAGGATTCCGCCATCAGCGCCTCACGATCGTAGGCTTCAAGCGACTTGCCCTCTTCCTGCCAAGAATCAAACACCTGCTGACGGAAGCTGAGCGTCCAGTTAAATGATGGGCTGTTGTTGTAGATCAGTTTCGCATTTGGAATAACATCGCGAATGCGATCGACCATGGCTGCGATTTGTCCAACATGAGGCTTTTCAGTCTCGATCCACAACATGTCAGCGCCGTTGTTTAGTGCCGTTATGCAATCAAGTACACAACGATCTTCACCGGTACCTGCACGAAACTGGATAAGCCCATTAGGCAGTCGGGATGTTCTGATTGTCTTGTCACCCTGTTGGATAACAATGTCACCAGCGCCAATGTCAGATAAGGATGTCACTTCATCACCTTGAATAAAGGCATTGTATTGATCACCCAAATCACCTGGCTCACGAGACACAGGAATTTTCTGTGTCAGTCCAGCACCCAGTGAATCAGTACGCGCAACGATGACACCATCGTCAACACCCATTTCCAGGAACGCATAACGTATCGCATTAATCTTTGCCAGAAAATCCTCATGAGGCACAGTAACTTTGCCATCTTGATGTCCACACTGCTTGACATCAGACACCTGATTTTCTATCTGCAGTGCACAGGCACCCGCTTCTATCATCTTCTTGGCAAGTAGGTAGGTTGCCTCCTCGTTGCCAAAGCCTGCATCTATATCTGCAATGATAGGGACAACATGCGTTTGAAAATTATCAATCTTGTCCATGACTGCTTTTTCAGCAACCTGATTGTTTTGTGCACGTGCGGCATCCAGATCAGTAAACAAGTGACGTAGTTCTCTGGCATCGGCTTGCTTAAGAAATGTGTATAGCTCTTCGATAAGTGCAGGTACCGATGTCTTTTCATGAATGGACTGATCAGGAAGAGGACCAAACTCTGATCGCAAAGCGGCAATCATCCAGCCTGACAAATACAAGTAGCTACCTTTGGTTGTGCCGAAGTGCTTCTTGATGGAAATCATTTTCTGCTGGGCAATGAATCCATGCCAGCAACCCAGAGACTGAGTGTACTGAGAAGGATCTTTGTCATAGGCGGCCATATCGTCACGCAGTATTTTTGCTGTGTAACGCGAAATATCAAGCCCGGTGCGAAAGCGATTTTGCAACTGCATACGCGCTACATTTTCCGGGTTGATAGCTGCCCAGTTGTTGCCATTAGCAGCGATAGTATCTGCAGCATCTGATGTAAGAGTACGGTACGGATTCATGAAAAGTAATTCTCTAATTA
>JBLIIE010000195.1:0-8909 GCA_047634635.1 Granulosicoccus sp. | reverse complement strand
CACCTCCATAAATCCATACTCAACGAAAAACCAGAATTCGATTCTGTTGTACACACGCAAAAGAATAAATAGTCTCGACGGTCTCGTGCACCGTAGGGTACATAGGGTGGCATCGCCCCACAATGCAGTCACGATCACTCGCTGTGAGTTTGTTCGTTGTCTCCTCTGTATCGAGCCTGTTGGACGCAAACATCAAATATTTTTCAATGCACTTTTCCACCACTTGAATGCCAGATGTGCCTTTGGATATGGTGCACACGTGCACCTGAAGCCGATATCCCAATGACTGGGCCCAAGGTTACTCATAGATTATCAAACGCAATGATCAGCTCTAGCTGAGCCTGTGCTGGCAGTATGGAAACCGCCAACACCGACGCAGTTGGCAAAAGTGTTTTACAAGAGGTTTTCTGAGTCTGTACTTTGCCTCTTTAAGAGCCCATAAATCTAATCAAGACGTTTCAAATTCATTTGGTAACTTCGTTCATTTTTCAATGACGGTATTTGTGCGCGAACCCGCTCAACCTGCGCAATATCCAAATCAACCACTGCCAGACCAGGCTCGGCCCCCCCCATATCTAGCAAGACAGTGCCCCAAGGATCTATCACCAATGAATGTCCGAAGGTTTGTCTGCCATCGTCGTGTGACCCAACTTGAGCAGAGGCAACAACAAAGCAGCCTGTTTCAATGGCGCGCGCTCTAAGCAGTATCTCCCAATGCGCCTCGCCAGTGGACACCGTAAATGCCGACGGAATAAAAAGAACCGTGGCGCCTAACTTTGCATAGTCACGATAAAGATGGGGGAAACGCAGATCGTAACAAATCGACATACCCCAGAGTCCCCACGGGGTGTTGACAGCCACAGCATCAGTGCCCGGTGAGTAACGATTAGACTCACCCGTTGCCGGACGGCCTTCCAGGAACACATCGAAGAGGTGAATTTTGTCGTAACGCGCTTTGATCCTGCCTTGCGGATCAATCAAATTGGCGTGATTCAGAAATCGCCCGTCGTGATGGGCAATAGGCGTAGAACCCGTCTGTATCCAGATGTCATGTTCTGCAGCCAGTTTACGGCAGGCTTTGATGTAGGGATCTGATTGTTCATCAGTGATCTGTTTTCGCGCATGATCCCTGTCCTTGTTCATCATGCCCGCAGCTTCCGGAAGGGCCAGCAGATTACATCCTTCAGACGCGGCGTGTCGCACCGCTTTCTCAAGAAAATCGATGTTGCCGACGTGATGATTGGTGGACGTCATTTGCGCCAGACAAAGTCTCAGAACTTCCTCCATGGTATTCCCACTGATCTGTTAGACATCAACCATGCACGCAATTTATTAACTATAAAAGCGATTTATTCTCATGCCTCGTCCAAATAACTAATATATAGAGCCTTGCCAGAGCAATCTCGACTACCACCTCTGAAGGCATTGCGCGTACTCGAAACGCTTCTTGAGACTGGCACCGTCATGGGCGCCGTGAGAAGACTGAATGTATCTCACTCGGCTATCAGTGACCAGATAAAAGTTCTGAAGAACTGAACAACGTATCCGCTATTTGTTCGCCACAGACGCACGACTGTAAAGCCGCAGCGTGCCGAGAGTATTCGAACTGTTGGCCTATTCGAAGTCTTTCGCTGAGATTTAACATACATAGAAAATTAAATCAGAACAGCTTCTACCCCATCATGGACAATCTGCCAGTAGCAAACGCGCTGTATTCGAACAGCAAGCGAAGTGCGTAACGTATCCACCGATGATCGCTGCACGCGCAGCTGCCACTCGTTCCGGCTCAGCACACACAAGCAATCCAAGTTCTTTTTCACGCATTTGTTCAAGGGTGACGCCGATCATTCTATCTTCGCTCGACATCGGCATAGCATCCCCATTCGCATCAATAAGCCTGCCACAGATAACACCCACCGCCCCTTTTCGACGGTATTTGGAAATCTCTTTGGATTTTATAATTCCAGTGCGTACGATATGACTGTCATCAAAACAGGTGCCTGCTGCAAAAATAACTTTTGAACAGTCAGCAACCTGTTTCAGTTGCTCTGCAACGACGGGCTCAGCAATCAGCTGCCTGCAAAGTTCAGGGCTTGATAACAACAACGGTACGTGTAGATTAATGCAATGTGCGCCAAAGCGCTGTGCCAGTGTTGCAGAACAGCTCTCTGCGGCAAAGCCCAATGCCGAGGGTCGCGACCCCACTAGTTGAACAATGACGAGATCGTCAAAGGTCAGCTTAGGGGCAATTTCAGACAATCGGAATATGGTCTCACCCCAAGCAACACCTAACATGTCACCACTTTCAAGCAGCTGCGGCAACCAATCAGAGGAAGCCCTTACAACCCGTTCGAAGGAACGTTGCTCTGACGTCTCATCTGCCGGTATTACTAGAGCTTGCGCAAGTTGATAGGCATCACGAAGCTCAGCAGCCAGCTGGTTATGCAAAAACACGTTGCTGTCCAAGGTCACGCGTACGTAATCCCGCCGCCGTGACTCTGCTAGATAATTAACAACAGATGCTCGACTCACACCGAGCTTCGTCGCAATTTCACTTTGATTCAGACCCTCGTGGTAGTAACACCAGGCCGCCTCTACAATGGCATCATCCTGCCGTGACATGCGTCCGCTAACGTCAGTACCGGGCTTTGCATTGGTTAGCGTCGTCGGACTCATCGATAGCTACTGGGTGTGCGCATGTTCTGGGAACAGTGCTGCGAGTCCGTCTGTTGATGCTGAACAAATACCTCGCTCAGTGATAAGTCCTGTTACCAATCTATTTGGCGTGACATCGAAAGCGGGGTTTCCACCTCGAGTGTTCTTGGGTGTGACCTGCACCGTATTAATTTCACCAATGCTATCCAAACCCTGAATATGCGTTGTCTCAGTTTCACTACGTTCTTCAATAGGGATTTCCGCTACTCCATCATCAATGGTCCAATCAATGGTTGGTGATGGGAGAGCTACATAAAACGGAACGTTATTGTCAGAGGCTGCAAGTGCTTTCAGATAAGTTCCTATCTTGTTGCAGACATCCCCACGACGGGTGGTACGATCAGTACCAGTAATCACTAAATCTACTTGGCCGTGTTGCATCAGATGACCACCAGCGTTATCGGTAATATACGTATGCGGAACGCCATGGTTACCTAATTCCCAAGCAGTCAGTGCTCCCTGATTACGTGGGCGCGTTTCATCGACCCAAACATGCAGTGGAATATTCGCATCGTGTGCATGATACATAGGGCTCGTCGCTGTCCCCCAATCTACTGTTGCTAGCCAGCCTGCGTTGCAGTGAGTAAGTACTTGGACCGGTTCGCCCGGTGGTTTGCGCTCAGCAATTTCACGAATTAATGCCAGACCATGCTGTCCGATACTTTTATTGATTCCAACATCTTCATCTGCTATTTCATGCGCTAACCGCAGTGAAGTTATTGCGCGCTCTGAAACTGCAGTCTGAAGTATAAGCTGCTGACAACGATCGAGCGCCCACCGTAGATTCACCGCAGTAGGCCGCGTCGCATATAGAGCCTCCCACGCACTCTGGACGTTATTGTCAGATGGATCCAGAGCCATCGCGTGTGCCATACCATAGGCAGCGGTTGCCCCAATCAATGGCGCGCCACGAACCCGCATTTGAAAAATTGCATCAATATAATCCTGCAAAGTCTCGACGTTTAGAATCTGAAATTCATACGGTAGACGACGCTGATCAATAATCTGTAAAACCTGCTGGTTTTCATCCCACCATAGAGAACGATAATGTTTGTTGCCTATTTTCACAAAATGTTCCTCTGGTTATAACTTTTCGCCATACTGATTAACAACGATTCATCAGAGACGGTATCCGCTTCAAGAATTAGCTGAATACCCATCTCTATGTTGCGAGCTTCAAGTGGCGCTCGTATTGTGGGACTTTCTATGTCTTCAAAGTCCGCATTGTGAGCTAACGACAAACAGCGACGATGCATTTCAATACCGCAAAAGGCCATCGCATCCGTATTGATGTCAGCTAACAACTGTTCACAAGCTATCGATGAATCGTGACCTTGGTCTTCGAAGAGTGAGGCGGGATATAACATGCCAGTCCTTTCAGTGTTCCATAGCCGCCTAAATTCAGTACGAAATGTTTTCAGGCTCTCACCGATAACACTCAAAATCCACTGTTGATAGTCGTCCAGATCGTTGCCCCTATGAGCGGGTTGGCTGAAATATGCCATCAAAAAGTTTGCAGTCACCATACCCAAATCAAAACCCATGGGGCCGTACTGTGCGAATTCCGGATCAATGACCTTCGATTCACTATCTGTAGACATGATTGATCCGGAATGTAAATCACCGTGTAACATCGTCTCAGTATTCGAGGCAAATTTCATCAGCATTTTTTGTACACAGCTTTTGAGTTTGACGTCCGAGCGCAGCGATCTCACTACAGGATCAAGCAAACTGTTGTGGCTATTCATCTCAGCAATGAAGTATGGGTCAGTGAACACCAGCGATTCACTAATAGCGGGTATCTCTACATTTCCGGAGAATACGCCCACATCGGCCTTTTTGTCAGCGCTGTTCATGGATAGTTCAGAGCCACGAAAAGCGGTTTGAGCACAGAACTCTCCAACAAATTTGCCCAGTCCGGCTACCCGCTCGCCCTTGATCAACTTGTTGCGCAGAATCACATGTGGCTTCAGATGCTCCATCACAATCAACGCCTGAACGTCATTAAATAGAAATACCTCAGGCACACAGTCAAGCGTGCGCTGCGCCTGTCGGGTTAACGCGCAGTTTTCAAAAAAAGCTCGATATAGCGGCAGTGGCCAGCTATCCCCTACCAGTCTCACGTAAGGGAGTGCCTGCTTGACGATGACACTACCCTTCAAACCCACGACGATAAAGACCAGATTCAGATTACCGTCCCCGACCTCTTGCACCGTCCATTGATTGTAGTCAGGGCCAAGCCGGCTAGTGACAGCTTCTAGCTGTCCCAAACGCTTTGCCAGCGATTCCAGCGTTAGTGGTTCATAAGCATCACTATGTGACATAAGGCCTCCTTCGATTCAGTGTTGACTATCCAACTTGCAAGGCAATTAGTCAATAGCCATATCATTTGACAAATGTACATTTTAGGCGAATAGTGAGCCTAGATTTATCCGGACCAGAACCCCATAGCCATGCGCAAGAACGCTTGTAAATTGAGAGGAATCAGTAAATCGTTCGGTACTAACAATGTATTGTGCGGCATTGACCTTGATCTCTATTCCGGAGAAATTGTGGTTTTAATGGGTGCCAATGGTGCTGGAAAATCCACACTAGTAAAACTTATTTGCGGTTATCACAACCTCGACTCAGGCACGATGGAATTAGATGGGCAAGCTTACAGCCCCGCTGATCCAGCCAGCGCTATTACCGCGGGTGTCGTCACTGTTCATCAATCCATTGATGATGGCGTAATCCCTGATCTAGATGTTGCCACCAACCTGATGCTCGACCACCTCACCCGACCAAACGCGAGCCTTTGGGTACGAGATCGACTGCTGAGAAAGGAAGCAGCAATTGTTGCGCAGAGCATGGGCATCACCACAGATGTTCGCACAAAGGTTGCCGACCTAGGCGTTGCTGATCGTCAAATGATCGCCATTGCACGAGCCATGGCACGCTCACCAAACGTACTCATTCTTGATGAACCAACCTCATCGCTTTCGGCAACCGAAGCGGACAAACTCTTCATCTTACTAGACAGTTTAAGAGAAAAAGGTGTTGCGATTCTTTACATCTCACATCGCATGTCAGATATCCGTCGAGTCGCAGATCGTATTGTTTGCATGCGTGACGGGACTATCTCAGGCTTGTTTGATCAGCAGCCTCTGGATTATGACAATGCGGTGACAGCGATGCTTGGGCACGCCATGACCGATGTTAATATAAGCCCTGCCCCCGGCGTTAAACCAGTACTAGAAATTCGCGACCTCAAACTGACTGAGAACAGTGCTCCCATTAATCTGACTGCACATGACGGTGAAGTCATCGCTATTGCCGGACTACTTGGCAGCGGTAAAAGCAGGCTCGCTGAAATTCTGTTTGGCTTACACAATGCGTTTGCAGGCACCATGCATATCGATGCCAAACAATACTGTCCTAAGAGTGCCACCGAGGCAGTCGAATCCGGTGTACACATGTCACCCAAAGATCGCAGCTCGAATGCAGTAATTTCTACGTTTAATATCACAGACAATTTATCCCTGCCCTTCCTTCGCTCATTCACTCGTTTGGGATTGTTGAGCGGTAGCAAGCAGCGACACGCCGCTGATCAGATGATCAATCAGATTGGCATCGTCTGCCAGTCTGCAAAAGATAGCATTAACACGCTATCAGGCGGAAACCAACAAAAGGTCATGATAGGTCGATGGTTACTTGAGCCGTGCCGGCTATTGCTTCTTGACGAGCCTTTTCAGGGTGTGGACATTGGCGCACGGCGAGACATTGGCAAGCACATCAGGGGATCCGCAAGTGGTCGGGCAACCCTCGTTTTTGTTGCTGAAATAGATGAAGCACTTGAGATTGCTGATCGAGTCATCGTGCTCCACGAAAGTCAGATTGTCGGCGAACACGACAACAATAATATTGACCTCAACACACTAATCGCGCAGGTATCGGGTGCGATGAACTCAGCCTCAACGTCTGCAACATTATGAAAAGCGATCGATTCCTCGACTTCGCCATTCGATATGGTTTCTTATTACTTCTGGTCATGCTGGTCTTCTATTTTAGCGTCTCAGCTTCAGGTTTCGCATCACCCCGATCAGCAGCTTTTATTCTGCAATCGGTTGCCATTACCGGCATTCTTGCGCTCGGCGTTACCTGCACGCTAGTGGTTGATGGCTTCGACCTGTCCATTGGCTCCGTCGCCACATCAGCATTGATGCTATCCGCATATTCCATGGTAATACTAGAACACTCAGCCTTTGTTGCGGTGCTTTTATGTATCGGCATGGGTGCACTGGTAGGATTAATCAACGGCCTACTCATCGTTAAATTCCGCGTTCCGGATCTGCTCGCAACACTGGGCATGATGTTTTTGCTCATTGGTCTACAACGGATACCTACGCAAGGCAATTCCATTTCCGCAGGCATGCGATTACCCGATGGTTCAAACGCAGAGGGCACATTTTCAGCAGCCTTTCTGTGGCTTGGGAGACACCGCTTTGATCTCTTTCTGGAGAAACTGGTACCCGTGCCCGTCGTCATATTTTTATTAATTGCAGTGGGCATATGGATCTTTCTGGGTTTCACCCGACATGGCCGGTTGATGTATGCCATCGGCTCTAATGAGCGTGCAGCATCGTTGGTCGGCGCCAATGTAAACCGTTATAAAATTGTGGCTTACATGATTTCAGGCGTTACTGCATCCATCGGTGGAATACTGCTAGCAGCCCGACTGGGACGTGGTGATATCGCCAGTGGAAACAACCTACTGCTGGACAGTGTTGCTGCCGCACTCATCGGCTTCGCTGTTCTGGGAGCAGCGCGACCCAATGCGTTTGGCACAGCAATCGGAGCGCTCTTTGTCGGGATTCTGCTGCAAGGACTAACGATGATGAATGCACCCTATTACACGCAGGATTTTGTCAAAGGAGCCATTCTTGTTGCAGCCCTTGTTTTTACTTTCTACCTAAGCGCTCGCCAAAACGCTGGTGGAAAATCTCCAACCAAAACTTGATGAGGATCTAAATTATGTTACGACGCACATTACTCAAATATTCAGTATTGACCACGAGTCTGTTCGTAGGATTGTCAGGCGCCGTTGTCGCAGCTGAAATGCCAGCACCACTTGATAACGCAGGTGATGTCAAAATCGCTCTGGTCCGCTATCTCTCTACCGGGGACTTCTTTCAGTCCTACTTATCAGGTGTCGAGACACAGGCGGCTGCCATCGGGCTTGACCTAAGAATTTTTGATAGTCGTCAGGATGCAGCGCTGCAGGCAGACATGGTTGATCAGGCCATTGCTCTAGGCGTAGATGGAATCATTATCCAGCACGGACTCACTGAATCCATGAAGGAGGCGGCACAACGTGCCGTAGAGGCCGGTATCAAAGTTGTAGCGTTTGACGTCAACGTCGAAAACGAGGCAATACCGCAAATTGAACAATCCGACTATCTTCTTGGCAAGATGGCGCTTGATCAAGCTGTAGCCGATAACGGAAACAGCTTTACTGCCGGTTATGTGTATGTGCCTGGTATAGCACCGCTGGATCGTCGTGATGTTGCATGGCAAGAAACTAAAGCGGCTAATCCCGGTATTATTGAGGCAGCCCAATTTGGTACGCTGGATAATCCTATAGCGAATTCAGTTGCAAATCAGGCGCGTTCAGTATTTCAGGCAAATCCGACAATCACTGTTGTTTTCGCACCTTATGATGAATTTGCGAAAGGTGTAAAGATAGCAGTAGATGAAGCAGGCATGACCGATGACATAGATATCTACTCGGCCGACGTCTCCACTGCAGACATCTCTGCCATGCGTGAACCTGGATCAGCCTGGGTTGCTACCGTTGCTACCAACCCTGCTGTTGTTGGTGAAGTTTCCGTGCGGGCACTTGCATTATTACTGGCAGGTGAAAACCCCGGAGCAAGCGTCATCGTGCCACCAACACTGATTACACAGGACTTTCTAAACGAGATGAACATAAAGAATATGGACGATCTTGGTGAGAAAATGCCTCAATTCAAACATGCTGATGTGGCTATGGCTGATTGGATGCCATTACCCGCACGATAAGCGATAGGCGTGTAAGACTGTGATGCTACAGACAGATCGGGTCTGGAGCATCACAGATCATCTAATCACTATACAGCCTTAACAGGGTGTATACGTGGCGAGCTAGTGCACAGGTACTGAATTCTGTTGAATGA
>JBLIIE010000194.1:0-9064 GCA_047634635.1 Granulosicoccus sp. | reverse complement strand
TCTCTGCAAAACGATTCAGATGATTCGCCATATATAAATTGCCGGATGTAGAGCCTAGAACTTCATCAATCACCGAGTCAAAATGCAGTATCGCTATCATTGAGATAACATCACCTCCAGATTCCTGGAAGCCAAGAAATTCGGCAGAATCGTGCTCAACATCTGGCTCGCCAGCCACAGAAAATAATATTCCGTGGCCCACCTCGTGAGCAATAACATCAAAATTAAGCGTGAACGGTGATCGCTTTCCTGTCACCTTGTTGACGTCGGTACCAATTTCGATAAAGCCACGACCGATTTGGGCATTTTCAAAATCTGGAAGTATGACCACCTCAGCTTGGGAATAGTGGTCTCGAAAATACCATTCAATGGGACGCCCGTAGTATCTCTCCCAAACATCCAAAGTAAAACGAATACAAGCGTAGGTATGAGCAGCCTGAAATCGCGGATCATCCACGTCGTCGTAGTGTAAAAAATCGCCGTTGGCATCAGGAAATGCCGGCTCGTGAATTGCACCATGCCAGGGTGGCAGGAATACGAAGGGACGCCCTTGATCGTCTTCGTGCATGCCATATTCCTTGGCTTTATCGACAGGGAAGATGACAAACATACGATCATCGCTAGGCCCGGGACCAACACTACCAGCAGGTGACGACACCTCAACAATTTCAGCTGGCATGCTGACAGCAGCAGTTGATGTCTGCGGAAATATTCTGAACAAAGTGCCCATACGAAAATATTCTGCCTTGAGGGCTAACGGACGTGCATATTTAGTTATCCCACTGGATTAGTCGAATGTACCTCCAAATAGTATAAGTATTCAGCCGTTATTAATCGATAGAATTCTTCAGAATTTTTTAGGTCAATTTTTTTCAGATGCTCATCAAGACTTAGCGGAAGAGTGACACCTAACTGGGTTCGAAAATACCACGCGAGGACCTGCGGCGGCAAAACAGGCGTTGATTCTAGGTTGATTCTGGTCTGGGTTAAAACTTCCTGCTTTCTGTGAAAAACATCCAGCAGTTGCAGAAAAGTCCCATCCAGCTTTAATTGTTGAATGATTCTCCATTGCAAATTACCCGCGGCCAGTCGTACTAGCTCTGCTCTGCAAGCCCCTTCCAATAGCTTTTTTAATAGACCTTCATCCAGCTCCATTTGCTCGAGACAATCCATTAATTGAGCATGCGAGGCCAAATCATTATCGACTCTGAATCGCCGCAATGCCTTCTTTAGATTAATGTCTTCATTGAGTATCTCGACACGATTGCCAGAGAGCCACGTTATCAACGCCCTGTTGCTATATTGTTCGTAACGATCAGGTTCCAACCGCAGCTGATTCAGTACCCTTAATTGATTGTCACTGAGCGATAAAGCTTCGTTGGATGATTGTTCATGCCGTGCAACAGCCGCATTCCATACATTCGTTTTTTCAAAATGGAAGTCGGATTTAAATTCGTCTGAATTAGATTCACAGTGTTGAGCCATCACGTTCAATAGTTCCAATGCATCTTGTTTTTTCAAGTCAATTCGATTCAGTTCAAACCAGGCTTTTAAATTGTTGGCTTGCCATGTGTCTCCTAAAATCTCTGCACATAAGAGCAAGAAAACAGTCCAGCTTCGATTCTTGTAGTACGTGGCCTTAGCTTTCTCGATCAACACCTCCTTTTGTTTGCTGCTGATTTTGTCTTGCCGTTCAGCCTCCGCCAAAATTACTCGAATGTTTACAAGAGGTTCTGACACCGCTACGTAACCAACCTCAGTCGGACCATGCAAAACGGCAACTTCATCATCCGCATCTATCACACCTTCTTTGTACCAATGAAAAATTTTCCCTACACCCTGCATGCCGAACGGATACAACTCTGCAGCTCTTAAAGCTCCCATGCTGGACGATCCGAAAACATGCACTCCTTGATTCAGTGCGTAAAGAATTTCTTTATGCCATACAGAAGGAGCTCCTTCAAAGTAGCCGTCAATAATTCCGATAGCAGTGGGTTTGGCTTCTAGTACCTGGAGAATGTCTCCGTGACATACAGGCGGCAAACAAACGCAGTCTAGATGTAGTTTAATTTGATCATGCGATATCGTTGGTCCCGCAAACATGTAGATCATTGAGACAGATTCTTTGATCTGCGTAAAGCTCTCACACCTGGGATATAACCGATGTCATCATGCGGAGGCTCTAGACCAGGAATTACTACACGAACAACAGCAACACCATATTCAGGCTTCCGTAAATCCACGCGAGCCACTTGCGTAATGCCAACACCTTTCAAATTCACAAGTAAGGTGATTAGATCTTCATCTACCGTGTGCTTATGAATATCCAGAGTTTGCGTATAGCTCCCTGAAAACGTCGATTCACTAATGATGCTCTCGTAGAAATCGTGTTTTTCACGTATTCCAGCTTGTGTATATTCATCGGCAGTTATGTCATCTCTAGCCCCAACGATATATGTTGTTCTCACCTGCACCGCTTCATGCAAAGCCCTGAGCAAGGCAACCTCTCTACAAAGATGTGTACCCGACCCGACTCCAATATGCGGCGAATGAGAGTTCCCATCTAAAATGACGCTGATATAGGTAGGTATCTTCGTGTCTGAAGTAATATCCCAGATAAATGTATTCTGCCCCGCAGAAGATAGCTTTGCCAAAGTTTCCACACAGAGTTCACTGTCAATGGAATCATTACTAATGGACGTGTGGTCTATTCCCTGCGGTCCAAGTTGATGCCACAACGTAATTGCATCACGCTCAATAACCTCACAAATCGCGTGTATGGTTGCCTCATCCATATTATTCCCCGAAGCCAATCCGTTACTACTGGCGGGAAAGCATCCACTGCCCGACGGTCTCGGATCTGTGTAGTTGGTGTGTACCATTTCATAAGGTAGCCACCGGGAGTCTTTATGGAGTAACTCTTCAGCCTCAATCCAGGCTATTGGATAGTGATTATCAAACAGCGAACCCTCAACCGTTGGCAGAGCCGCTATATCCACCATAGAACACGAGGATTCCATATCCGCCAGAGAAGCGATACGAAGCGGCAGCACTATATGCTCGGCGTGATAGCCCTCTACGCTTTCCATTAATCCAGATGCTTGTGCAGCAGCCAGATTGTTGCCTTTTCCTTGCGATACCGATACCGATCGTGAGTTTGGACGACACACCATAACAACAGGGATACCAATGGTATCCAATCCAGTCACATCGGCAATTCTGGTGATTCCCATTGCCTCCATAAACGGTTTAACAAAAGCCAACGTTTTCTCTGGGGATTGAATTCTATGTGTGCCTATTCGATAGGCAATTGCTTGTGGATAATCGTCCAACTATAGAGCTCCTGATCTATCCAGCTATTACTTGTGCGAGGCCAGCTGCTGTTTAAATTCCAATGAAGCAAAACAGAAACCACCATTGTCTCCATCTATGAAGTGTAAATGCTGACTGGAATTCAAATCAAACAACAAACAGGTCATCAACGCTTGCTCTGTTTCAAAGAAGCCAAAGTCAACATCACCGGTGCCGTGCATGTCATCAAGAATAATCCGAATATCACTCACTTGTGCAGGCGTGCAATCGAGCACCATACGCAATACATCATCAAACTTGCAGTAGTCGCTATTGGTCTGCATTTCACGGATATACACCTGTGGGTTGTAAGCACCGATAGTCAGCTGGAAGCGCTCCATAATCCATTGAATGAAACTGTTAGCACCGATTTCCAGGAGTCGTTGCATATACGATTTCCCCCCACGTGTAGCCTTTGCTTCGGCAGCCAGACCTTTGGGAGGCCAGCCAAATTTTAACGACTTACTCGTAACAGGACTGGCCTGACTTAGCTCAGTACCAAGTACCTGCGTTAGCTTTGACAGAAATGCGGACAGTATGAGTTGTTTCGCTTGAAAGCTCTGTGCTTGAGGTTTGATCAGCAAACACAAGATTCGCCCTTTTTGTGTGGGCAGCGCTTCCCAACGACAAGACAGCCCAGATAAGTCTGGCAGTCCGGCCAGCTCATAATCTCTCACCGCATAGCGCTCAGATCGAGAATCCGATTTAATAAGTTGGTCGGCGAGTTCAGCACCGCCCCCACCGAACATCGCAAAACAATTTCCAGCCGAAACTTCATAGCGAGCAACCAACACATCAGCGCCTTGTTCACGCACATCGACGACCGGGACAAAACCGACTCTCAATTCGAGATTGAAATCATCCCTCGCCATAGACCGCACACGAACAAGCGCCGCTTCCACTTCCGGCAGCACAGATGATTCTACAAGCAGCGTAGCGCCATCACCACCAAATACGAAAGGCCATTCACAATTACCAGTGGCATTCCGAATTGCACAAATCACAGCACCCCCAATCATATTTACATCTTTATAACGCCCTTCGGCAATGGCGGTCGTCGAACCACAGATGTCCGCAACAACTAAAGTCCAATCATCGGGTGCCGGGAAAAAATTACTGTCATCAATCACACCGATGAAGTCAGTAATCTTGGGCAGATCATTGAAAAAATCAGTAGCCATGCGCTATTTTTGTTTCCAGCATGATCAGTCCAGCTTCAAATCGAGTAGCTGCAACTCACTGTATAAATTATCCAATTCATAAGGCTCAACACGCTGACTCACGAAATACCGGGCAACGGGCAGGGGTTCGTATTCAATCTCTGAAGAAGGCTTATGAACTAAGCGTCCATCTGCTGCCAGAATTGAGGGTTCATCGGGGAGTAGCGCTGAGGCAACCGCCTGGGCATTACGGGTAAAAAGCACTCGATCACTGACGTACATCAAGTCAAACCAGAGAATGTCATTTTTTTTTCGTTTTATGGAAAAAAACAACAGTGTTTGCTGACCATCGACTTGCAGGAGCATAGGAACGACTGGCAGATTAGCCATGTCATCGATAATTTCACGCTGATAGGGCTTGACCAGCAACTTAATGGATGCAGCATCGTGGAGAAGGTTGATGGAGGTAACGACTGCCTTCTCTTTACGCCATAGGTATCGGTGATCTTCAAGAACACGAAACCCCAATGCTTCGACAATACCCAGCGGCTTTCTCGAATTTGTCAAGGTTGCATACGTTAACGTAGGATCTTCTATGGCCGACTTGAGCATCGCTTTTCCCAGACCCTTGCCACGTACGCTTTTATCCAGATACCACGAACTCATACTGACTATTCGCTCAACACGCTCGTTGTTTGCAAGTGTTCGGTCGGCATACACCATTCCACAAAAACCCAGAATGTCACCATCCGATTCGACAACACGCCCATAGTCGGGTTTTTCAGAAAACCACTCGTAACTCATGAGCTGACGCCACCGCTCCACCGGAATCCTGGAATTCATCTTAGTATGCAACAACGAACAAATGGCTTCTATATCTCGCCCCTCTGCCAGTCGGACAAAAGCGTTCATGGCGCCTCCTTAAAAACAACAGAAGGTGGTGACCATCGCGCACCGGGATGTTGCCTGACTACTTCTGCTAGACACTGAGAAAACATCCAGCCCTCGTCATCCAGATCAATATGATGTGTCAGATAACCGGTAGGCTCATTGGCATCAACCAATCCCCTCCTTTTTGCAGTGAGATGTCCAACCAACTGTTTGATCGTTTTTAATTCGCCACCAAATTTTGCGCCTGTTTTCCAACGAATTGGATCACAGTGAGCGTTTACTGCCTTCAGTCCCTTTACTAGATGAATTGACGATCGTGCACCGAACGTAGAAACAGCACGATATCCTCTAGAAGCTAGAGGCTCAAACAACAGTGGGTCGATCCGGTTCCAGGGAGGTACAACAACAGGTAGAAAGTTACTTCCGAAATAGGTTTCAAGAAGGTCTCGCCCCCTATCAAGCTCAGTTAGCACAGCATCCATTTCTCGATGTAATCCGAGTTCCCATGCACCCAAGCCTTGCCCTCTAGGAGCATGATTTACGTGCGCATAGCCGTGTTGTGCCACTCGAACTAATGGGGCGTGTGAGAGCATCGACGGTAACGCCGAATCGCATTTTGCCGGTATAACAGCTAACAACAGGCCAGCCCCAGCGGATACTTCAACCAGCCGTTCAAGTTTAGGCCCTGGGGCTGCAGCATCATCGTCACGCCACCACAGATCTGCAGGTGTGCCAAGTTCGCTCCACACATCGAACTCTTCCTGCAGAAGGGCCCAAGGGTAAGCATCATAGGAATTCATAATATACAGATTGCTGAGAAAACCAGCCCACTAGACAACGGGCTTCATTTCGCTTGCTTCCAGAGCGGCCGCTCCGACAGCCTGGCTTTCTGACTTAGAAAGCTGCGGCGTATCATTGTCCAGTTTCACCCTGACTTCTTTACGTGCAAACTGAATTCCGTTTTCTTCGAAATCACGTTGAATGCGCTGAAATATCTCTTTGCGAATCATGAACTGCTTGCCAGGCTTAACCATGAATTTACCTCGAATGACAATGCCGACATCATCAACGTTTATGACACCCTGCGATTTAAACGGCGATATGAAGTCACCAGCAAACTGAGGATGTTCGAGAAGGTCAGTACCAATTTTCTTAAAGATTCTCTTCACTTTGATTAGATCGGTTTCAAATGGGACTGTGAAAGTCAATTTCATGATGGTCCAGTCTCTTGAATAATTCGTGATTTTCGGTATCTCGCCATAGGGAATAGTATGAATGGCCCCTCGGTGATGACGTAACTGCATGGCCCGCAATGAGATGCGCTCCACAGTGCCGACCGTGCCTTCAACGTTGACGTATTCGCCGGCCCTGAATGCGTCATCTATAAGGAAAAACAGACCAGATACAATGTCCCCAACAAGTTTTTGCGCACCGAAACCAATAGCCAGTCCGACAATACCTGCACCCGCAAGCAGTGGTGTTGTATCGATGCCCACATTGCCAAGACTGACTAATAACGTCATGACAATAATTACGGTCTGAACAAACCAGATCACTAATGGCAGCACGGTTGACAGCCTGGATCCTCCGACACCACCTTCATTACCTGAGGGCACTCCACCTTCATCGTCTTCAGACTCTGGTGTTTCACTAGCCAGCTTTATATTCAAAATTAAAGTGGCGATTTCCCACACCAAATAGCCGACGGCGTTTAATCCAATAAAATCCAAAAGCTTTCTGAGCGACTCGGTGCCGATGTTCGAGGAACTCATGTCCGTCAGATCCAGCCCCCAAATTCGAGAGATAAAGTACAACACCAACATGACAGAAACAACTCGTGCCATGCGTATATAGCAACGCATTGTGGAATGATGAGCTTTAACCGCGACTGTACCATCACTGGTAATCTGAGGTGTCAGATGCCTCACCAGAGCCTTTATTGCAGTATCCAAAAACGGAGCCAGCAATAATATCAGCATTGTAGAGTACTGTACGCCTTGAGCGATAAGGTGCAACTGCTGCTGCGCTGCCAGCACTTCCACTAACAACCAACTGCTCACCACAACAGTCATGGCATAGTAGGGGTACCACATGGCAACTCTCCTCTCCATAGGGGTTGCGTCTTTATTAGGGCCATCCAGTATATCTGTGAAGATATTTCTTGCCCCCCACGCTATAAACGCAAAGTAGAAATGTATAACCAAATTAAACCAGAATCCTATATTTGTCACACTATGTTGAGTGACACCGGACGCATCCCGAATATCAAACATCGTTAGCGTCAAACCAATCAACATTACAACACCCACAAGGTGCCTGTGTAAAAATTTAGCCGATGTATCTGATGTGTGTATAAGCCTTAAATCAGATCGTTCTGGTGCCAATACAAATCTCCCAATAACCGAGAACAAACGCGGTATCAGGATTAAATTCCAAAGAAAATGATGTGCAACAAACTGCCCTGGTTCCTCGATAAATACTCTGATTGCAAGCTGAGTCACAAACATAAAGGCAAGCAGACCAGACAAATCCAGCAACAATCGACGACTGAGCAATTTAAACACTTGTCCTAGTGTGTAATCGTCTGATGTTCTATCGATTACCAAGCGAAATTTTCTCGTTGATAACCGAACTAAAAACTCAACGGCAATACCGATAAAAATCACTATGAGGAATCCACCAATGAGCTTCCACCCCCCGTTTTCGCCCAGTTTGTCCAAGAACGTGCTGAAAACATTTCGCTGCCCCCTGATCAGATTGGGTAGGGTGCGCACAGCTCGGTTAATAGACAACGGTACACTGGTCGTAACAAGGGTGAAAATACTCTGAGCTTCTGAACCTTCAGAGACAGCTTGCTTCGCAGCGACAACGTCCAGCTGTTGCAACAGTAACTCTCTTACTTCTTTGTCTGACAATCGGGATACAAGCTGTGTAACCGCCTCTGGGCTATCCAAGAGTGAGACGTCCGGGGAGGTTTCTTCCTCGCCAGAGGAAGCACTAAACACTTGTGCAAACGAGTTGGTGCTTATGCCTATTAGCATTAACACACTGAGCACTATGGTTAATAATTTCAAACACTTCATTTTTGGACTGTATTCTCTGTGCAAAATTGATTGACGCTTTACCGAGTAATTTTATCTGGCTGACCAAATCCAACTCTACTCAACAACTGGTAGTTCACCTTCTTTACTTATTTGCTTACCGGTAAACTTTATTTTCCGTTGGAAATACGTAGCGTTGGATTCAGATGCAAGCGCCCAGACGATGCCCGGAGAGCGCTTCTCTAACGCAAACAAAGCCAATATATTTTTGATAATTGAGCCTTGCTGCTGCTGGTCCAAACCAGATATTGGCTTGTTAAAAATATAGAAGTCAGACCGACGCATAACCGCTCGTGCCAAGTTCAACTTCTGTCGCTGCACTGCAGAAAGCCGCCTGCCGGATGGTCCAACATTAAAATCCAAACCAATAGAATAAATATTATTGTACAGCTCAGGCTGTTGATCTAGAAGCGGCGCAACAACATCACGCAGTTGTTGCTCACCATTCTTAATTTTTCGATCTACCTTTCCGAACACTATGTTATCGAGCAGATTGGCAGAAGACAAAAAGTTGTCTGAATCATAAATCTCAATGCCCAGTTTTAATTCCTTGGACATATT
>JBLIIE010000193.1:0-9068 GCA_047634635.1 Granulosicoccus sp. | reverse complement strand
TTTTACGTACGCTGGCCACAAAGCGGTTCCTATGTGCCTCATTAAGGAGCAGGCCGGAACGGAACGCTATCGGAGCATTGATGTCTGTACGTAAAGAACCTTGGAACAGGGTTTCTCAGGCTTGTGGCCGTGAGGTCGCTATAATGTAGCGATATTTTCTGTTTTAACATCTAAATTACCAGGATCAATCATGGCTGATGCGTACGATGTGATAGTGATTGGCGGCGGCCCCGCCGGTTATGTAGCCGCAATTCGAGCAGCTCAACTCGGGCTCAAAACCGCCTGTGTCGAAAAATGGATTAACAAGCAGCAAAAGCCAGCGCTTGGCGGTACTTGTTTGAATGTCGGTTGCATTCCTTCCAAGGCGTTGCTTGAGGCCACAGAATTATACGACACAGCCAAACACAATTTTTCTGACCTTGGAATCATTGTGGGTGAAGTCTCCGTCGATGTTCCAAAGATGATTGGCCGCAAAGACAAAATTGTCCAGGAGCTGACCGGCGGAATCGAAATGTTATTCAAGCAGAATGGTATTGACTGGCTTCAAGGCAGCGGTCAATTGCAGGCTGATAAGAACGTCAAGGTCACAGCGCTTGACGGCAAGGAAGCTTTGTATGCCGCTGAGAACGTTATTATCGCAACAGGTTCTGTACCGATTAATTTGTCTGCAACACCATTAGAGGGCGACATCGTTGTCGATTCTGCAGGAGCGCTGGACTGGCAGGCCATACCTGGGAGTATTTGCGTCATTGGTGCAGGTGTCATTGGTTTGGAGCTGGGTAGTGTGTGGCGCCGTATGGGGTCAAGTGTGGTTTTGCTGGAAGCCCAGGACACGTTTTTGCCGATGGTGGATAAGGCTGTTGCTAGAGAGGCTGACCGGGCGTTTACCAAGCAAGGTATGGAAATTCGCCTGAATACCCGAGTTATGGGCAGTAAAGTGCAAGGTGGCAAAGTCGTCGTTACTTACCAGGATGCTGATGGTAGTCACGAACAGACTTTCGACAAATTGATTGTGGCTGTTGGCCGGCGTGCTTTCACGGATGACGTCTGCACATCAGAGGCTGACGTGCAGCAGGACGAAAGAGGTTTGTTTCACGTGAATGACTATTGTGAAACGAATGTACCAGGCGTGTATGCCATTGGTGATGTTGTGCGTGGTCCTATGCTGGCACACAAAGGGTCCGAAGAAGGCGTTATGGTCGCCGAGCGTATCTCTGGTGAAAACGCATCCCTCAACTACGATGTGATGCCTAACGTCATTTATACGCACCCGGAAGTTGCTTGGGTGGGCAAGACTGAAGAGCAACTCAAAAGCGAAGGGGTTGACTACCAAGTGGGTAGTTTCCCTTTTGCTGCCAGCGGTCGTGCAAAGGCTAAAGGTGACACCACCGGGTTGGTCAAGATTATTCGCGATAAATCCAATGACAGAGTTTTGGGTGCACATCTAATCGGGCCTAGTGCCTCTGAGCTATTGGCGCAATCGGTACTTGCCATGGAGTTCGAAGCAACAGTGGAAGACATTGCTCACACTATTCATGCACACCCGACTCTGTCTGAAGCGATGCACGAAGCGGCTTTGGCTGCTGACGGACGTGCCATTCATATCGCTAATCGTAAAAAGCGCGGTTAAACAACCGTGTTGTTCTCTGGTGTGAACGGGAATTCCCGATTGCCCCTTAAGACAACGTCCATCATTCTGCTGGTACTGGCAGAAGTGGCTGCGATGACGCTGTGGTTTGTGTCTTCAGCGACATTGGTGGAGCTGGGGCGTCAGATAGATTTAAGCCCTGTGTCGTCGGCACTGCTCGTTTCTGCAGTGCCTGCAGGCTTTGTGTTTGGCGCAATCTATGTGGCTATCTCCGGCATTGCAGACCGGCTCGATCCGAGGCGGGTTTTTGCATCGTCTGCGCTATTGGCGGCACTATTAAACGCGCTCCAGCTGGTTATTGAACCTGGAAACGAGTTCAGTATTGTTTTACGTTTTCTTACGGGCGGATGTCTGGCAGGTGTTTACCCAGTCGGTATGAAAATAGCTGTAGGTTGGGGAAAAGAAGATCGGGGCTGGCTCGTTGGACTGCTGGTGGGTGGACTAACACTTGGTTCAGCATCGCCACATCTTCTAGCGTGGTTGGGTGGTTCAAACTGGCAGCTGACTACCTTGCTGGCATCGATACTGGCCATGGTCGCGGCGGTGCTTGTCATGTTTACGGCATTGGGTCCTTACCACTCATCTCAGCCAAAGATGAATCCACGGCTGGTTATACTCGCATGGACCGATACAAAACTCAGAAGGGCGTTTATCGGATACCTAGGTCATATGTGGGAGCTCTATGCCTTGTGGGCCTGGATTGCACCAGCCGCCGCAGCTTCCTATCTGTTCCAGATGCCAGAAGAGCGCGCCGTGGAATGGTCTAAATTGACCGCTTTCTTCGCGATTGCTTCAGGAGCCCTGCTATGTCCGTTTGCGGGACGGCTGGCTGATAGAATCGGCAAGGCAGAGCTAACCATTGTGGCAATGATCGTTAGCGCGTGTTCGGCTGTTTTGGCAGCTGTCGTGTTTGCAGGTTCAGCGCCACTGATGGCTGCAGTGTTTGTTCTATGGGGGTTGTCTGTTATTCCGGACTCGGCTCAGTTTTCAGCGTTGGTTGCAGATTTGGCACCCACGGAAATGGTTGGCAGTTTAATGTCTTTGCAAACAGCGCTTGGATTTGCCCTTACAATATTTACTGTTCAATTGACGCCGTTTGTTGCAGAGCGGTTTGGCTGGCCCTTCCTGTTTTGCGTTCTGGCCGCTGGCCCTGTTGTGGGATGTATTTCCATGCTCGGTTTGACGCGTCCACGAAGGGTTTAGAAAACTTCTGCCGCTTGGAAGGACGTTTCGCTCTAATCTTTTACATATTATTAACCCATGGCATCGATTACTCACTTTGATTACATAATTGTTGGCGCAGGCTCGGCAGGTGCTGTGGTTGCAAACCGGTTAAGTGAATCGGGTCGGCACAGTGTTCTAGTACTTGAGGCCGGCGGCTCTGATCTCACACCCTATGTTCAGTTGCCTTTGGGTTATGGGAAGGTTTACTACGACGAACGGGTGAACTGGAAATATGTGACTGACCCTGTTCCACAATTAAATAACAAATCCAGTTATTGGCCACGCGGAAAAGTACTCGGCGGGTCCAGTTCAATCAACGCGATGGTCTATGTCCGAGGTCATGTTAGTGATTATGACCAATGGGAATCGGTTGCACCGGGGTGGGGTTGGAATGACGTAGAGCCCTTGTTTCGCCGTATGGAATCGTGGGGAGGAAAGCCCGATAGTCGACGAGGGCACAACGGCCCTTTAGCTGTCACCGATATTTCTGATATGGCTCATCCCTTGTGTGCGGCGTATCTTGATGCCGCTGAACAAATACAGATTCCTTATAATGATGACTACAACGCGGGGGATATGGAGGGCGCTGCTCTCTACCAAATAACCACTGAAAACGGCTTGCGCGCATCAACTGCCAGGGCCTACTTGCGTCCAGCGATGCAGCGAGGGAACCTTGTCGTACAACAACATGCGCATGTGCGTCGAGTGATCATTGAGAATCACACGGCTATAGGTATTGAGTACGAGCGCAATGGAGAGTTGCAGATTGCCAAGGCCCGGGCCGAAGTTATTCTGTGTGCTGGTGCAGTCAATTCACCTCAGCTATTGCAGCACAGTGGTGTTGGGCCTGCTGATGTTTTAAATTCGGCTGGCGTATCGGTTAAGCACGAATTACCGGCGGTGGGTCAACACCTTAGTGATCATCTTGGAGCTGATATTGTTTGCAGGGCATCAGTGCCAACCTTGAATCAGGAGCTCGGACCTTGGTATGGAAAGGCTTGGGCAGCACTGCAGTTTGCGCTTGGGCGCAAAGGCCCTTTAAGTCTTAGTCTGAATCAGGGTGGTGGGTTTATAAAAACGTCTTCCAAATTGGCAGGGCCTGATTTGCAGTTGTACTTTTCACCGGTCAGCTACACACGCGCACCACCGGGTACGCGGCCCTTGATAAGCCCTGACCCATTTCCCGGTTTCTTACTCGGATTTAATCCGTGTAAGCCAACCAGTAAAGGTTATGTGAACATACGCTCTGCTGACCCAATGGTGGCTCCACAAATTCAGCCCAATTATATGAGCACTGAATACGATCGAAATTCGATGCTTAAGGGGATGCGGCTCATGCGGCAATTTACCGCGGCTGCAGCTTTCAAGGCTGTGATAGATAAAGAAGTCTATCCGGGTCAATCCATCGAAACCGATGAGCAGATGATGGGTTTCGTGCGAGACAATGCCTGGACCGTATTCCATCCTTGCTGTACTTGTCGCATGGGACAAAATTCCAAGCTCTCGGTCGCGAATGAAAAACTACAAGTACATGGTATTCGGAACTTGCGAATAGCGGATGCCTCCGTGTTCCCGAGTATACCCACAGGTAATACCAATGCTCCCTCTATTATGGTGGGTGAAAAGGCTGCTGATCTGCTATTAGCCGACGCTAAATGATACTAGTGATGAAGTAGCAGCTGACCCCGTTTGTATATTGTATTGCGACGCATCATCATCTGTTTTCGCGGTACTCTTTACGCGATTACTCCTGATCGATATACCCATCAAACGTATGGCTTCACATTCGTTCTATTCAAGGCTGACTACTGCGCTGTGTTGCGTGCTTTTATTGAGCGCCTGTGCCAGTTTGCCGAATTCATTGGCGCTGGATGTAAAAGAAACCAATGGTGGGGAGTCCCATGTGCAACAGCAACAGGGTGCGCAAGCAGGTGTGGATCCGAATGTGCAAACGGTGGTGGAGCCTGGTGTAATATCAGAGCGTATTAGGCAGGAGCGAGCGGATGCGTTCAATCCTTACGTATTGACCGCACACAAGCATAATTTCATTCTGCCAGTGAGTTATTCGACGGGAATTAACGAAGCTGTTTATGAGCAAAATGATGCGCCGTTGGGTGACGGATTACAGCCGGCAGAAGTCAAATTTCAAATTAGCTTGAAGAGTCAGCTCAATGAGAAAAACCTATTTTTTGAAAATGATTCCCTATCGGTTGGGATTACTCTGGAAGCCTGGTGGCAACTCTACTCGAGCGATTTGTCCAGTCCGTTTCGCGAAACCAATTATCAACCTGAAATATTCTATCTAGTGCCTTTGTTATGGGGGCCATTCGGTGGCAATACTGCGGCTATGGTGGGTTTCGAGCATCAGTCCAATGGCCTGGTACCGGGATTATCCAGAAGTTGGAATCGTCTTTATGCAACCTTAATTTACGAGCGAGGGGCTTTTGTTGCTCATGTGCGACCCTGGTATCGACTACCGGAAGATGCCAAAGAGGAAGTAGGGGATGCTGAGGGTGATGATAATCCAGATATTCTAGATTTTATGGGCCATGGCGAAGTAGGTATGTCGTGGCGAAAATACCAAAAGGAATACGCCGTTCGAATTCGTGGGAATCCATCAACGAAAAAAGGCGCGATCACTATCGGTATGACGTTCCCTTTATTCGCAAAATTCAGAGGTTTTGTGCAATATTTTAATGGCTACGGTGATTCACTGATTGATTACGACCATCATCAGCAGCGTCTTGGTCTAGGAGTGGCTTTGACTAGTTTGTTTTAAGTGGGGCGTTGCATATCGTACACATTGGTGTCGTTTTATGATCCATAACAGCCGACGGTACTGTAACGTTAATTGAAGGGAAAAAAATCGTTCCCAGTTAGGGCCAGCGTTTAGATCGAGGATTGTCAGGTAGCAACACAAATACTACTGAAAGAGAACCAAAACGGAGCTAGCGCTCACTTGAAAACCGGACTCAGTAAATGGGGTCGCCCAATGCCTGTTAGCGGTGCGGAATAATTCACGTGTTAACAGGGTTATTGTTTACAGACACTACTTTTAATTAACCGCACGAGATAACAAGCATGATTCTACGAGCAGCGAAAATCGCCTTACTAGCATCCCTACCGCTTTTTGCAATAGCTAACGAACCCACTGCAACCGCGTCGGCTAAACTGATGAATGCGGAGGGTCAGGAAATTGGTGTTGCTACTTTGACTCAAGGGCCATCAGGTGTGCTGATGCACCTCAAGGTTAGTAACTTAACACCAGGCAAACATGGCTTACACTTCCATAGCCATGGTGTTTGTGAATCGAGTGATGGTTTCAAAAGTGCCAAGGGGCATGTCGGCATTGTTGAAGGCGCCCATGGCTTGCTAAACCCTATTGGACCAGAGCCGGGTGATTTACCTAATCTATATGTGGGTAGCGATGGTACTGGCGAGATGGAAACTTTCTCGACGTTGGTATCACTCATCGAAGGGGAAAACAATTTACTGGATGAAAATGGTTCAACCATCATCATTCACGAAGCAGGTGATGATCACATGACTCAGCCTATTGGTGGTGCTGGTTCAAGGGTGGGCTGCGGGATCATTACTTCATAACGCTAAGATACCTAACGGTACGAATTTGCGCAGCCAAGTGCTCTGCTGTTTACTGAGCAGCTTGGCTGCGCTTTGATCCCGCCTATGCTGCATATAGCGAAGTGCTTTACCGTTTTGAGTGTCAAGCACCCAAAATATATTCTTGACCAGCCTTCCACCTCTGCTGATCAAAATACCTCTGCAATCGAGCTCGTACCGCAGGCTCTGAGAGCGCCGTAATCACCAAGCTGTCTTCCCTGAGCTGTGTCAAATCCTGATAACTGATCACGGGCTTTTCGCGTTTCAACCGATTCACATCTGTCGTTTTTATATCGACAAACCCGCGAACTTTCACATTGCAATCTTCTAAAGCGTCGTGCCAATAGCGAGCGCTCCTGCCAGTACCGCACAACCAAACCTCTCGCCCTTTGTGAAGATCAAGCCCACTACCTATATGTGACGCTGCCCATGCACGGCATCGGGTAAAGGCCTCTCGCCGATATCGCCTGTCGGTATAGGTTAATCGTTCAGAGTGCTCTCGCCAGTCCTGTAAAACAGGTTCAGGTTTGCCCATCACGACGCCCGTGATCATGGCGCGAAGGATCAGGTCGTAATCTTCCGGCCCATCAAGATCCCGATAGCCATCCAGACCTTGCCACACGCTTTTATGGGCTATCCAGGTTGGATGTGGCATTGGGCACTCTGTGTAGCAAGCAGATTGAATATCGTCATCGCTTGTCAGTGCGTTTAACCACTTTGCGTACTGCAGGTTGCCGGCCTTAACGTTCCCAGTTGTGCCCTCAGAATCTACAAAGCGAACTCTACTCGCGCATAATTCCACCTCAGGATGAGCCTTAAGATAATCGAGTTGGACTTCTAGTCGCGTGGGGTAAGCCAAGTCATCGTCATCCATTCTGGCAATATACGAACCCTTGGCTGCAGCAAGGCCTGTGTTCAATGCGGCCACTAGCCCCGTACCTTGTCGGGCAATCCCTGTGATTCGATCATCATCTGGAAGCCTGTCCAGAATCCCTTGCACATCGTCATATCCAATGACAAGAATTTCCAACGAAGACATTGATTGAGCAAGCAGGCTCTCGACAGCTTCAGCCGTTGTGCTTCGCCATTGCCTTACCGGCAGCAGTACCGAAACTAACGGGCTCAATCTTTCCACTTGATGCTGCAGCCAACGCTCGGGTGAGTTGAGCTGGGCGCAGATTTGCCTGCTAGCAGAGATGCCGCAGCCTTTTTGAGATTGCCGCCGTGAGCCTGCCCGTGCCCCGGGCGTGTCTCATCAAACTGTCCGTGGTAATAGAGGTCATGATCGGCGTCGAACAAAAAAATGTCTGGTGTGCAAACTGCTCCATAGGCTTGTGCGACCGTCTGACTTTCATCAAAGCAGTAGGGGAATTGCCAGTTGTTTTGTCGAGCTAGATCGCCCATTTTTTCTGGACCGTCCTGTGGATATTTCGCGCTGTCGTTGGAACTGATGGTGATGGTTGTAATGCCATCTGATGCAAATTGGTGGGCTACCGCTGCAAGTTCGTCAAGCAGATGAACCACGTATGGACAGTGGTTGCACATGAAAACAATTAGTACGGGCTTGTTTTTGTGATCCGATAGAGAGACTTGCTGGTTGTCTCTCGTATCAGGCAGTGAGAATTTAGGGGCTCGTGAGCCGATTGCCATAGCGGCAGATTCTGTGAGTACCATTGAAAAGGTGTCCTTTATTAAGCGTATAACCGCTATATTAACTGCAGTGTAGTTTTCTGAAATTTATCCGATAACAATTTTATGCAGATCAGTCACGCACAGATGTTTATCGTGTCGGCGCCATCGGGTGCTGGCAAGACCAGTCTTGTGCGTCGAATTATCTCAGAACTGAAGGGTTTGGCGGTGGCGGTTTCCCACACCACGCGCCCGCAAAGACCTGCGGAACAAGATGGGCAGGATTACCATTTCGTGTCGCGAGAAGCCTTCGAAGCTATGGTCGATGAAGATCAGTTTCTGGAGTATGCTGATGTCTTCGGTAATTATTACGGCACCAGTATGGGAGCAGTGAATGATTCCCTGCACCACGGCCACGATGTGATTCTGGAAATCGATTGGCAAGGGGCTGCTCAAGTACGACAGAAACTCACCGACGTGGTGTCCATCTTTATTTTGCCACCGTCCAGGGCGACTCTTATTGAAAGATTGCAAGGCAGGGGGCAGGACTCTGATGAGGTAATCGAGGCAAGAACATTGGAGGCGGTGCAGGAAATGCAGCAATACCATCAGGCCGATTATCTTATTATAAATGATGATTTTGACGAGGCTCTGAGCGAACTTAAGGCGGTAGTGCTCAGCCATCGGGTGCAGAAGTCCAGACAGGCTTTACGTCACGCTGGGCTCATAACGAGTCTAACCCGCGACTAATTATCAAAATTCACAAGTATTACATGTCAATTAGGCCAATAAAGAGCTCTATGGTCTGGCTTTCGCGTGCATAACACACTAAAGTACGTGGTTCAGTAATTTGCAGGAATATGCTCGTTCATGGCTAGAGTTACCGTAGAAGACAGTTTGTCGATGGTTAATAACCGTTTCGACCTCGTTTTGATCGCGTCCAAGC
>JBLIIE010000192.1:0-9157 GCA_047634635.1 Granulosicoccus sp. | reverse complement strand
GTCAAGCCGTTGTTACCGAGTCTGACAACAGGGTGCAGAGCGTGTGCTAGGGAGCGAAGATACTTAATGGTAGCCTTGTCCAGGGCTCGAGGTTTTTTCATAGGGTCTTTTTTATTTCGGAAAGAGCAAAAATGCGCTGGAAGTTGGGCATGAGGACTGTGAACACCCTACAATTGACAACTGCGAAACGCGGATGTGTTCGTAATTCTAAAGGTTGAACGGTTGTGGGTCGAGCAGGATCTAAAAGTAGTAACAGGTGGTTGCAAGAGCATGCCAACGATCATTACGTCAAACAGGCTGCTGCAGACGGCTATCGATCGAGGGCAGTTTACAAGCTTATTGAGTTAGATCAAAAGGATGCATTGATTAAACCAGACTCTGTGATATTGGAGCTGGGTTCGGCACCGGGTGCTTGGACACAATACTTATCCCGAAAGGCGGGTAACAAAGCGGTTATTGTGGCGTCAGATATATTACCGATGGATGGTCTCCCAGGTGTGGATTTTGTTTTGGGAGATTTTACAGAGCAGGCAACTGCCGATGAAATTAATCAAGTTATGGATAATCGTCGTGCAGACCTTGTTTTGTCTGACATGGCGCCTAACTTAAGCGGAGTAGTGTCGTCTGATCAGGCTCGGGCAATGGCATTGGTCGAGCTAGCACTGGAGTCGGCCTGCGAATTTCTCCACGAAAACGGCGCCTTCGTGGTTAAAGTATTTCAAGGTGAAGGCTTTGAAACTTATATGAAAGAGGTACGAAAACGATTCAAAATCGTAAGGATACGTAAGCCTGCCGCATCACGGCCTCGGAGTCGCGAGGTTTATGTAGTGGCAAGGAACTTGATATGATGAGTGTGGTTGTGCTTGTCAAATGGTTAACATACTCGCCGGTATACTCGGCATTGTGAGGTAAGTCTTTGAGTGATCTACTAAAAAACGTCCTACTTTGGGTTGTGATTGCAGTCATTTTGATGACTGTATTTAACAATCTCGGTGGGCAACGTCAGACAAGTAATACTATTACTTACTCTGATTTCCTCCAAAGCGTTAATACTGGTCAAGTAGATCAGGTCAAATTTGACGGGGTTGAAATCACGGGGATTCGTAATGGTGGCAAACCATTTACGACGTTTAGTCCTGAAACTGATAACAGCGCGCTCATCGGTGAGTTGAATCGTGCAGGCGTACAGTTTGAGCGAATTCAGCCTGAAAACCCCAGCATGCTGTTGAACATTCTTATCAGCTGGCTGCCATTCATCATTCTGATTGGACTTTGGGTATTCTTTATGAGGCAGATGCAGGGCGGCGGCGGCGGTCGAGGTGCTATGTCATTTGGTAAGAGCAAAGCACGGCTGCTCAATGAAGACCAAGTGAAGGTCACTTTTGCAGATGTTGCTGGTGTAGAAGAAGCCAAGCAGGAAGTGTCGGAACTGGTTGAATTTCTCCGCGACCCTGGCAAGTTTCAAAAGTTGGGTGGCAAGATTCCTCGCGGTGTACTTCTGGTGGGGTCACCTGGAACAGGTAAGACATTGTTGGCCAAGGCAATTGCAGGCGAGGCAAAGGTTCCGTTTTTCACCATCTCCGGTTCGGATTTTGTAGAAATGTTTGTCGGCGTCGGTGCTAGCCGAGTTCGCGACATGTTTGAACAAGCCAAGAAGCATTCTCCGTGCATCATCTTTATCGATGAAATCGATGCCGTAGGTCGGCATCGTGGAGCAGGGTTGGGTGGTGGTCACGACGAGCGCGAACAAACTTTGAATCAGTTGTTGGTTGAAATGGATGGTTTTGAAGGCAACGACGGCGTTATTGTTATTGCTGCGACTAATCGCCCTGATGTTCTGGACCCAGCGCTGTTGCGCCCTGGGCGTTTTGATCGGCAGGTGGTCGTTCCATTGCCAGATGTTAGAGGTAGAGAGCAGATTCTGCGTGTTCACATGGCCAAAGTCCCTTTGTCTGATGATGTGCGTCCAGAATTAATTGCCCGAGGTACACCGGGGTTCTCTGGAGCTGATCTCGCCAACTTGGTTAACGAAGCAGCTTTGTTTGCGGCTAGGGGTGATCAGCGTCAAGTCGATATGGGTAATTTTGAGCGAGCCAAAGACAAGATCATGATGGGCGCTGAGCGCAAGTCCATGGTCATGAGCGATCAGGAGAAGAAGCTGACGGCTTATCACGAGGCAGGTCATGCAATTGTAGGTCGTCTTGTGGTTGAGCACGATCCTGTCTACAAGGTGAGTATCATTCCTCGCGGCAGGGCCCTGGGGATCACCATGTTCTTACCTGAAGAAGACCGATACAGCCATACGAAGCGTGGACTCGAGTGTCGAATTGCCACTCTCTATGGGGGCCGGATTGCTGAAGAGTTGATTTTTGGTGCAGATATGGTCACAACGGGTGCCTCTAGCGATATTGAGCGCGCCACCGAGATTGCCAGAAACATGGTAACGCGTTGGGGGCTGTCTGATAAGCTCGGGCCGTTGGCCTACAGTGAAGAAGAAGGGGAAGTCTTTCTGGGGCGTTCTACGACCAAGCAAAACCCGATGTCAGCGGAAACGGTAATGAGTATCGACTCGGAAATTCGCAAGCTTATTGATGAAAACTACCAAGTTGCTGAAACTATCCTCAAGGATAATATGGATATCATGCACGCCATGGCTGATGCATTACTCCAGTACGAAACTATCGACCTTGGGCAAATTGACCGATTGATGGAAAGGCGTGAGCCTGGTCCACCTGCTGATTGGGGCGGCGATTCAGGTGGAACACCTCCTGCTGCTCCTACATCTTTAGACAAGAAACCTAAAGACGAAGCTGCAGACGACGATGCTGCAGATCCAGCAGATCCATCACCTAGCCTGCATTAAACGGCAGCCTGCCGTAAGCGGGCTAGTAGTTCGCCTTGGTTGAACAAGGCGTGTAATTTAAGTTTGGAGAGAGCCGCTATAGCGGCTTTTTTTATTGGTGAATTATCATGTGGACGGACCACCAGATGAAGGGTTCAGTGTTGCAATTAAGAGCGGGTGATCGAATATTATCGCTGAAACACCCTGCGATCATGGGAATTCTCAATGTGACCCCGGATTCATTTTCTGACGGGGGCCAATTCCACGGACTGGATCAAGCGTTACATCACGCTGAGTCTATGATTGAAGCTGGGGCCGATATTATTGACGTTGGTGGTGAGTCGACTCGTCCCAATGCTGAAGAGGTTAGTGAGCAGTTGGAGCTGGATCGAATACTGCCGGTCATTGAGGCGATTAACTCACGATTCGACACTGTTATATCTCTCGATACAAGCAAGCCTGCCGTTATGCGAGAGGGTGCGGCAGCTGGGGTGGGTATTCTCAACGATGTCAGAGCGCTTCAGGAGCCCGGAGCGTTGGAAGTTGCCGTATCAACTGGGCTTCCGGTATGCCTGATGCATATGCAAGGACAGCCACGTAGCATGCAGCATTCACCCGAGTACAAGGATGTGGTTGCAGAGGTTACGCAATTTTTAGTGAATCGTAGACAAGTTTGTATAAACGCAGGAATCGATGCTTCGCAAATAGTTTTAGATCCTGGGTTTGGTTTTGGCAAGAATCTAACGCATAATTTGACGTTATTACGGGGGCTGGAAGTGCTGTGTGCTGAGGCACCGGTGCTAATCGGATTATCCCGAAAGCGTATGTTTGGACAGATTCTAAGATGTGATTCAGCCAGTAGAGTGGTTGCATCTGTTACGGCAGCACTTCTTTGCGTGCAAAGAGGGGCGTCGATAGTACGGGTGCATGATGTGCAAGAAACGGCTCAAGCTCTCGAGGTTTATCGAGCAGTAAATAGCTGTGAAAAATTAGCAGTTCAGGAATAGGGTTGGGTGTGATGACAAGAGAATTTTTTGGAACCGACGGCATTCGCGGACGCGTGGGTGTTTACCCTATGACCGCTCAGGTTGTCATGAAACTTGGATGGGCTGCAGGTAAGGTGCTGGCGTCAAAAGGCAATCGAGAAGTGCTAATTGGCAAGGACACCCGGATTTCTGGTTATCTTTTCGAGTCTGCCCTCGAAGCTGGGCTGGCATCCGCCGGTATCAACAGCCGCTTGCTTGGTCCAATGCCAACGCCTGCTGTTGCATATCTGACCAGTACATTTCGAGCTGCTGCCGGTATTGTTATAAGTGCATCACACAATCCTTTTTACGACAATGGTCTTAAATTCTTCTCCACTGAGGGCAGTAAACTGCCTGATGATGTCGAGTTGGAAATTGAGGCAATGATGAAAGAGGAGATGACGACCGTCGACTCAAGTGATCTAGGCAGAGCTCGCCGTGTCGACGATGCAGCGGGTCGCTATATTGAATTTTGTAAAAGCACATTCCCTTCGTCGCTGCGTTTGGATGGAATGAAAATCGTGGTAGATGCAGCTAATGGTGCGGCTTACCATATAGCCCGAGAGGTGTTTGATGAGCTTGGTGCTGAGGTGATTTCTGTCGGCGCGGCTCCAAACGGAATGAACATCAACAAGGAATGTGGCGCGACTGCTCCGGACAATCTGCGAGCTCATGTTCTGCTGGAAAGAGCTGACGTGGGAATTGCACTGGACGGTGATGGCGATCGCATAATCATGGTGGATCATCGAGGAGAAATTGTCGATGGTGATGAAATCCTTTACGTGCTGGCAAAAGCGCAGCATGCGGAAGGCACTCTCAGGGGGGGGGTTGTTGGTACGCTGATGACGAATCTTGCGTTGGAACATGCCTTGGACAAGATGTCCATTCCGTTTGAGAGGGCGTCTGTAGGTGACCGTTATGTGATGGAGCTGCTGCGAGCTAAAGGTTGGGAGCTGGGTGGTGAAAATTCTGGCCACGTAATTTGTCTGGATAGAGTAACCACGGGTGACGCAATCGTTGCAGGTTTGGCGGTGTTAGCTGTCATGCGTACCACTGGCGACTCTCTGTCGCGTCTGCGTGCTGATATGCGGTTGTATCCACAAGTGTTGATAAACGTCCCATCGGCTAAAAAAGTTGACCTCAGTGCAAACGATCAAATCCAGCAAGCTGTCAAGCAAGCTGAAGAGGCGTTGGGGGAAAATGGCCGAATCTTGTTGCGTCCCTCTGGAACTGAGCCGCTCGTTCGGGTCATGGTTGAGGGACGGGTGGCCAACGATGTTGAGAAAATATGTCATTCGGTAGCGAAGGTCGTTGGCGAGGCGCTTGGCTAGTCGTGGGCAAGCCAGTCCTTAACTATAGTGTCTTATCGCTAGCCTAATTGACTGCGTCTAGGTATACTTCCGCCGTTTCATCCTTGGAGTTGTCCAAAGTGGCACATCGCCAGCCTTTAATTGCAGGAAACTGGAAGCTTAATGGTTCCAGACAATCAGTTGTGGATCTTGCAGCCGCTGTGTCTGCAGGCTGCGGTTCTCTATCGGCTGAGGTGTTGGTCTGTCCAGCGTCCATCCACATGAGTGACGTGCTTGGTGTGGTGGGTAACTCAGCTGTCCATCTGGGTGCTCAAAACTGCTCAGAGGCGAAATCTGGTGCCTTCACGGGCGAAGTTTCAGCTACGATGCTTGCAGAGTTTGGTTGCGAATACGTTATTCTGGGTCATTCTGAGAGGCGTGCTATTTTCAATGAATCCAGTGAGCTAGTAGCGCTTAAGTGCATAGCTGCACAGCAAGCTGGGCTTACTCCCATTCTTTGCGTTGGCGAAACACTTGAGCAAAGAGAAGCGGGCAACGTCGAGTGGGTAATTGCAGAGCAGTTAGATGCTGTGCTTGCAGCTGCCGGCATTGAAGCATTTGATAATATGGTTGTTGCTTACGAGCCAGTCTGGGCGATCGGCACTGGCAAGACAGCCACACCCGAACAAGCGCAAGAAGTGCACGCGCTAATTCGAGTTAGAATAGCGTCTGGAAGCAGTTCTACTGCCGAGGCGTTGCGAATTTTATATGGCGGTAGTGTCAAACCTGACAATGCAGCTACTCTTTTTTCTCAGACTGATATTGATGGCGGTCTGATCGGCGGTGCAGCACTCGATGCTGAATCGTTTCTTGCCATTTGTGAAGCTGCTGCCTGAAGGCTGTGGACTTAGAAAATAATACTGGAGAAACATGCAATCCCTCGCGTTAATAATTCATGTAGTACTGGCTGCAGCAGTAATCGGTCTTGTACTTATTCAACACGGAAAAGGTGCTGATGCCGGTGCTGCCTTCGGCAGTGGGGCCTCGGCTACCGTGTTTGGTGCTGGTGGGTCGGCATCCTTTCTGACCAAATCCACTACAGCTCTTGCTGCAGCATTTTTTCTGACCAGTATTTTTCTGTTTTATCTTGCGGCAAATCGCGAAGGTAGCGTCAGATCTGTAACGGATACCCCCGGACTTATACAAGAAGCTCCAGCGGTTGCCTCAGATTTGCCAGGTGGAATTACAGAAAGTGGCTCTGGTGAGGGCGATACAGCATCAGACTTGCCTAAACCCGTTAACTAGGCCCCACAGTGCCGAGGTTTTGAGATATGATCCTCGGCTGGCCTGTATGGCCTTTCCCTTATGCCGACATGGTGGAATTGGTAGACACGCTATCTTGAGGGGGTAGTGGCGCAAGCTGTCCCGGTTCGAGTCCGGGTGTCGGCACCAAATTTTGTATGGATGCACATGGTGCTCAGGTTATTTCAGTCTGAGCACAGATCCTTATCTTGTTTTAGTGGCAACTGTGGCAAGATTTCTGCGATAATTTGTATAATAAGATTAACTGGCCTCATGGTTAACCCATCTTTCAGTTTAAATCTGTAGACGGTTAATCCAGTCTAATTGTCCTTTGCGTAAGTACAGTATCCAATTTATAAAACGTAGCCGCCGGAGCATCAGTTGCTAGCCACATACTTTCCCGTACTGCTCTTTATCCTCATCGGACTCGGACTCGGCATTGCGCTTTTAACTGTGGGGCGACTTGCAGGGCCATCCAATCCGGGCAAAGACAAAAATTCACCCTACGAATGCGGCTTTGAGGCGTTCGAGGATGCGCGAATGAAATTTGACGTTCGCTACTATCTGGTCGCCATTCTTTTCATCATTTTTGATCTCGAAATTGCCTTCCTGATTCCCTGGGCCGTAACTCTGGATTCCATATCCGGTACTGCATTCGCTGCCATGGGTGTCTTCCTCTTCATCCTGGTTATCGGATTCATCTACGAATGGAAGAAAGGCGCTCTCGAGTGGGAATAACATAATGGGTATTGAGGGAGTTCTAGAAGAGGGGTTTGTTACCACCTCTGCAGATAAGCTAATTAACTGGGCTCGTACCGGTTCTATGTGGCCAATGACTTTTGGATTGGCTTGTTGCGCTGTCGAAATGATGCATGCGGGCGCTGCTCGCTACGATCTCGATCGCTTCGGCATAATTTTTCGGCCCAGCCCCAGGCAGTCTGATGTCATGATTGTTGCTGGCACGCTGGTCAATAAAATGGCACCAGCGCTGCGCAAAGTTTATGACCAAATGCCTGATCCTAAATGGGTTATCTCCATGGGAAGTTGCGCCAACGGCGGTGGTTACTACCACTATTCGTATGCTGTGGTGCGCGGTTGTGATCGCATCGTACCTGTAGATGTTTATGTGCCTGGTTGCCCGCCAACCGCTGAGGCTCTGCTCTACGGCATAATGCAGTTGCAAAAGAAAATTCGCACTACTAACACCATAGCTCGCTGATTATCATGCCGACACGTGTGGAAAAAATGCGAGATGCGCTGGTAGCGGCATTTCCAGATAATGATTCGATAAAGATATCGATAGACCTCGTGGTTATCGATGTCAGTTCGGATCAACTATTAACTGTTTGCCAAAAGTTGCACGATGACCCAGCTCTCTCATTCAAGCAAATGAGTGATTTAGCTGGCGTCGACTACGCAACCTACGGTGTGGCAGAGTGGTCTACCGATACAGGTAACATGGCTAGCTACAGCAGGGCGGTTAATACGGCGTCTACTGGTAGCCTGACGTTTGACACGAGTCTTGACCTACCTGAGTCAGATCAACCACGTTTTTGGGTAGCCTACCATTTGCTATCCCTTGATCATAACGTTCGCGTGCGCGTCCGATGTGCTGCACCAGATGATTCCATGCCTATTCTCCCATCGGTGACTCCAGTTTGGAACAACGCGGACTGGTACGAGCGGGAGGCGTTTGATCTATTTGGAATCTTGTTCGATGGTCACGCCGATTTACGGCGTATTCTGACGGACTACGGTTTTACCGGACATCCTTTCCGCAAGGATTTTCCACTAATCGGCAATGTGGAAATGCGTTACGACTCGGTGAAAGAGCGAGTTGTGTACGAGCCCGTTAGTATCGAGCCTAGAGTGTTAGTTCCTCGAGTCATACGTGAAGATTTACGTTATGCCACCGGTGAATCCACCAGTAAGACTGCCAGCAATTCTGCGAGCGAAGCTGCGAAGAATAAAGATGCCTGAGATACGCAACTACACATTGAATTTTGGTCCGCAGCATCCAGCTGCACACGGCGTTCTGCGTCTTGTGTTGGAAATGGATGGCGAGGTTGTAGAGCGTGCCGACCCACATATCGGGCTCCTACACCGTGGAACTGAAAAGCTAGCTGAGTCAAAACCTTATAATCAGTCGATTGGTTACATGGACAGACTCGATTACGTCTCCATGATGTGTAACGAGCACGGTTACGTGCTGGCCATTGAAAAATTGCTGGGTGTTGAAGTGCCTGTTCGGGCACAGTACATCCGCGTAATGTTTGACGAAATAACAAGAATTCTTAATCACCTGATGTGGCTGGGTGCTCATGGTTTGGACATCGGTGCAATGTCCATATTCCTGTATTGCTTTCGCGAACGTGAAGATCTGATGGACTGCTACGAAGCGGTCTCCGGCGCCCGTTTACACGCCACCTACTACCGCCCTGGCGGTGTTGCCAGAGATTTGCCTGACCGCATGCCACAGTATGAGGCATCGCGGTTCACCAGCAAGGCTGCAGCATCGAAACTTAATGACAGTCGTTCTGGAACCATGTTGGATTTTCTGGAAGACTTCACCCAGCGTTTCCCCAAGTATGTGGACGAATACGAAACGTTGTTAACAGACAATCGCATCTGGAAGCAGCGAACCGTGGGTATCGGCGTTGTGACTCCCGAGCGAGCACTGCAACTGGGTTTTACAGGAC
>JBLIIE010000191.1:0-9183 GCA_047634635.1 Granulosicoccus sp. | reverse complement strand
AGCCGAGTGCAATGGCGCTTGTGGGATTGGGGGAATTGTTTTTACTCCAGAGAGAATAATGCACAGAGACATTAGCACATGGTCCTTCTGTTTGAATTAGAAATCTCCTAACTGCTTCATGGTGCAGCTGGAATGTGTAAAGTGTCTCAGAATACTCAATAAAGGTGAAAACGCAGTATGACTAGCTCCAACGAACACGACGTCGATGAAACACGTCTTGTTAATGATCTTGTTGCCATGGTTGAAATACCCAGCGTCAATACGTTCGGCGCAGATGAAGAGGGTGTGCCTGTTGAGGAAGGTATGGCGGTGTTTTTTGAGAAAAGGTTAACTGAGCTTGGATTATCTGTTCAAAGCCATGACGTTGAAGGTGGTAGGCGCAACGTCTGGGGAACGCTTAAAGGCACGGGTGGTGGGCCAACGATTTTACTGGCAGGCCATTTTGATACTGTTGGAGTCGCCGCGTATGACGGTCCGTTTAATGGTGTCGTCAAAAATGGCAATGTCTATGGCCGAGGATCATGCGATATGAAGGCTGGGCTTGCAACCTATCTTGAAGTTGTTCGACTGCTACAGCAATTAAATCAACCATTGTCTGGAGATTTAATCATTGCAGGAATAGTTGATGAGGAACATGCCATGATTGGTTCCGCTGAATTTGGAAGATCCGGCCCAAATGTAGATTTCGCCATTGTCGCTGAACCTTCCAGTTTGAACATTAGTGCGGCCCATAAGGGACAAGTTTGTCTGTCCGTCACAACCACTGGGAAATCTGTGCATTCAAGCATGCCCCAGCTGGGCATAAATGCGATCTACCATATGAATGCGGTTATCACTGAGCTACAGCAGTACGCCAAAGAGCTTGAGCTTCGACCAGCAGATCCGGTGTGCGGTAATCCCTCGTTCAGTCTTGGCGTCATTAATGGTGGTCAAAACGCCAGCTCTGTGCCAGATCATTGCGAGATTACTATCGACAGAAGAACTATTCCCGGGGAGACTTATGAGTCGGTAATGGCAGAGCTGAGCGCAATACTCGAGAAAGTTTCAAGTCAAATTCCTGATTTTCAGTTTGCGTTTTCTGAACCTTCATTGAACGTTCCGGCATTGAGTACGAGCCTGGAATCCAATGTTTTTAAATCAGTATTTTCAGCCTGTGAGAACGTGCTGGGAAGAGCACCAGAGGTTACACCGTTCCCTGGGTCTACCGACGCCCCCAATTTTCGAGTACCTGCAGTTATTTGTGGTGCAGGTGCTCTGGCACAAGCTCATTCTCTCAATGAATACGTGCCGATCGCAGAAATGGTATCTGCAGTGAAGATATATTTGCAGGCGATACAATCAATGCAAAGCATGTGAGAAGGGTTATATGGATTGGCGCACTAAACTTCTGAATTCGAAACCCCGGTCGCGAAGGGATTATCGCTCTTTGGCAACGCCTGTTTATCGCGGGTCTACTGTCGTGTTTGAATCGCAGGATGACGTAAGCGACAATTGGCAGCAGGACAAGCATGGTTACTCCTATGGTCTGTACGGCACGCCTACCACTTTGGAACTTTCTGCACGAATAGCAGATCTGGAAAACGCGCACTACACGTTCATCGTCCCTGGTGGACAGGCAGCTATCGCGCTCATCTATCTTGCCTATTGCAAAGCAGGCACACATGCGCTGGTTCCGTATTCTGTCTATGGACCAAACAATGAAATGGCAAAAGGGTTGTTGGCTGGTCTGAACATTGAGGTTGAAGCGTACGATCCGCTCATTGGTAGGGGCATAAAAGAGCTGATAAGAGATAACACCGCTCTAGTGTGGTGTGAGAGTCCCGGGTCGGTGACGATGGAAGTGCAGGATGTACCGGCTATTGTCGAGGTATCTCATGAGCGTGGAGTGAAGGTTGCGCTGGATAATACGTATTCGGCAGGCGTACTTTTCGATGCATTTGCACACGGTGTCGATGTCAGTATGCAAGCGTTAACCAAGTACATTGGCGGACACAGCGATTTGTTGCTGGGATCAGTGTCAGTAGCCGGTGACGAATCCTTACAGGCGGTGGGGGACGTCTATCAGCAACTTGGGTTGGCGGTGTCCCCTGATGATTGCAGTTTGGCGTTGCGAGGTTTGCAAACGCTCGCAGTAAGACTCGATAAGCTGGAGGCATCAACACTTGAAATTGCTCGTTGGTTGAGTGAGTTATCTTGTGCTAAGGCGGTGTTTCATCCCGCGCTTGAGTCTTGTCCTGGACATGAGCATTGGAAACGTGACTTCACCGGCTCGAGCAGTGTATTTTCGTTTCTTTTTAAGTCAGAGGTGCCGCCATCGAAGGTCAAGAAATTTGTGGACTCTCTGGAAATTTTTTTAATTGGTCTTAGCTGGGGAGGCGTGAACAGCCTGGCGGTGCTATACCCTGACGTGGACAGGCCCGGAAAGGATTATGGGGGGAGGTTGGTGCGGTTGAACGTAGGGTTGGAAGCAACGGTCGATTTGATTAAAGATATTGAAAATGCATTGGGAGCTTCAGACATCAGTACAGTAGATACTATTATCGATGTGGATCGCTACCTGCTGGGTGATGATGAGTTTAGGTCTAGTTGCAAGTCTCAGCTAGATGAACATGGTGTATTGGTTTTACCTGATTTCCTCACAACATCAGCTATTCAATCTATCGTAAGTGAGGGGCGGGAAAATGCTGATCAAGCTTTCTATACGAAGAGCGATCATAATGTATATCTACAGCCTACTGATCGTGAATTTGATTTAGATCATGCTCGAAACAAAAGTGTTCGGTCGTCTAAAGGGTGCATCACAACGGATCAGATTCCAGATAAATCTTTGCTCCATAGTTTGTATGGGAATTCTGAATTCAAATCGTTTTTATGTAGTGTGCTAGCTGAGGAGGCTTTGTATGAATACGCTGACCCCTTATCGGCCATCAATCTGCACTATGCATCAGATGGGCAGGAGCTAGGCTGGCATTTTGACAATTCATCGTTTGCGATTACGCTCCTTATCCAGCAGCCTGAAGCAGGTGCTGATTTTGAGTACGTCAAGAATGTTAGAAATGCTGATACTGGAGATATGAACTACGCAGGAGCACAACGTATTCTTGATGGAGAAACTGCGGTGACCACGCTGAACATGGAACCGGGTTGTCTCGTATTGTTCAGGGGGCGCAATTCCCTGCACCGGGTGACACCGACGGTTGGGGATACAACGAGAATGCTTGTGGTTCTCGCCTACAACACCAAGCCAGGTATTTCTCTGTCAGAATCTGCTCGTATGACGTTCTATGGTAGATTGAGTTAACTGTTTTGAAACTCTAATTCACGAAACAATGACCCAAGACTCACCTGACAAAGAGACTGCCGGAAGTCGATTTTCCAGGCAATGGAACTACCGACCCAACACACCTATTGAAACTTCTCCGCTGTTCCAGTGGCCGTTAAATCCGGCTGGCTATGCTCGCTGGTTTACAGCGCGTTGGCTAGTGGTTGGTGAGAATCTGATTATTGCAGTGTTAGCGGTTCTTACCTGGTTTATATTTCAGCCTGCACTGGAAGATACGCGTACCTTCGAATTTGGTTGGATTGCTCAGATGTTTGTCAGAAACTTTGTGTTAATCGCCATCGTTGCCGGTGGTTTGCACTTTTTTCTACACACCAAGAAAACCCAGGGCGACGAATTGAAATTCGATGGTCGAGATATCAACGTCACTGGCAAACGTTTTACGCTCAATAGTCAGCTTAGGGACAATATGTTCTGGACTTTGAGTAGTGGTGTTTTTTTCTGGACAGCATTTGAAGTGCTAATGTTGTGGGCAATAGCCAACGGATATGCGCCCATGCTGCTTTGGAGCCAGAACCCTATTTGGTTTGTTCTGCTGTTTTTTCTGACACCCCTATGGATTTCGTTTCATTTCTATTGGGTGCATCGATTTTTGCATTGGCCACCGTTGTATAAAATTGCACATGGATTGCATCACCGCAACACGAATGTAGGGCCCTGGTCGGGTTTATCGATGCACCCGATTGAGCACATTCTTTTCTTCAGCTCGGTGTTGATACATTGGATTCTTGCGGCCCACCCAATTCATATTTTGTTTCACATGCAGCATCAGGCGATAACCGCATCTACATCCCACACTGGATTTGAAGGCTTGCTGGTTAAAAGCGGTAACAGATTGACTCTAGGCAATTTCCACCATCAAATGCATCACCGATACTTCGAATGCAATTACGGAAACCTGGAAGTGCCTTGGGATAAGCTATTCGGCTCTTACCATGACGGAACCGAACAGTCGCACAAGGAATTTCTAGCACGTCGCAGTAAGCTAGTGGGTGGTGCTTGAGGGTTGCATCAAGAATTAAGCGACTTTAATTTTGGCCTGGTGCCTTTGATGATCAAGGTATTCATCATAGGTGCCAGCGAAGTTGATCAGCTTCTTGTCTTTAATCTCTACAATTTGCGTGGCCAGAGATGAAACGAATTCTCGGTCATGGCTTACAAAAATGATGGTTCCTTCGTAGTGCACTAGAGCCAAGTTCAAGGCCTCGATTGCCTCCATGTCCATGTGGTTGGTGGGTTCATCCAACACCATAACGTTAGGAGCCAAAAGAATCAATTTGCCAAAGATCAGTCGGTTTTTCTCACCACCAGAGCACACCCGCGCACGTTTCTCGAAATCGTCTGATGAGAACAGTAATTGACCCAAAACCGCGCGCACGGCCTGATCATTGTGTGAAGCGTTTCGCCATTGGGTCATGTAGTCAAATAGGGTCTGATTTTTCGCAAATTCGTAAGTGTTGTCCTGTGGGCAAAAGCCAACGGTTGCGTTCTCGGCCCATTGAAATTTTCCACATGTGGGTTGGAGTTCATTAAGCAGGCAACGCAGCAAAGTGCTTTTGCCTACACCGTTCTCACCAATGATAGCCAGACGGGACCCAGCTTCGAGCATTAGGTTGCCTTTTTCAAACAACACCTTGTCGTCGAAACCCATGGACAGGTTTTCTACAGTAACAGCTTGACGAAATAATTTTTTGTCTTGCCCGAAGCGGATGTACGGGCTTATGCGACTTGATCGCTTGATGTCGGCTAACTCAATTTTTTCGAGTTTCTTGGCACGAGAGGTTGCCTGTTTTGCTTTCGATGCGTTAGCTGAGAAACGGCTAACAAAATGTTGAAGCTCAGCAATCTGGACTTTTTTCTTGGAATTCTCTGATTGCAGCAACTCTCTGGCAGCGGTGGATGCAATCATGAAATCATCGTAGTTGCCCGGGTATACCCGTAACTCGCCATAATCGATATCAGCCATATGGGTGCAAACAGAGTTCAGAAAGTGCCGGTCGTGGGAGATGATGACCATGGTACTTTTCTGTTGGCTTAATACGCTTTCGAGCCACTGGATAGCATTGATATCCAGGTTGTTGGTGGGCTCGTCAAGTAACAGGATGTCGGGGGATGAGAACAGTGCCTGTGCTAAAAGGACGCGCAGCTTCCACCCTGGAGCAACATCGCTCATCGGGCCAAAATGCAGAGATTCCTGAATACCTGCGCCGCTCAAGAATTCACCCGCTCGACTCTCGGCTGTGTAGCCATCCATCTCAGCAAACTCGACTTCCAGATCGGCAACTCGCATGCCGTCAGCTTCAGTCATGTCGGGTAGGGAATACAGTCGCTCACGCTCTTGTTTAATCTTCCACAGCTCAGCATGGCCCATGATGACCGTGTCGATTACAGTGAACTCCTCAAAGGCGAACTGATCCTGATTCAGTTTACCAATGCGCTCGTTAGGGCTAACAGAGACGTTTCCGGCCGAAGGCTCAAGTGAGCCGTCCAGAATGTTCATGAAAGTCGACTTTCCACTGCCGTTGGCGCCAATCAGGCCATAGTGATTTCCATCACCAAATTTTACGGAAATATTCTCAAATAATGGCTTTGAGCCGAACTGAATGGTGACGTTTGAAGCGGAGATCAAAGAAAAGACTCAATGTTGGGCACTGGGCGGGTGCCAAGAAGGAAGATAGCCGCCTACTTTAGCATTGCTTGAGCGCCATTTTGTGGATCATTGGCAAGAGTGCTGTGCATGTCACACGTGATGGGCCCCAGTCAGCGCTCCCCAAAGGGCATCAATAAGGGAACAGGGCCGAATCTAGATGTGATCATCTATGACTACTTTAGCATTCGAGGTCGAGTTTTGCACTTCTTGATTTTTTCGTTGGTCAGGATTTTCAATGCAAGGCCAGCCTTAGCTTTGTTAATCGCCACAAACGATATTTTTGCCTGCACCTTAATTTTACCGATGTCTTCTTGGCTTATTTCGGGATTGGCCGTCAACACACCGACGATATCACCTGGTCTGATTTTGTCCTTCTTGCCTACGTTCAGTAAAATGGTGGAAGTGGTTGGCGTTGCAGGCCGGTCATCAACGATGTCTGAAGCACGTAGCTCGCCAAAAGCAATTTCCATCTTGGCGTAATCTTCTAAAGCACGAACCCGATGGGTCTCATCCGGATTGACCAAAGTGAGGGCGATTCCTTCCAGTCCAGCTCTACCTGTTCTGCCAATACGGTGAATATGCGTGTCGGGTGTCAACGCAAAGTCGTAATTTATAACTGCTGACAGTGCCGTGATATCCAGACCACGAGCAGCAACGTCTGTAGCAATCAGCAGGGTTGCGCTGTTGTTGGTAAACAGAATTATGGCCTCATCTCTGTCCCGTTGCTCCATGTCCCCGTGAAGTGCCTTGGCATGGAAGCCTTTTGATTGAAGCGCTTCGCACAGATCCTGTACCGTCTGTTTGCGGTTACAAAATACAATAGCGTTTTCTGGCTGGTATTTACCTAAGGCTCTGAGTAGGCTCTCGATTTTGTGTTCTTCTTTGGCAAAAACAAAATGCTGATTAATGTTTGCTGTTGTGGCCGTTGGTTTGACAGTGACTTTGACGGGTTCATTCTGTACAGCTTTACTGATGCCAAGGATCTCTTCGGGGTAAGTCGCAGAGAATAGCAGCGTTTGTTTATCGTCTTCGGTGGCGTCAATGATGCGAGTAATGTCATCGAAGAAGCCCATGTCGAACATTCTGTCGGCTTCATCCAGAACCAAAGTTGCTACGTTTTCCAGGCGGAGGGTACCTTTATTCAAATGCGCAATTAGACGTCCTGGCGTGCCAACCACAATGTGCGGCTCTCTGCTCAGTGACGTCAATTGATCGTGCATGGGCTTTCCACCGCATAGAGTCACAACTCTTGTGTTGGACAAGGTGCTTGCCAGGCGACGAATCTCTGCCGCAACCTGGTCGCTCAGTTCTCGCGTGGGGCAGATGACCAGGGCCTGTGTTTTGAACATATTAATGTTTAATTTGTTCAGGATGCCAATGGCAAATGCGGCTGTTTTGCCGCTGCCTGTTTCAGCCTGGGCAAGTAAATCCCGGCCGTCCAGAATAGGCCCCAGCGAGTCTGTCTGCACGGGTGTCATACGTAAGTAGTTGACGCTATTTAGAGCCTGCAATAACTCAGCGCGCAAGGGTAAGCAGCTGAACAGGTCTGATTCATTAATGGACATGGGTAAACGGTTACTAAAAATAAAGAAAAAACTTCAGGGCGCGCTGGTGCGAGCTATTACGATGACCTCAATTTCTATCATCATGTGCTTAGATACCAGGTGTGGTAGGGGAATTCCTGACGTCGCAGGTCCTGGGTTAGAAAAGGCATTTGAGCGGATCATCAAGTTTTTGTGAAGCTCATCTGCTGAAGCTGAGCCTTGGTAAAAGGTGGTGACCTTGACAATATTGTCCATTGTAGCGCCTAGATCGTGCAGAACAGTGTTTATGTTGGCAAGAGCAATCTTTGTTTGCGCGGCTATATAGCCCAGTTGCAGCACATTTGCGAGGTTATCCAATGCGATTTGGGCAGCCAAGTGAATGAAATTCCAGTGGTGATTTCCGTGTTTGTGGGGCAGTGGTGCAGTCCAGTTCCAGTGATTTTCAGGCCAACTGTGCGTCTTTGGATTATTACTCATGATGAGGCTGTCGGGTGGCCCAGTACAGCCAATAATACGCCACTGCCCACCACTACTATCCAGATGCCTCGCTGCCAGCCGATCTTTTCACTGAGCCACCACCAAGCGAAAAGCGCAGTAGCTGCTGCGAATGCTGAGAAGCCAATAGTGGCGCCAATTCGACCACCTTGGGCGGATCCGATTAGGAATACGCCCAAAGCGGCTGTTTCCAAGACCGCCTGAATCACCACAAGCTTGCAGATCGAACCTTTGGGCCAAGACAGGGTTTGTTGTCGGCATATAACAATTATTACCAGTACCATTGCGCCTAAAAATGCAAATAAGCGATTGAGGTATAGGGCGTGTAGAGCGCCCAGTTCCGATCCTGCCTCTTGCGCCAAAAACATACGTAGCGCGACAGTTGTGGCTGCAGCCAAGCCAAAGGCTGCTGTGATTTTTAACCACTTTGCGTCATATTCTTCAGACGTATCGACATTGGCAGGCCGTGCCAGCATGACGACTCCCAAAAACACAATAAACACGGCTGCAACTTGTGGCCAGGACCACGATTCGCCCACCAGAACATTCAGCCCCACCAATAGAACGGTAAATGTTGAGGCTGCTGGCGAGGCCACTGCCACTGGGCCGCGGGCCAAGGCCCGATAGAGAAAGTAGAGTGCGAGAAGATTCAATAACCCGGATGCGGCTGATGCGGCCCAGGCTTCGGCGTTCCAGGGAGGCCAATTAAAAGTGAACCCAAGCCATAGAGTTAGAGCGCTGAAAGACAGGCCCATAATTATCAAGAACAAAACGCTGAGGGAGACGCGTTGACTGGTTACCCGAGCAATGCAATCGGAAGCGCCAATTAGGACGGCGCCCAGAAGGCCCCACAGAATACCGTTCATGGGTTAACTCCACTTTGGTCGGGACTACACAGCCTCATAGGCTGCTAGTTCTGCTTGCAGTGCTTCGATTTTCAGCCAGGTAGTGAAGGTTTGGGCGACTTCATCATTGCCGCGGACAGAGTCAATAAAATACCCGTCTTTGGCAGGCATGAGCGATGGATGCAATAACACCAATTTTGCCATCAATACACACGGTGCGCCTATTAACGCGCTGGTTAGTGCCATGCCGGTGCCTGATTGAGCGAAATCCACGGCTAAACCATGGGAGTCTACGTGGGTGGAGATCTG
>JBLIIE010000190.1:0-9198 GCA_047634635.1 Granulosicoccus sp. | reverse complement strand
AATTCCTGCCATTTTCATCCAGTCGCGCATAGTCATTTCTCTCTACGGTTATCTGTTGTCTACGAATATAATTCAAATGAGACGCACTTAAACAAACGAAATCGGCTGATCAATCGAATTCATGAGTATCGCGTTGTAGCTCAGACAGCAAACTAGCGCGGGAATTCCATAAAACTTCAAGTACGCAATATTTGTGCGATCAACCAGCAGGATACCTGTGACGAGCACGGTATAGTTCAGCTCCAGCGAAACTACATGATGTCCTTTTGAACGTCTCTATTTTAATCTCTAGCACTGTGGTGCTCATGCTCGGCCTGTTTCTCTGGCCACGTGTATCTCAAGCACTAACCTGGCGGGCAATAATTACGCCCCTCGCATCCATCATTGGCAGCGGCTTTCTTGTACTAGGCCCAATTTTGGGCTCCTCATACGGAAGCTATGCGCCAATTGCGATGCTGCTGTTGTGCGCGGTAGCCTATGGGTTTGGCAACGCCATTCGATTCAACATCCAGTTCATCGACGCACAAGTTGATCGGAAGCCCCGTGAACACGCATTGGAAACCTTCGCTTCCTGGGTCCTGGCCTTTGCCTATGTAATTTCGGTGGCATACTACCTAAACCTGTTTGGGGCATTTGGTGTCAGCCTAACGTCCTTCGATAACTCGTTCTACGCCAAGCTTTTAACCAGCACTGTATTGGTGCTCATTCTTTTTGTCGGTTGGACGAAAGGATTCTCAGCCATGGAGCGCATGGAGCAAATTTCTGTCAGCTTGAAGCTGGCCATCATAGTCGGCCTATTGTTGGGGCTTGGCGTACATTTCAGCGATCAAGTTAGTGCTGGAGACTTACGATTCGATCAACCCGTAATAACCGGTTGGGCGGCCTTGACCTTAGGGTTCGGCCTGATCGTAACCGTGCAGGGATTTGAGACGTCTCGCTACCTGGGCGCCGTCTACGAGGCCCCGCTGCGCATAAGGTCAATGAAGCTTGCCCAGTATATTTCAACCATCATCTACCTGACGTATATCGTCTTACTGACATACGCATTTGACACTCGAGAGTTGGGTCTGGATGAGACAGCCATCATCGATATGATGGCTATTGTCGCGCCCGTCTTGCCGTTGCTATTAGTCGCTGCCGCGCTAAGCGCCCAATTTAGCGCAGCAGTTGCAGACACCCATGGTGCGGGCGGATTACTAACAGAGCTTTCTGACGGACGCATAAGCCCAAGAACAGCCTACGCTATCTTAGTGACTGCTGGCTTAATCATTACCTGGGCGGTAAACCTATTTGAAATCATTGCCTATGCGTCACGCGCCTTTGCCCTCTATTACGCAGCTCAAGCATTGATTGCGGCGTTCAACGCCAAGCACTCAGGATATTCAGCATTACGAATATCTTTTTTCGCAGGCCTTGCTGCATTGGGTTTGTGTATGGCTATTTTCGGTGATTCTGTCGCTTGACGATCAGCCACCAGCTGGAAATCTGCCTAAGCGACCTTCAGGGCCCTAGCCACTCGCGCTTAAACAAATACAAGTTCCAAGGACCCGACAGATGCGATTCGGTCTCACATCAAAAACGACAGCTAAAATACTCATAGTTTCATAGAGTTAAGGCACCCGAGCGGTACCTTACACACGTGTAAACTCCAGGAGCCAAAGCTGAGACTAGTTTTTGTGGTGTATTTTTTGCTGTTTGTAAATCTTTACCAACATATACGCAGAGCGGTCGGCATAGAGAATGAGTTATATCTCAAACATTGAGTTTTACAGAGATGCCTATGCTCAGGGTAAAAACGTCACTGAGCTCCTCAAGGAGCACACGGGCAGCTCGCTCAACTCTGCCACGATAATTGAAACTGCCTACGACCTACAAGCGGGCTCTTATATAGAAACTGTCGAGAAGGACGCTAGTTTTATTAACAGTTACGTTAAACAGCAGTACGACTACATAGGAAAATACGCCGGCGACGCTACATCGATACTCGACATAGGTTGTGGTGAATTGACCTCACTACTCCCGCTTATGTTAATGCTGGATAATGACACTAATTATTATGCTTTTGACATAAGTTGGAGCCGATTACGCAAGGGAAGCCATTATGTGAAGCGACATTTAAGTGAGCGCCACTATAATAATTTGAATGTATTCTGTTCAGACATTGAGCGCATTCCGTTGCCAGGGAATTCAATTGATGTAGTCGTTAGTAGTCATGCTCTCGAACCAAATCATGGTCGAGAATATGAACTGATTTCTGAGGTTTTGAGAGTTGCGAAAGAATATGTAATTCTATTCGAACCCTGCTACGAACAAGCCTCACCAGAGGCTCAACTTAGAATGGAACATCACGGATACGTAAGAAATCTATCGGAAGTTGCCGAATCTCTAGGTGCTGAGGTTGTAGCGCAAAACTTACTTCCAGTCATATCCAATCCCTTGAATCCAACTGCCGCACTAATATTAAAAAAGAAAAAAGTAAATGTGTTCTCTGAGCTGAATTTCGTTGACCCGATAAACCATCAAGCTATGATAAAAATGGACTCTTTCTATTACTGTCCTAAGTCAGGTGTATCATTTCCGATAATTGACGGGATTCCTGTGTTGAGAGATCACAACGCGATACTAACCACTGCGCTAGGTTAATAATCAATTACTCACTCTTGCCGACCTACCTGTTACGGACTCAACGACCAACATACAATAAACCAGTCATTACAGCGGCTAGATTAAAGCTGGATTCGTTGATGGTCAGCAACCACATAATGTTGCTCGGTATCAGTTATTGGGCAAGTAAATCGCAATGACACCGATTGCAGCTGCAAGTCCTTATCTTCACTATCGCCACATCCATAAAGTCGATCACCGACAATGGGGTACTCCAATGCACTTAGGTGCTGGCGAATTTGATGCTTACGGCCCGTCAGTAACCTAACATCCACCAGCGAGCAATCATCCCTCTTATTGACATAAGAAAAAATACTCCTTGCCATTTTGCCATCCACTATCCGATCCACTTCGTAATCCTGTGCAAATACAGAGAAATCACCGTGCACAATCGCTTGATAACGCTTATCAATTTTGCCTTCTTCAAACATTGCACTAAATAGACGGGCAGCTGTTTTGCTGTGGCATAACACTATCAATCCCGTTGTCGCACGATCAAGCCGATGCACGAGAAAGACTGGGCGCTCTGCGCTGTTAAGTATTTTAGGTAGGTTTATTTCCACCCAGCGATTGATACTGGCAAAGTCACCCCAGCGGCTCCCCTGGCAGTAAAGCCCGTAAGGCTTATACCAAACACTGTAATGCCAGGCATCGTGGACCAATTTGGGCTCTGGAACTAGCTGGCTGAGCAGCTCAGCGTTGTAGTTAAGCTCCAGCCTATCACCTTCTTTTAATGGTTTGCTGGCACGCCGCAACCGTTTCTTATCGCTCCCCCGCGACAACCAAACGGCCCCCTTGTGCATGGCATCTTTGATTTTGGCTTGAGACAGCTCTGTGCGATTGGCCAACAGCAGACTGGCTTTGAGATGGCTACTGTCAGCGTCTATGGTCAAACAGGTTTCAATAATATCGGTCATTGACGTCACAATCGATTGTAGGCTCACACTTCATGCCTAGTCCAAAGAACAAATATACACTGCCCACTCACCACATCTAAAAAAGTTGCGGGTGTGTAGATCTTTCCAGAATGAATTGGTCAGTGAACGACCATGCTAGTATCGTGAAAATCGTTGGCCACAACTCAGAGCACGCTAGATTAGGCGCTACACTGAGTTTGTCGAAGCGCTGCCAAGCATAGTAGTTGTGGAGAATGAGATGAAATTTCGGATCGGCTATGAATTGCAGTACGAGTTCCCCCAACCGACTCCAGTCTTATTGATGTTGAACGTCCATTTTACGCGCGTGTCCGACCTGGCAATGCCAGACCACATCATTATCAATCCCACCGTTCCCATATCTGGCTACCGTGATAGCTTTGGTAATTGGTGCAGCAGGATACTAGCGCCTACTGGCACTATGCTCATTTCGGCTGATGCGGTGATAAGAGATACCGGCCAGCCCGATCCAGTGATGCCAGATGCTCGACAGATTGGTGTCGAAGAGCTTCCCGAGGAAGCTCTCGTCTTTCTATTAGCAAGCCGCTTTTGCGATAGCGACCGATTGCTGGATCTAGCGTGGACCTTGTTCGGAGAGAGTGAACCCGGGTGGGCACGCGTGCAAGCGGTGTGCGACTTTGTGCACCGGCACATCACATTTGGCTACGAGCACGCACGGGTCACCAAAACAGCCTCAGAAGCCTATGAGGAGCGCTGTGGGGTGTGTCGAGACTATGCACACCTGGCGGTGGCATTTTGCCGAGCCTTGAACATCCCAGCTCGCTACTGCACAGGATATATCAGTAATGAGGGCACGCCGTTACCTCATCCACCGGGTGATTTCGCAGCGTGGTTCGAGGCGTATCTTGGTGGTGAGTGGCATACGTTCGATCCGCGTAACAACGTTCCACGTATCGGTAGAGTCCTTCAGGCGCGAGGACGTGACGCAGCAGATGTTGCCATAACAACTACGTTCGGCCCCAACACCCTTCAAAATTTCAAAGTCTGGGCAGATGAGATTACCGAATAGGCTTGAATGTGTCTAAATCTCTGGTATTCAATTGCCAATACACGATTTAGCAACTATCTAACTAGTAGTGATTTAAGAAAGTTGGTCACGTTAACTGCTTAATCCTTTGCCTGTTTGGCCCGAATCCTGAATTGTGCTCTAGTCAGAATACTTTATCGCCCCCTCCCGTTAACAATCAGGAATGCGAAAACCCGGTGGAAGTCCTTTACGGTAGTGAATCAAATCCAAAACATTCCCGTCGGCGCGCCGACAACGACAGTCGAGGTGGCGACAGGGCTTTGGACTGGGGTGTGCTGGACACAGATATCTTGTTGTACCCTCATTCCCCGCTGGCACTTTCAGAAGTGTTGTCAGAGAACGGTGGCTACCTGGATCTGCTTTCATCAGACGATTCGAACCTAACCGACTACGACATCGACGAATCGGTTATCGATTCTGTCAATAGATTTACAGAGTCTGACCTACACACCGTGAGCACAGAATCGCAAGTAACTCAGCACGGGCCACATGCGGGTCAAGGCGCAAAGTCCGGACGACAAAGGCGGCAGCCCAAAGACCGATTTAATTTGCTCACCAAGCACGATGCCAAAAGTCTGTTAGAGCAGTGCAAGAAAATTCTTGTTGAAAATGCCTTGATAAAAACTAAAGGCGACAAACAATTGTATTTAGCGGCAGGATTTCTCGGCTGGCAGGAAGCCAGTACCGATTCTCAAGTGAGAAAACGTGCACCTCTTCTGCTATACCCGGCATTGCTGGTAAGAGTGCCCGAAAAATCACAATACGAGATTCGCCTTAACGGTGAGCTACCCGAATTTAATCAGGCGCTAAGTGAGCATGCCAGGCAATTATTCGGCGTCAATATTCCAGGTTTTGAAGAAGACGAGCCACTCAGCGATTTCATGGCACATGTTGCTGAATCAATTAGAGAATCAAGCACCCTAGAGCTAGAATTCAACATTGCCATAGGCACAGCCTCACTAATGCACGGTGAACTATCAGGCACTCATTCGCTGAATATGCCGCATCTTCCTAAGCACTTCAGCGTACCGCTAGCCATGAGTATCGCCAGTAATAAAAGCCTCTATCAACTCAACTCTGTTCTGCAGCTAATCCCCGACTACTCGGATTCAATCGATACGGCAGGAACTGCCAGTAATGTTCAATTCAATAAAGAGAGCATTGTCGGACTACGTAAATTTTCGGCACGCTTAGCTGCCGAAGGACTGGATCATGTCGAGTTCAGACACCTACCCGCCATGCCCGGAAAAATGGCAGCCTGGGTGAATTCTGTCGAAATTGGTTTGAAATCCAAGACCATCAGTGAAATTTTACACGCACCAGACTTAAGTACTCGAGAACTAATCAGACTTGCCAGTATCATCGAATTGATAGACAAGGCGCCAACTTCACTAGACCAAATTGGACATTCTGACCTTTGTTACGCAAATACTTCACTACTGCTGAGACGTGCACAGCATCAAGCAAAGCTTATTGAAGACGAGTTGAGCGCTCTGCAGGAACATTTCGTATTAGACAAGGTACCTGCGAAGTCTCAATTACTGAGCTTAGTAACGGAGTTAGGCGGCACGCTAAACTCGGATGATGACCTTATTGATGAAGACTATTTCAACGCTCGTCGGCAATTCATGGAATTCAGCATTGAAAAAACCAGCCATTTAACAGTCGATCATCGCCGTATGCTTTCACAGCTCGTGAAAGTTCTTCGATTCCGCGAATTGTTTGTTAACAATACCGAATATCGCGCAGCCTTAGGTCCTGGCTACAAAGGCCTGCGTACCAACTGGACTGTATTAACAAAAGCCAGTGAGTATTCACGCGAATTGGCTGAAGTCATTGAATCTGACGCTATCGCAGCAACTATTATCGGTAACTGGCAGCCTTTTCGAAGCACCTACGGTATTGAGTTAGAGCAATTACAAGCCGCTGCAGACGCGTGCAGACGCCTACTAGGGTCAGTGGGTACTCATTGGCAGAAAAAACCAGTAAGAGCCCTGCTAGCACATGCTAACTCTGTGGTTGGAAAACTTAATGACTGGGGAGATAGCTATGCCCTGGCGGACGTTTACTCAGAAAAAACTCCAGCTACCGTGTTATCCAGTTTTTCCGGGAAATCGCGTGAAGATGTTGTTATAGAAGCCCAGGTTGACGATGTACGCACACGCATTGAACAGCAACTTGAATCTGATGAAATTAGCCGCGAACAGATTACCGATACATTGGCCTGGCTACTTGCTGCTGGAAATAAAGCTGGTGAAAACAGTCTGGATATTGATGCCATAGTTGAGCATCTGCAAATAACCTGACACCAACTCTAAGACGATAATTTACCGCTGAACGGATTCATATACAGCTCGTCGTGCGACTCAACGCCCTCCTCGATAATACAATCCGATTTGGGTCGAGCAACACATAACAGTATGTATCCTGCCTGAGACTGTCGTTTGTTTAACGCACTGGCACCCGGTTGGCGGACTTTGCCTTCCACCAATTTTGCAGCGCAGGTAATGCAACCCCCATAATCGCAACCAATGGGCAATTGCACGCCAGCTTTCAATGCCGCTTTGTAGATGGGCTCATCTGCAGCAACATTCAGAGTCACACCGCTATTGCGTAGCTCTACTTTAAAAACATCGGACATGCCCTAAATCCCCAGATTCAGATTAGGCTTCCAGAAAGGTCGAAACAGTTCAATTTTGGGGCAACGATCCATAACCACGCGCAAGCCAGCACTTTCTGCAAGCGCAGCTGCCTCATCACTGTAGACACCAATCTGGCTCCACAAAACAGACGCACCCACATCGATGGCTTCCTGTGCAATGCCTGGCAATGCCTCAGAGGCCCGGAAGACTTCCACCATATCAATGGGCTGATCAATGTCTGCCAACGATGCAAATACTTTCAAACCCCGTATCTCCTTACCCGCATGCCGTGGATTGACAGGAATCATGCGGTAGCCCTGCTCGTGCAACACACGCAACACGCCATAGCTGAACTTTGTGGCATCAGGACTGGCCCCAACCATGGCTATGGTTTTAACATCCGACAAGATGCTGGCGAGGTATTCAGCTGGGTATTCTTCTCTATGATTCATCGTATTTATAACCAGATATCGGACGTGCAATCACCACCAGGGTAGCGAGTTTCATGACACCGTGAAGGCCCATTAGGTTCATTACCAAAGTTGACAACAAAGTCCTTGTTGATTTCCATACCGCCATTGTCAGGATCGCAATCGACCATAAGCATGACCCCACCTTTATGTCGTATCTCAGGGTAGAACTGATTGTCCCAGGTAGAAAATAGCGACGTTGTTACAAACAAGCGCTTGCCATCAAGACTCAACTGAATCATCTGCGGTCCACCCGCCACTTCCACACCATTGACAACGGGTGCTTTCTTCAATAAGCCACCCATCCACACTTGTCCTGTCATAACGGGATTATGCGGATCAGTAATGTCGTATTGACGAATATCACCGTGTAGCCAATTACAAAAATACAAATATTTATCATCCATGGAAATAAGAATAACGGTGATAAGTCCAGGCAACGGTATTGGCCAGTCAGGGTGTTTTTCATTTTCTACATCAATGATCTTATTAACGATCCATTCCTGATCTTTTTTGTACCAGTGAATGATATTGGAAGACATGGCAGCACCGACAAAGCCATGGCTTGAATCCGGGTCGTGGTGGAAGCGAACCTCTAGCGGGACCAGCCCGTCCTCACCCAGATACACCGTATTTTCTACGCTCTTTTTTTCAAAATCCCAGAAGTGAATTTCACGCCCATATTTCAGCATGCCAACTTCTTCTAAATCGAAGCCTGGCATAAAGGTATTCGGCGCTGCCCACTCAGTGGACACCATGACGTTATGCCGCGGTTGATACCAGAAGTCATAGTTGAACTTCATGCCTCCCAAATCGTTTTCCCAACGACCGACTATCTCGAAGTCTTTGTTCAAATGCAAAAAACCACCCGGTGCATTGCCCTTTGCATCCCCCAGCATTGAGATGATGATATCGGAGCCAAGGCAATGCACAGTGTGTGGTGCAGACAAGTCTGTTTTTTGCTTAATCTCCTCACCGGAGATCACTTTATGCACAGTGGGATTACGCGGATCAGTGGCGCAATCAACGATGTGTAAGTTCGAGCTTCTAACGCCTGGCACAATCAAGTATTTGCGTTCCATTTCACCGTCTTGAAAACACGACGAGCAGGCGTTCCAACCCATGTGGTGCAACTCATCACCAATACCCGGCATTTCACAACGACTAATCACTTGTGAATAGGTGGGACTATTGGGATCTGCATCGATGGTTGCCAGGTAGTCTGGTTTTTGTATACCGGTGCCAACGTAGATGGCGATGGTGTACAGCAGCTTCTCCCGCGGAGCTTTCATCGCCTCCGCTGGTGAAGCATAACCGGGTCCACAACAGGGTTTGGTTGACACAATGATCTCCTGGCAAATATTAAGACGCAACACGGCAGCCCACCGAGGCTACCTTATGGCTATTAGTCTAATGCGAATATACGCAATATAACCAGA
>JBLIIE010000189.1:0-9261 GCA_047634635.1 Granulosicoccus sp. | reverse complement strand
CTGAAAGATTGGACTGAGGATGACCTGGTGTTTTATCTCGAAATTGGAATGACACCTGAAGGTGATTTTTCAGGTGGGCACATGGCTGCGGTAATTGAGCATGGCACAGGACATCTTCCGCCTGAGGATCTCAAGGCAATAGCTGCCTACCTCAAGTCTCCGGCCAACAAGGAGCAGATGCAATGAGTCATAACACTCGACTAGGGCAGACACTTCAATGTCATCCAAGCAGAACTGCTATTCTAGACTGGAGTAACTGATGAGAATCAGACAAATGCCAGTCGGGTTTGCAGTAGGTTTGGTGTTAATAGCTAGCTCCGTGCTAGCGTCAACGGGTACTGACGGTGTACAGACTATTCTGCTAGCTGATGATTTGGCTGTTGTCGCTAACGGTGAGAAAATCTACCAGGCGCGATGCGCTGCGTGCCATGGTGTTCAGCTGGATGGTCAGCCCAATTGGCGACAGCGCAACGCGCAGGGTCTATTGCCAGCGCCTCCACACGATGCCAGCGGTCACACGTGGCATCACGCCGATGATCTGTTGTTTGAGATTACCAAGTACGGCCCAGGTGTCGTTATTGCGGATACTGACTATCGATCCGATATGCCAGTCTATGCAGACATCCTCAGTGATGAAGATATCGTGGCAGTGTTGTCCTTCATCAAGAATACGTGGCCTGATAATGAGCGCCAATGGCAGGAAGAAGTCAATGGCACACAGATCGATAGTCAATTGCCTAAGAACAAGGGATCAACTCTACTAGACAGATTGCTGAAATAGGCTGTTAGGTGGTCTCCAGCAAAAAAGCGGATGATTGCCGATGCAGGTAGTGATCGACCTGCGCTTGTGATTGACGGTAAAGCTACGACCTATGACATTATCATTGGGGCAGATGGCGGGAAGTCGACACTGCGGCCCTTTGTCACACGTCAGCAACCTGTCTATTCCGGATATACGGTTTGGCGTGGTCTCGTCCCGATGCAAGGTATCGACGGCCCGCCGTCCGGTGCTCGAACGGTCAATGACATTCGCTACGAAACCCTTGGCTTCCCCTGTGCAGGTCCAGACGGCCCGTTATGGAACTGCGGTGTCTACATGGCGATGCCGCAGGCCGAGGTCGCAGCACCGACTCGCAACAGACAAGTTGCGTCTGTCATTCGCGATATACCTGATTGGTTTGTGCCGTTGACGAAGGCCCTTTTCGGAGAATGAAATGCCGAGTTTTGGGCCGACTGCGTCAAACACGGGAAGGTCACGACCCACCCGATCTGGGAGTTTGCGGCAGATCCTGCTGTCACTGGTCGTATTGCCTTATTGGGCGATGCCGCCCACCTGTCCAGTCCACGCACAGGCGCCGTGGCTTGTGTAATTTCGAATTGAACTGGCCTACCGGTTTTCTGCTGCAACACCATTGCTCTGGCCGAAACGATTCCAGCGTTAGAAATGTTGCTGACCTTCATTTTTACTAAATCACTGCTTCTTAGTTTGCTATCAATGGCGAGATTAAACAAAGCCAATTCCCGTCGATTGGTGGCCAGTTGCAAACGCACTCTAATAGACCAGATTTCTTTCAGTTTGAGCGGCAGTTTCTGTCCTACCAACTTACCTTTGTTCCAGGGCACAACTGATTTCGCTTCTAACGTAGACATGATTATTTTAGTAGTTTTGAGTGGAACGCTCATAACCTGCTAGTCGTATGCCTACTTCTCAACAAACTGTCTGGACAGTCGGTAAAGCGGTCTTTAAATGTGCAGTAGAACCCGTTTTGGTCTGATCGGGTTAGCAATTAATCTGTACTACATGATCAGTGCCATTTATGCGAACCGCTCCCGCCATCAGGTCCAAGTCTCTGATTGTGCTCTGGGTTGTTTGCCGGAATAAGGGCGGCAACGAATGTTTCTGCCAATGTATACGGCGCCGGCACTTTAGCTTCGTGGTCTGCTAGCACGGCGCGTTTCGATGCGCGTAAGATTAGATGTCTGTGTGCACATCGGATGGTCGACTGCGCATTGACAATAACCTCATTGAGAATGCGATACGCCCCTTCGTCACTGGCAGAAAAACTGGCTTTTTTCTACATCAGTTGTCGGCGCCAACGCCAGTGCGAACCTTTATAGTTTAGTCGTAACAGCAAAAGCGAATAGTCATGAACCCTATGATCACATTATGCGTGTGTTGACAGAATTATTATCTGCTAACACACTGGAAGATATTGAACGGCTCTTGCCATTCAATATGCAACCGGCGGTTCATCACGTTGCTTGATCGTTATTTAACCGCTTACCGTTAACCCGGTATAATATCGGCGAATAAAGCTGTTGCGTCACTGAGAAAATTTGTGGATTGGATGTTTTGCGGTATGAACTTAATAAGCTGATCAAGAAGCTAGCTTACATGAAAGTCGATAAATCACATTTGGAACCTTGAGAATTATATTTGAATGTCTGTTAGCACTGTCGAATTTGATGAAGAGAATGAGTTTCGCCATTGGCTTAGCAAATATGACCCCGCTGACCAGGCCCCTGATGAGTTGTTGTGCCGATTTAATAACGGAATTAACCAATTGGGTATCAATGTTTATCGCTCCGGTATGTGGTTCCCCACAGCTCACCCGGAACTATGGGGAACATATATTGCGTGGACCCTTAAGGACGGGGCGAAGATATTCCGACCAAATTATGATACTCAGTCAACGTCGACATTTTTAAATTCACCAGGAGAAGCGGTTTATACCCAAAGGAAAGCGTTACGCTGGCGACTTTATACGGAGGAAAGTTTGCCATTTCCAATGTTGGAAGATATAAAAAAGGAGGGTGGGACAGACTATCTGATAGTTCCTTTTCTTACAGATCACGCAGATGAGGTGCCATGGATATCGTTTGTCACAAAACGTGCTGAGGGGTTTTCAAAACTTGAAATTAACACCCTGAAAGAGTTTTGCGAACCGTTGAGCTGGAAGGCGCGAGTGACAATGGCTGAAATTGCGAGTAAATCTCTACTTACCGTGTATTTAGGCGAAAACGCTGCCCAACGCGTTATTGATGGCGCCTTTAAAAGGGGTACCGGCGAGCAGATAAACGCCATCATATGGTTTTGTGATTTACGCGGGTTTACCAACCTGGGTGATACCTATTCATCAGAAGAATTGGTTGGAATTCTGGATCAGTACTTTGAGTGTATTGCTGGGCCAATAGAAGATGCAGGTGGTGAAATTTTAAAGTTTATCGGAGATGCCATTCTTGCAACATTTCCGTTAACAGAGTCACCCAAAGAAGCATGCGAAAATGCGCTTGTTGCTGCAGAGCAATCCCTCAGTAGTTTAGCCGCATGGTCACAACAACCTATTGCTGAAGCAAGACCTAGATTAGAAGCAGGTATCGCGCTTCATATTGGTAACGTTTTTTTTGGGAATATAGGCGGGCGTTCACGATTAGACTTTACCGTAATTGGTTCGGCTGTAAACGAGGCTTCAAGCCTGGAGTCTCACTGTAAAAATTCCTATCCATTACTAGTAACAAAAGAATTTCAACAACACCATGGCGAAGACAAACTAACTTCAATTGGCAAAAAAGAACTCAAAGGCATTAATAAGGAGCGTGAAATTTTTACTTTAACTACCATGGCGCAGAAAATAGATACTTAATGAATTTAGTTAATAAGCGTTAGTAGAAAAAGAATGAATGCCTGCTCCGGGCCACCATGAGTCATATTAGAATTTGGAACCGTTTCTGGCGTCCTCGAAACGGCCAGTTTAGCTAGTAGAATTCCTTTGGTAACCTTTACAAGGAACTAATACTTATTCTTAGTAATTGGTACGCTCAGATGGTGTAAGCTATCTTTATGGTTAGGCCGCAGGACGGCGCTCCCTGTGAGCATCAAGAGTCGCTCCTACACTTTTCATGAGGTTACTATGATCGGATACACAACACTAGGTACTAACGATCTTGAGCGTGCCAGGGCGTTCTACGACACTCTGCTTTCTGAGATGGACGTCAAGAGAGTGATGGAGTTTGGTGAGGTTGGCTCTGGTTGGGCCGCCAGCCTGGATGAGCCGATGCTGTGCATCTTCAAACCCTACGATGGCCAGCCGGCTACCGTCGGAAACGGTGTGATGGCAGGCATATCCGCTGAGACCCGTGAGATTGTGGACAAACTTCACATGAAGGCACTGGAACTTGGAGGCGCTGACGAAGGCAAACCTGGTTTACGAGAAAATATAGGCGGTGAGGGTTTCTATGCCGCCTACTTCCGTGACCTGGATGGCAACAAGCTCGATGTCTTTTGTTACAGCTGAGCACATTGGCCGAAAGCTGCGGTCCAAATACTGTCTGAATTTCTTATCTGATGCAAACAAAAACCGGCAACAAAGCGCTGAGAGTGGCCTGATAAAATACTCGTTTGATGTTGTGATTTTCAATCACTGGAATATCAGAATTGCGCAGCACGTAGGAGTGCTGCCGGGTTTCGACCAGTTCTGACGCTGTCGTTTATTTCGTAACACAGTAGGACGTTATTTATGAGTGAGGTACTCATTGCGCACAATTTGACTCACGAACTGACCATGACCAGTGAGCAACCGTTGCGGCGTGGCAACCATACAAAACGGGTTCCGCTGTGGATATTTACGTGCATTAATACGCTTCGTCCTGGAACTCTGCAACGAGCTGGTCGAGTAATCAGGCCTCAGGGGCTATTGACGCTGTCGATGAGCGCAAACGAGCCGTTTAAAAATCGCATAAATGGAATATCGAATAAATTAGACGCTGTGGCTTAGATAAGGGTAGGTTGCCTTATCGATTGGCGTGCAGATCAGGGTGCGCTCAGATATCGGCGGTTCGGGTGTCATGTTCTCTATTAACACTGAAACAGGGGCATTACAGCCTGACAGTGGGCCAAATTTCTTTCCTGGATTAAGCCACTGAGTCGTCTCTGCCAGTAAATCAACAATGGACACTTCTTGTTAGAGATCCTTCAGCGCTACATCGATAGACTTATGTGCGGCAGAAGTTTGCGCCGAAGATCTTTTCTTCAAAATCAGTCTGCCGTTATCGATAATAATGTGGCTATCGGTTGGAATACTGGCGTCAGCCTTGCGCGTCATTTTGTTGAAATTGTGCTCGAGTGATTTGACAGTTTTGGCCAAAAGGTGAACACTACACTGCGAAAATGTTCACTCTAGAACGGAAGTTGATTGCAGGTGTCACTAGAGAGATTTGCAAAGTCCATGAGTAGGGAACACCAGAAAGTCGGAGTTTCGGTGGCGGTTCACGTACTTAACGTAAGAAAATCTCTCTTCCCTCCTAGTTATAATTGCACCCAACATTTGTAAACTTTACGGATATACCATTCATCCATACGAACCTATTAACCTGAAGTCCCAACGATGAAAGAAAAGAATGCATCTGTGCCGTCACTGAGGCAGAAAAACCTCCGTTCGCTGGCCGAGACCGATGGGGTAGAAGATACCCTCGTGTATCAGCAGAAACAATTAGTGAAGATGGAGAAGCTAACAGCAAAACTGAAACACAAAATGGAGGTGCAGAGTCTTAATATTGAAAGTGAGAAGATTAAAAAAGAGCTTGCCATGGAAAAACACAAGCAACAATCCACCGCTTCGACTCAGAGCGCACTTGATGCAGTTAATGCCCGAATTCGTACTAAAAAAATTAAGTTGGCTGGACTGCGTGCAGAGATGAAAGAAACTCTGAGTTTTCAACGTGATTTGAAAATATTGATCTTGTATATTCGTAAGAAAGAAATGGCTCGGCAAAAAGCTGTTGCTGATTTCCTTTTGAGTTGGGAACGAAAGTATGACAAGGAAACTGATTTCCTAGAGACTCGCTTAAGAGTGCGTAAAATACAAATGGAATAATATGTTACAAGCCTGTACTAGAAGAATTCGAGGGTCTGATTTAACGGAAAAGATGAACACTTCCAAGGAGAGTCAGCCAAAGGAACACTTCCCCCTGGAGTGCTCGCAGAACCACGGCGTGAATCTCTCGACTCACCGTACTCCCGTTGACCGAGCCACATACGCAGATGAAAGACGCCAATGAGGGAAAAGACCCGGATGGCGTGGGTACATCTTACGTATCAATTTATCATCACGTATAATATGTGCTCGCATTCGTTTGAACTTCCTCGTAGCCCATCGAGCTAGCGCTCTATTCAGATGGATTGGCATACTCTAAATGGCAGTAGTAACTCATCCAGCCCCGAATTACGGGATTGAACTGTCGAACCAGATCGCTAAGTCCACTCAACGCCAATATGCCCTGCGGGATAAAGCCTGTGCTCTGGGATGGTCGCAAGAACAAGTCAGTATTATTGATGACGATTTCGGACTCTCTCCGAAACAGTGGGTACGCATAAAATCTGCTCGCCACCAGGTGTCTTTGGAATCGTAACCGCACTCACTGGCGACGGGAAATAGCTTCCAGAAGACATACGATTCTAGATCCGGTAGAGAGTGCCAGCTATCGATTGCTGATCGACTTCTGCGGCTCCTCTATTGGCCTTCACGCGCTCGTATGCGTCCCACACAGGCGCTTGGAAGTTACCAATGGCTTTGTTTCTGTCTCGTGTTCACACCCTGTGGAGAACCGGAATGAAGAAGAACCAACATATCGACGAACAAATTGTGAAAATCCTGAGGGAGGCTGAGTATTAACACACACTTACCTTTGGTATTATATGTACTGTATTCAATAGTAATGCCATTGAAAAACCAATTCTAAAACCACTAACATCCTGAGTTTAGCCGAATAATTATTTAGCTAGCTTGAGTAGTTTTTCTGAGAGAGAAAATAGATTCTCAACACTTTCGAATTTCATTTGACAATTTGAATCGCCGTGAAGTCGCTCTAAAGACTGTAGACCAGAACCAGTTCTAACAAGATAGCAATCAATATCTAAATTTTTCCCCGTCATTAAATCGCTAATATTATCACCAACAATAAAGCTACCTGGCAACTGAGCATCAAAAATCTCAAGTGCCTCTTTAGGTAATATAGTTGAAGGTTTTGCGTTTGAATCATCTTCAAGATCTTTATGCACGGCATCAGCATTACCCCCTCCAGTGGAAAATAGAAATAAGTCAGGCTGCGCTGAATCACCTCCATTGGTACGTAGAAGGTTACAAAGATAATCGTGATTTGAAATAACCGTATCCTTGCTCACATGGCCATACCCAACACAAGACTGTGATGTAATAACCACAACGATATAACCAGCTTCGTGAAGATTACTAATAGCTTTTCCCGCATTTTCGGTTAATATTAAAAGGTCGGGACCTGTCGAGTAAGAAGACAGAGTATTTATAACTCCATCACGATCTAAAAAAGCAATGGGTTTACCAGAATACAAAGGTTTTTTTAAAATATCGATCCTTTTTTTGGTGACTAATTGATCATCAATTTCATAAGTGGTAACTGGATGAGGATATTCTGAAAAGGAAGGGCCCGTGACAAAACTTGTCCCTTCAATACTTAACAAATCAGTTCCTGAGTGATAATGCCCACTTATCAATAGTTTTACCTTATTAGAGTTTATAATATATTTTTTTATATTATCAGCGTCATAATAGGTATATAAATAATCTTCATTCAATTCTGGATGGACCACATAATGCTGTAAATGAATTTGAGGTGTAGGGTTTTCGTCACCTAACACTTTTAACATAAGAGAACGTTCTCGGTCATAACGATGGGCTTGGTTATTTTCCTCTCGGTCGTAAAATGAAATAACTCTAAACCCTTTAATAGTTTTCTCAACGTCTTTTTTATCAAAAACATCCCAGAAGACGCTTTCCAAATCGTGATTACCTGGTAAAACCATATAAGGGATAGTTGTTTTTTCTAACAGTTCTTTAATAAATTGGTAGTCTTCATTGCATTGTTTTCTAAGTACTTCTAGTTTATAGTCATAATAATCATTCGGCTGTAATAACGCCTTAGGAACATCGATTAAGTCTCCTGTAACTACAATTAAATCTACGTTTTCTATTTTTAGTGTCTGTAGAGCAGATTCAAGTATTTTTGCAACGTCTCGACTACGTCTTTTATTAATAGAAGCAGAACCTGGCAAGTGAATCCGAAGGTGGAGGTCTGTGATTTGGCCAATTTTTAGCACGAGACTCTTTTCGGTGAATTGGATGGAACTTCCATAATCTGTAGCTTATCTAAAATGTTAGGTGGTGGAATACTACCTATAAAACGTATCAATTCACAGAGCAAACGATCTACCGGTGGCGACGCCTCTACGATGGCATGCAAGTGAATGATGTAAAAGAGCTCAAAGGGCTGCGAGATGAAAATTCAAGGCTAAAGAAACTATTGGCCGAGCGCGATCTTGAGCTGGACGTGATGAAGGAGATCAGTGAAAAAAAGTGGTAAGCCCGCGAGCACGTCGAGTGATGGCGCTTTATGCTTGCCAACGTGGCGTGACCCAAAGACGGGCTAGCTATTTGTGTAGTACAGCTAGAAGTGCGTTTCATTATGTCTCTAAAATTGAGCAAAGAAACCGGCATCTGGCGAAAGCTCTACAGCTGATTGCCAGAGGCAGCCCTGCATGGGGCTATAGATTGAGTTGTGGTGCGTTACGATTGAGAGGGTGGACGGTCAATCGAAAACGCGTATATCGCGTGTGGTACCTGTTTGGGCTTAGCTTGCCACCCTATAAGCCGAGCCGTAAGATCAAAACAGGTCAAAAGCTTGATAATCCAGCACAAAAAAAGAATGACGTCTGGGCATGGGATCTCGTCCATGACAGTTACGGAGACGGCCAGAAGTTCCGCTGCTTGACTGTTAAGGATGAAGCCACTGGTTATTGTTTAGCAATCGAAGTAGACACATCAATCAGGAACGTAGATATACAGCAACTATTAAAGGGGTTGATTACGCGCTACGGTCGACCGAAAGCAATTAGAAGTGACAATGGTGCCGAATTTATAGCTAATGATTTACAACGCTGCATGCGAAAGGAGGGTATCAAAATAGCAACTATTGATCCTGGCAAGCCTTGGCAGAATGGCAGCAATGAAAGCCTCAATGGCACCTTCAGAAACGAATGTTTAGACGCAGAGTTGTTTGGTAGTTTGATGGAGGCCAAAGTGGTTATCGCCAATTGGCGAAGGCGCTACAATCAACTCAGGCCCCACAGTACGTATGGCTATATCACGCCAGAAATGGCATATTTTCCTAAGCACGCAAACCGAGAAAAACTAACAGCGTAACTGGACCAACAATTGGGGGCATCTCACA
>JBLIIE010000188.1:0-9271 GCA_047634635.1 Granulosicoccus sp. | reverse complement strand
GTAAGCGTTTTAGCACGATGACAGTGAACTCTCAAGAATTTCTCCGTCGCTTTCTGATACACATCTTGCCAAGTCGATTCCACCAGATCGGTCACTACGGTTTTCTATCGAACACCGTTCGGGCTGAGAAGCTGCGCGACGCGTTGAACATTGCAGCGCCTGAGCCAGATGTATCAGAAGAGAATGACTCGGTAGATAAACATCTCATCTGTAAACTCTGCACCGGAGCCACGCAGTTGATCAAAGTCTTTGAAGGAACACTGCGGGCTCGCGCACCACCGTTAATGACAACTACGTGAAACAATTATCACCAAGCAACTTCATTTTTTGTTCTCTACCCAAAGCAACGGCATTCTATGTTCTGTCGCACAGAAATCGTGTGTTTTAAGGGTGTGTTGGTTACGATTGCAGGCAGAAAAACACACAACCCTGCGTGAAGCAATCACCAATGTGAGCTTAATGCCCCACATCATCATAGGTTGCTACAATCAAAAGCCCATAGACCAAAGATCTTCACAAGCACGAGCAGCAAGGCAACTCACCGCGGTTTCCCACATCAAGGCTTAGCAGACACCTGCCACCGACTTTGCGCTTAAGTCATGGGTTGTTATGCTGGCAGATGTCTTCTAACCCTAAACGTTCAGAGACTGTCATTGCATCAAAATATAGCTACTCGCCTTCCTAGCGATAACCTAGCGGTGAACGTCTCTGAAGTCCTCACACCAGACATAGAGCCTTGTTGGGGTACGATACTTCTGCGTGGAATATTTCGACAGAAGTACATCCAAACCTGCTGGTTAATTGATTGGATATATACTCAATCGGTACTCGCTTGATCCGGCAGTCAACTGCACATAATGGTCGATTGGCACGGAGGAATACCCGCCGGAGTAACGTCGAAGGATTTATCGTGAAGAACAGGCGTTATTTACCTGTTCCAAGTGCGTGTTAGTCGACCACCAAAATGTTTCGATTAGCCGACAATTATCCTGCTGCTCCGTATACTGTCATTATCTACGGATTGGTAAAGACCTATGTCAGGACAGGTCTCAGAATGGTTGAAAGATCTTGGGTTAGACCAATACGCTGCTGCGTTCGAGGAAAACGACATCGGGTGGGAATTATTAGGTGATATCGATCAGGAGGTTTTAAAGGATATTGGGATAGGTTCAGCTGGACATCGTCTCCGGATTCTAAAAGCAATTAATGCGCTGCAACCGGAACAGTTTAGTTCCCTAACTCCAAACACCGCCTCGTCCTCAGCTGAATTCGTGGCTATCCGAGCTGGCGATGAAGATCTCGCCCGTTGGTCGCGCACTGCTGGTGAACGAAAACCTGTGACAATGCTTTTCGCTGACATCGTTGGGTCAACTGCGCTGACCGAAAAGCTTGATGCAGAAGAGGCACATGAGCTACTTTACAAAGCTACTCAATGTATGTGCAAAGCGGTTGAGAATGCCAAGGGTACGGTGTGCAATATTATGGGTGATGGGATCATGGCCATGTTTGGTGCACCTGTTGCGAGCGAGCGGCATGCGTTAGAGGCCTGTCAGGCGGCAATGGACATGCAAAGTAGCATCGGTAAAAACGCTGACGGAATTGAATCGAGTCCCGGCACCCAGGTTAAGATTCGAGTTGGGTTGCACTCGGGGGAGGTCGTTGTACTTGAGGTTGGGGACGATCCGGAAAAACCAGAGTATGACGCGTCAGGCCCGACTGTGCCAATGGCGGCACGTATGGAACAATCAGCCGTACCTGGGACTATTCTGATGACGCAGGAGACACGCGCTCTGGCGGGCGATTCGATTGACACAACTGAGCTACCTGCGCTTACGGTTAAGGGTATCTCGGTACCCGTTGTCGTGTACCAACTTCAGAAAGTATTATCGGCTACCGAATTATCCACTATTGCCACTCGACATCCAATCGTAGGTCGGACATCTGAACTGGCTCAGTTTCGTGGATTGCTTGAGGCCTGCCTTGGAAGCGGACACGGGCAAACTGTGTTTGTGCGCGGTGAGGCAGGCATTGGCAAAACGCGATTGGTCGCGGAGATGACGCGTCTCGCACAGGAACGTGGCTTCATCAGCCATAAGGCTCTGATACTCGACTTTGGGGAGGGCAAGGGACAAGGCGCCATATCCTCGCTGGTGAGAAGCCTTCTTAGTATCACTCACGGCAGCGGCAAAATCCAAAGAGAGAACGTACTCACTCAAGCAGAATGTGACGGTATTGTGGACCCAGAGAATCGGGTTTTTCTGAATGATTTGCTTGATCTGGAGCAGCCGCAAGAACTGCGATCTCTCTACGATGCAATGGCGGTGCAGGCGCGAACAGAAGCAAAGCGCACGGCTGTTGTGGAACTGTTAAAAACTCTAGCAGCCAACGAACGATTATTGGTGGTCGTCGAGGACTTGCATTGGGCCGACGACATCACAATGGAATACCTTACAAGTTTAACCGCTGCAGTGGCCGATTGCCCTGCACTCATGGTGATGACCTCGCGAGCAGAAGGTAACCCGATTGACAATACCTGGCGCGCCCGTATCGGAGATAGTCCAATCGTAACCTGGGATCTCAGGCCGCTGAGTAGAGAGGAATCGTTAAGCTTGGTATCGGCTTTTATCGATGCGGGCGACGATATAGCCAGACGCTGTATCGAGCGTGCAGCAGGTAACCCGCTGTTTCTCGAACAACTCCTACTGGGTGTCAAAGAAAACAACAGTGAGAGCTTACCCGATTCAATCAAAAGCCTGGTGCTATCGCGGATAGATCATCTACCGAGAGAGGACAAGCAGGCGTTACGCGCAGCTGCGGTGCTGGGTCAACGATTCGATCTAGTCAGTCTGCGCTACCTAATCAATAGTCCAGCCTATGAATGCCGAGCTCTGATAGAGCATCATCTCGTGCGACCTGAAGGCGCGCTCTATCTGTTTGCCCACGCTCTGATCCAGGAAGCTACCTACGGATCGTTACTCAGACGTCAGCGTGTTGAGCTGCATAAAAGTGCCTCTGAATGGTTTGTCGATCGAGATTTGATGTTGCACGCAGAACATCTGGATCGCGCGCAAGATGCCACTGCAACGGATGCCTATCTTAATGCTGCACGAGAGCAGTCCGGACTCTATCGCCACGAAGGCGCGCTCCAGTTGGTGCGACGAGCTCTGGTGATCGCCTCGGATCAGTTACGCTTTACTGTCTGTTGCTTTGAGGGTGAACTTTTGAGACAGCTCGGCTATGGTCAGGAATCGATAGAGGCCTATCGACGGGCAAACGAATTCGCAGGCGATGAAATTGAGCGCTGCAGTGCCTGGATGGGCGTGGCAGAGGGCCTTAGGATTACCCAGGCGCATGAGGAATTGATTGAGGTACTAAGTGAGGTCGAAAAACTGGCAACGCTGAACGGGTTAACTCTCGAACTATCACGCATGTATCAGATAAGGAGCAGCGTGTACTTTTTTCGGGGTGAGACTGAGGCGTGTATTGAGGCGAGCCATGCATCTTTAGAATGCGCCCGTGAGGCCGGTTCAATTGAGATGGAGGCGCGGTCACTCAGTACTTTGGGAGATGCCGCGTCCAACTCCGGAAAAATGCTTTCTGCAGACCATTATTTTAATGAATGCTTGCAGATTGCCCGTCAGCAGGAGTTTGCCAACTTAATAGCGGTGAACTTGGCTATGAGGGCAAGTGGATCATTCTGGAAAAACGAGATTGCATCAAGTATTACAGATTGCTGAGAGGCAATTGAACGTGCTAGGTATATTCGAGACCTTCTGGCAGAGCTGATCGCTTTAACGATCGGTGGAATGGCGCTAGGACAAGCAGGCGATCTGATTGAAGGCAGGCAAAGGCTGGAACAAGGTTTGCGCATCTCACGCCGTATGCACTCGAAAATTTGGGAAGGGATGAGTCTCTACGAAATAGGGAAGATTGCATTCCTGGAAGAGAACTACCAGGAGGCATACGAACTTGCTAGTGAGGCGATTTGTGTTTTGCGAAAAACCGAATCAGGTATGACAATGTGTGGCCCTTGTGCGCTGGGACTATTGGCATCGGCAACGGAAGACTCAACTCAGAATTGCGCGGCACTGGAAGAAGCAGAAGCCCTGTTGCCTCAGGGAAGTATCGGGTACACCTATCTCAACTTTTACGAGCTCGCAATCGAGGTGAGTCTGCGCGCGGCGCATTGGGACGAGGCGGATCGTTATGCTCAGGCGCTGGAAGACTACACCAAAGAGGAGCCAATACCGCGGAGCGAATTCTTTATATCTCGTGCACGCGTACTGGCGGCACACGGTCGTGGACATCGGGACAAAGATACAATGTCCGAATTACTGCGCATGAGAGGCAAGGCTCAACGAATAGGTCTCAAATTCGCGGAATTCGCCTTGGAGAAAGCTCTATCATCGAACTAAGCTGTTGCTTTTGAGAGAAACAGTGAGGGCGCTATGGACGGTGCCAGACGAGCGGCATAGAGACGTTCGAAATCTTGAAGCTTTTCTGAAGGCGACTAATAGATTAACTAGTGCAGCCTACAGAGAGCACGACCTATCTTGACAATGAAGAGTTAGGTAACTTCAAAACTTCTCTGGGCCCCTATGCGTGCGTGGCGATCGGATGAAAGTGATCGAATAATGCAAGAAAGGAGAGCCCATGTCTGGCTGAGTGTGTCAACTCTAGTACCCCTTGTTACTCGATTGGAGGTGTGTAAACCACCCCGAGTGTAGCTGCAGCCTTGTTCAATCGTTTATTACGTATCCACAACTATCGTGTATTTCCCAGCAACGACGAAGCAAGTAAGTGGGTATCAACAACGACGAACCACCGGAAGCAACCTTCAGTGAATCTTCATCAAGGTTTATCAGCAGAGGGGAATAAACTGGTGAACCAGAAACGAGGGGGGACTCCGAGCACAACGCTCAGGTTGGCCATGTTATTTAGTGTGTCTTCAGGCACAACCTGCAGATCGTGTCCTTGATATCTATCTGCTAGCGAGTACTGAGGAAATCGCGTTGGCTAACACTGTATCGGATTCGCCGAGGTAGTCGGATATCGTGGGCGCTGCGCGAACGTCTACTTCAATACCATTGCCATCATATAACCTACCGTTGGGTCTAAAAGACACCATCGATGATAAGCCTATTTTGATTCCGGAATGGGGTAACTCGAATCGCTTTGTTGCGCCACTTCCGCCACCACTAGGCAGACCAACAATGGTCACTTGTTCAAGATCAGCGAACGCACTTAAGAATCCGTCCGTTGCGCTGAATGAACCTGCATTGGCTAACACCACAACGGGTTTCGAATAAAATACGTCTTTGTTATGCGCCTGTTTGCCAAGCAGCATAAAATGCAGATCACTGAACTGATCTTCTGGAAATTGCCACTGGGGCTCAAATTGTGTCAGCGCCGACTCAATGGCATCGCGTTCATCAGAACTCCAATCTGGATGGTTCTGACGGTAAGTAGGTCGATACTCAAGGTGGTCATCGTCAAAACGCTCGCTGAGCCGGTAGGCACCAATATTGGATACATAGGGTTGTGCTTTTTCGGCCTGGAAGTAGCCATAAATTGACTCTAAGATGCTGTAGCGCCCACCCGAGTTATCTCTGACATCGATGATCAACCCATCAGTATCTAAGAATTTTTCTAGCGCCCGGGTTACTTTCTTTGTTCGTGAATTGCTCATTGAGCTAATTCGAAGATAACCGATATTGTTTGCCAGTAGACGACTCGCTCCCATTGGTACTTTACCGCTGCGAACACGCTTGGGGCTCAACGAATATTGGCGCGTTACTTGATCATTTCCGCTAACAGATTTCAATGTGATGGAAATCTCCTCACTGGGTGCTATGCCGAGATCGGATCTGAGTACAGAGATCCAACGCAGCTCTCTTAGTCCCCGACGACGCCTAAGTTGCGGTGACGCTTGACTCACGTACTGATTAGCAGCAGCCAGCCATGCATCTAGAGCGATACCATCTAGTGCAACAACGTAGGGGTGAGCCACGTCTATTAGATCATTACTGTCCTCGTCTATTGCAATAACGCCTGTGTCTGTGTCTGCCAGCACAATGGGCAAATAGCCTGCTTGTGCGTCGTGGAACTCTGTTAGAACGCCGGCATGTGCATCTCCAAGTTGGGCGATGACACCACGCAATTGTTGTACAAATTCATCTGTTTGGATTGTTTCGCTGGCGTTTGCGCGCAGCGTTGCAAAGGCATGACGGTAGTTGAAATTCTTTAGCGTCAGATAAGAAGACTGATCCCCGAATCGTTTTTCAAGTGCATTGAGATCGGCAAGGTACTGATATTTGGATAGCTGTGGCGCGATACCCGGAGACTCTAATTCCACAGTTGCTAGCACTGGATCGAGAGAAAAATCACTACTTTTAAGTGATCGATTTAAACCTGCAATGGCTAAAACGTTGTTGCCCGGATTTATTATCTTTGCAGCGTTGGTGATAACAAAATGTTCAAATCCATCGGCTTCATGATCCTCCGCTGTGAACGTGTTGCCTTGGGTAGATACAGCGGCTCGCACGACTTCCTGACCGTTAATATATGCAACAAATCCATCATCAAATCGGACATAAAGATGTAACTCATCCGCATGCTTTGTGTTGTTGATTTCAAAGTGATGACGTATTTTTATACCGCGGTAATTACCGCGCATGTCATTGAGTTCAGTACGATCATCCTCATCACCGTAACCAAACCCTGCGCGCCCCTTGCGCCAATCTGAGTCATCAAATGCAATGTCTGTCCATGTGGTCGATTCCGCCGAGGGTGCACCTCTATCAAACCTCCATATCGAATACGGTGGAATTAGATAAGGTGGAATTAGAACGTTGTCAATCCTATCGGTGTCGACTTCGACAGACGTGGAGTCAGCGGTAGGACCACTGGAGATCGACGATTCAGCGGCTGTGTCACTAGCGCCACAGGCACTGATTAAAACAACCACGACTACCATTATCGCAGAATGTAGTACTTGCTGAAAGCGCGCGTTATGTGCAGATTTTACAACTGCACACGATTGATTTGTTAAGGAAACGGACTTCATGTTCAGATACTCTGGCGCTAAAAAGTTGAATGAGTATGGCTCTTGAGCATTTTCTACAGCCTGTAAGCCGTGTAAACCACTGATTGGCATCTGAGTGACTGCATACATCAGACCACCAACCATCGTGTATGCCAAAATTGAACGGTCACGAATGTTGGGGGGTCGCTCAATGTGGCCAATCATCTCTGCGTTATAGTCGGTGGTCAGAAATGCTTCGCGTGGGCCGGTGCCTTGCCTTGGCAGCCAGCCAACGAAGTCGGTGAACCAAGCGATAGGGGCCTTTTTCATATCGGGATGTTCGTGCCAGTAGTGATCCACATCCCACGCTTGGTCCCCAATCACGAGGTCATAGTTTTCTGCTTCAAGCACCTCCTGGAAAACCATGAAATTCTTTATCAGGATTTCGTTCATGCTACCGATCGCCTGGAACACGTTAGGATCATGTTCTCCAGCTTCGTCTTCTATCTGTGCGCTTTCGTTAGCCAGGAGCCTGCTAGTGGGATGCAAGGGTTCACCATGAGCGTCCAAGAAACGTGTAACAGGGTCTTGCGCTAGCCAGTCCACTTTTGAAGATCAGGGTGTAGATTTCGGAGTTCTTGGGTTACGGCAAAGTCACGGCGGGCGTGAAGCGCATGACCAGCATCAGGGATAACATGCAGATCTTCGCCGGTTAGTTCAGCGATTTTGTGCGAAGTCTCAGCATGACTGCAATGACATCAGTTAGGACTTTTGCGATCGAATACTGGTCTGCCTCCTTGGACCGATCAGACTTGCCATTACCCCGTGGGTCAAACGCGATGACTCGAAAATTCTCAGCGAAATAAGGGATTTGCGCTTTTCAGGCACGTGAATGGATGATGGGATTGCATAAATAAGCTGGTAATAGCTAATAGCTTTACGGCAGCGATAGGGCGGTTTAGCCAAAATTCCTAACCCTAGATAATCACGTCGCGGATATATTCACGCAGGCTCCATTATAGAAAACGAGATGGATACAAATGAGCTGCCAATATGACCTACGTAAAACGCACAGGATGATCAAGCATCGGATTAGAACGGCAGCGGCATGGAGTTTGAGTTCTCTTTAGAAATAATTATATAATTTGACATAATAGATTATAAGTTTTAACTTATTTTCTTAAAAACAGTGGCTTACATTGTGATGGTTGCCATGTAACTATTCTGCCAAGATGGTGCCGCTAGACATCCATCCATTTTCAGCCTGATAGCAGGATTAGCTCTCGACTAATTCGCGTGAAGGATTACTCGACATCTCTGAAAGCGGATTAAAGATATCTTCAGAAGATCGCATTCAAAACAGCATATGCTGCCGCACAACAAGTATCAAACTAAAATAACGCCAAGTACTAATTAAGTAGTATCAGACATTATGCTAGACCAGCATACCGACTCAACAACTTGAAGGTTAGACCAATGAACGATGATCGACTGCATGATTTACTTGTCGAAGTGCTTACCGGAGACGTGAATGTTAGCGACAACCAGTCTGACTATAGTGATTGGAAATTTCTTATTGATAACGGATTAGTTGAACACAGCAAACCTCGCGGTTCCGCAGGAAGCCGGACAAAGACCATCAACCTTAATAGTCTGACTGACAGCGGCAAACGACAGCTTGATAAGCTGCAGGCAACTTAGTATGAGTACAACGACTTTAGGGGTCTGAGTTATTGCCAGGAATCACAGTAATTGGATAAGAGGCCCATGTGCAAGGGGTTGCAGACGTATCTACAGTATATATTGAATTTAACATAATATACATTATGCGCAATGACGTGGAGTTTAGGCAGGGGGCTGATTTGCGTATTCTGACCACATGGGCACGCCAGTTAATGGCATTTCAGTGTACGGAAACATTTTTTGATTTGCCTGAAAATATCGTCAGTGAAAATTCTTATCGATAAAATTGTTACTCGGCCTCTCCCAAGTCCAAGCCATTTGCTAGCACTTCGTCTCTCGGCGGCCCTGATTAACGAGAGTTATAATCGTGATTCAGCTGAACGTCCTGGTGGCTCTGATGAATCCTGTCAGAAAACTGAATACCACTAAAGCTCTGATGGGGATACTGGGAAATATTCAACAATGGTTTTACTAACGGTGCGGGCAAAATGGCTATGCTCGAATGAATCCCATATATTAAATAGGAAAACGCCGTCAGTTTTCAATACACGTGCTGCTTCCTGT
>JBLIIE010000187.1:0-9278 GCA_047634635.1 Granulosicoccus sp. | reverse complement strand
TGCGCAATGCTTCTTTAATCACCCAACCGGTTTCCGTCATCCTATCCAGATCAGCATGGGTCATATCAGTATGAGCCCCGTCCCCAAGTGAATTCACTTCGCTCAAGAGCCGCTCCTGCCACTCGGGGTTTTTAGCCAAGGCGTAGGTGATACTGGTTAAGGTGCTGGTGGTCGTGTCGTGGGCCGCCATCATTAGGAAAATCATATGATCAACGATCTCCTGGTCGGTATAGCCCTTGCCCTCCTCGTCCGTGGCCTGACACAACAGGGAAAAAAGATCCTGACCGTCGCCGGCACGTTTGCCCACAATCAGCGGCAAGAAAAAATCACACATCGTTTGGCGCGCTTTAATACCCTTCCAAAGCAGGGTGCCAGGAATCGCCATCGGAATTCTGGGCATCGATGCGGCGACGGTGGTTTCAAACGCCTGATTGATCTTGCGAGCGTCTTCACCCAGATCCATGCCTAAGAAAATTGTCGCCGCAAGATCTAAAGTCATCTGCTTAAACACAGGAAAGGCGAGCATCTCAGTCTGGCCAGAAGCACTACTATTGGTAGCGGACCAACCAGCCACACTCGTTCGAACTTGCGGGATCATTTGACCCAGATACCCCTGCATCGCTTTACTTTTGAAGCCTGCCTGCATCAAGCGACGATGATAGCGATGGTCATCCCCATCGCGCAGCATTAGTCCGTTCGGAAAGATTCGCCCGATGATCATGTCCCAGGCTTTTTTGTTGGAAAAAGTCTGGTCCGGATTCAACAAGCACAAGCGATGTGCCTCAGCACCGAAAAGATGGACTAGGCGCATCTTGCCCACCTTTTGCATCACCACATTGCCATATTCAGCACGCAGGTCTTGGCCGTGTTCCAGGGGGTTATTGTAGCTGCGCTTCATATAGCGTATCGATTTCAGAATACCCGTCTTAATGGGCTCTAACGGCACTGCAGTGGATGAAGGTGGCGCTGAAGATGGCGCAGCTTGGTCGGTCACACTCATGATGTTTCCAGGTTCAGCCTAGGCTGTAGTTAAAGACAGTTAAAGACAGTTAAAGACAGTTAAAGACAGTTAAAGACAGTTAAAGACAGTTAATAAGAGTTGAATAGGAGCTGATTGGAGGCTCTGGTTTTCACAGACTAATAATCCCTACGAGTATTTTACGCGCGATCGCTCTCTTGGTTCTGCCATCCCACCAGACGAGCGTGTATTTTAACTCACGCCTAGTCAATGACTTCGAGTAGCTCGACTTCAAAAATTAACGTCGAGTTCGCTGGGATCGAAGCCGTTGGTGTTGGTCCGTATGCTAAATTGGCTGGAATAAAAAATCGCCATTTGGCGCCTTCATTCATCAATTGAACGCCTTCTTTCCAACCCTCGATCACACCACTTAACGGAAAAGTTGCCGGCTTGTTACGATCATAAGTCGAATCAAACTGCGTACCATCAATCAATGTGCCCTTGTAGTGAACCTTCACCGTCGTTTCGGCAGAAGACGGGGACTGACCCTCACCAGGTTCAATGACCACATACTGTAATCCTGATGCCAATGTGACCACGCCCGCTTGGGATGTGTTTTGAGCGAGATACGCCAGACCCTCTTTACCGTGAACTTCCGCCTCTGCTTGAACTTTCGCTTGCTGGACCTCAGACGCCCTGGCTTGAAACTGAGTGATCGCGGCACGTAAGCCCTGGTTATTTAACTCGGAAGCGCCCCTTAGACTGTCACTAAAGCCTTTCAGGACCGTGTCTTTATCTAGCTCAATCTCCGTGCCTTCAATGCCTATCAAACCTTCTTCGATGTTTTTAAAGGCTGAGATGCCAATCGCATAAGAAAACTTTTGCTGTTCGTCCATTAAGTTAACAGCGGGTGCTGCGTCTACAACAGCTGCAGCCGCTTCAGGCTCTGGTTGGCTACAAGCAGCCAGTAAAAGCGCACAGGCAATAAACGACAGACGAAAAAGGTTAGGCACGAGAAATCCCTTAAATTGGTGTTTGGTGTAATGCGAATAATTACCGTGCAGAATAAACCACGGTTCACGGTGGAAGCTATTGCTAAAGCATAACTCCCAAGAAATATTTCGCCGTCATCCTTGAATGGGTTTTCTCAGTCGGTTTTTTTAGTCGAGCTTTCCGCACGGGCGTCTTGTACTGAGCAAAACAGAGCATCACGTTTATATAAGTCTATTGGAAGAGGCGTTTTAACTAAGCAGCCGACGATTATGAATATCGCGGGGAATCTTCTTCAGCAAAGCCAGTTCCCCTTGCAACAATAACTTGTGCGCATATTCTGGTAGCTCTATCCAATACAGAATCAGAAGCAGGTGAAAATGACAAAGCCATTTATCATTGATATGGATTCTCATGTTTTAGAGCCCGCTGACCTATGGGACAACTACCTCGAACCCAAGTACAAAGATAGATCCATTAGCATTAAGCAAAACAAGGAAGGGATCGAAGAACTGATCGTCGACAACCAGGTCTTGATGACTGGTCGACTCGCCGCATTGGGCGGCGTGGATCATGATGCGATAGAATTGTTTGTCCGTCCCGAGTTGCATTACATCGACGGCTGCCCACCCGCCAGTTACGACACTGCAGCACGAGTTGAATTGTTAGATAGTTGGGGGGTTGATGCCGGTGTGGTTTTTCCGACCATTGGCATTCTCTGGGACAAACCAGACGACCCTGAACTCGCCATGGCTTATGCCCGCGCCTACAATAACTGGCAATGGGATTTCGCCTCGCCGGCCAAGGATCGCATCATCCCCATCGCCCACATTCCCTTGTACGATGTTGACCTCGCTTTGACGGAACTTAAGCGCTGCATAAAAATCGGCTTCAAAGGGATGTTTCTGGCGCCGGAGCCGGTCAATGGAAAACGCCCTTCTCACCCAGATTTTGACCCACTGTGGCGCGAGATGGTTGAAGCGGACTTGCCGGTTTGCGTTCATCTTATTGTTCGCTTTAATCGATCCGTGAACTCCGCTGCAGCGCAGTGGTGGGACCCAACCAGCGAACCCATGAATCCAGTTTTTTCCTTTGGCCTTGGTGGCACCATGCAACTTATTCCAGCCATTGCCGCCCTGGTTTGTGACGGTCTGTTTGATCGCTTTCCAAAACTTAAAGTCGCGATCGTTGAATCGGGCGCAGGTTACGCTTCATACCTCATGGATCGATTGGATGAGAAATACCTACGATTCGGTGCGGCCGTCAATCTGAAGCGTAAGCCCAGTGAATACATCCGTGAAAATATCTGGTTTGTGATGGATCCATCGGAACGCTCTATAGATGCGCAATGCAGCCTGGTGGGTGAAGATCATTTCCTATGGGGCAGTGACTACCCGCATATCGACTCCCACGCCAATGCGATGCAAGAGGTCCACACTGCGCTTGAACCCATGAGTGAAGCCCGCCGCAATAAAGTGTTGGGCGGCAATGCAGCGAAATTGTTCGGGCTGTCGGTCTGAATATTTTTCTTGCGCCCACAAATGCCAAGAAGCGCTAACCATATTGCCATCCGCCACCGTCACCGCCACCGCCACGCACTATCTAGGTGCCGAGGATGAACGTGTCGCCATGCTGACGAACTTGTTGAAGAAGCTTGCGCGCTAATAGTCGCGTGCTATGTTTTCATCTTTTGGAACAAACTCAAAACTTTTCCAAATGTTCGCTTATCGCAGCCAGCATCCCTTGCCTATTTTGGAAGTGATGAGCTGCAATTCCTGACTCAATTGCGTGGAGGGTATTTGAGAAGGTGTCATCAATAAAAAGTAGCTGGGCTGGTTCAAAGTCAATCTCTTCAATCACATGGTCGAAAATTATTCTGTTATCTTTCATCATCCCGGACTGGTGCGAAACGAATACATGATTGAACAAGTTTAGATTGAGGATATTGTCCGCGATGTGGTCCCAGTGCATTGTATTGGTATCTGATGGAATGATTAGTGTGGCTTGACCGGACAAGTCGGACAGTAAATCAGGTACCCATGCTATGCTGGAAAGGCAGCCCGTCCAATAGTTTGCTAAATCCTCGAACGAAAGCCTGTAATCACTACAAGGTTCAGTATCCAAAAACCAATAAGGAACTATTTATGAAATGGATCAACATTTTGATGTTTTTACCGCTCCTGGGTATGAGCATTGGATCCTCAATGCTTGTGCGTGCTGAAGCTGTGGATCAAGCGTTAACTAGGGTTACGATCGTTGTCGATGGCATGATGAAAAGTAAGAGTGGTGCAACCTGAATGAGCTGACCGAATTCGGTCGTTGCAGCTCTGTCAGAGTTGCCAGGTGTCAGAGATGTACAAGTGGAATTAGCGACCGATCGTTTTACGGTGTCGTTCGTTGCTAATGATGTAACAGTGGATCAAATGCATGACGCGATAAAGTCACTCGGTTATTCCCCGACGACAGTGAGCAGTGCAATTGAAGGAATCGCCAATCCAGGTTCCGCAGAAATACCAGAACCGGTGTTTTCAGCCTTGAATGAAGCCCGTACTTCGGGGAAGCTGGTATTTCTAGACTTTCAGGCCAAATGGTGTGGTGCTTGCAAGATCATGGAAAGAACAACTTTCGCAGATAATGACGTTCGAACGACACTTGAGCAGTTTGTTTTTCTGAAAATTGATGCCGACACAGACGCTGTCGCCACTAAATATTATAGCGTCGTAGGATTACCAACACTTGTTGTCTTGGACGGTACGGGTGATGAAAAGTATCGCCACGTCGGCCTAATTGGAGCTGTAGATCTGGATCTTGCTCTGCGGAATCTTGATTCGATAGTCCAATGAGGCGAAACACGCCATTTTGAAAACAACCAACATTGTGCGTAATGGAGTTTTAAACACCGCTTTTGTTCTTTGAGCCGATCCTCCTCCTGCTCAAAATCTCTCCCAAAATGTCCATCGGATGTCGCGAGGATCGTGCTTTGCAATGGCTACAAATTCTGGATAGGCCCTACAATTTTCAATGTGAAAAAAGTACGCTGGCGGCGAATCCAGCGTTGAGTGACATGATGCGATGATGCAGGAAAGACTAATCTCGGCATGCCTACCGGGGTAATAGGCTCTACCATTTGTTAGCGCTTACCGCCTCAGTTTGAGAGAAATTAGCAATCTTGTATCTTGGTTCCCCAGTTCACGATTTGAAGTCATAATCGCTTTTCCCCTTATTTTTGTGCCGCGGAATGTTATGGGCAATGCTGCATTAAAATCACGTCTGGACAGCCTTTCTATTCTTAAGCCAAAGAAATTGGAACGAGTAACCCACCAGGAAAATGACCACAAACAGCAAATAGAATTTCTTTAGCAGGGGATCATCAGGCTCGGTCAGTATCGGGTCACCGACCGGAAGGCGCAGTAAACCATCGGTTATTGCCGGGATCATGTGGAACAGCAAGGTACCCGAAAAACATAAGGCCTGAAAATAATCGGCTATCTTTGAGAATATTGGTATTTTGGTAACAAGATAACCACCGAGCAGGGCCAATAAGGTCAGCACCGCAAGAGCATGGGCCGGCCCAAACCCTCCGTGTTTGTATATCATTAACGCCGTCACCGCCGCTATAAGGGTACAGGTCAAATAGACTTGACCTGTTCTAGTGTCGAGAGTGATCATTTTGTAGACTGTCAGAGTGTAAAAACCAGCAACCAGGCCAGCGATGGCAATGATTGTGTGGACCCAGCCAAACCAAGTAATGTCAGGCATGTAATTCTCCTTTTCCGTATTGAGACGAGTTGTAGTTTAAAACAGGCCCATTGGCCTGTCAGAGCATGCCCAACTCCTGGTTAACGATGTGTTGAAGCAATGGACTTTGCGCCGCCTTTGCGAAGGCGGCGTCAATAGCGGACCCCTTGAGTAAGCTGATTATCAAAGTACCGGACATCTACTATCCATCCATAACCTATAGGATTATCAGCAAAATTCTCACTGACTGGATGTCCGCGAATTCTGGCTATAGAGCGTTATCGATCTAGTCGAGATAACGCGATATTGTAAACATCATTTCGATTTTTCTTACCAACAACTATGACTGTTACCGTAACGGTTTCTTCCTCTAAACGCGATTGAACCAACTTCAACAGTTCAACGTCCTCTATCAAAACCATCATGGCTTCATAGGCGAGAGCTGGCAAGACATGTGGTCCAGTTCAAAGGGACAGGGTAAAATTGTTAGTCTGTGAGAAAGTTTGGATGCCTACTATTTTGGTTTCGCTGATCTAAGCGAGCAAGACTGAAAGCAACACGATTTGGCGTGTAGGTTGGTTAGGGAATGATCAATGACGTCGTTCTTATCGCAGTTTTTACGCGGCGCATTTACTCTGGCTCCGTATCTTTTGCCTCATCGGCGCTACAGGTAGGAATACTGATTATTTGTCTAAATAACAATGTTCACTACCCAAGAAGGCGCTTTGTTTTTCCTATCCTCAGGTTGGTTCCGATCTGCGACTACGTTATTGTGTTAACTGCGGGCTCTTGGAGGAGCCCTGTATTGACCATCGGGCGGCTGGCACATGGTAGAAATTTTTGTTTCTTATTCAAGAGAGGATCGCGAGCGCGTTGCACCCTTTGTCGAACTTCTGATCGATAAGGGCTTCTCTGTCTGGTGGGACAGAGATATTCATCCCGGCGACAGTTTCGAAGAATCAATCGATAAGCACATTCTGGAAGCACAGTGTGTGGTTGTGATGTGGAGTCAGCACTCTGTTAATTCACGATGGGTGAAGAATGAAGCACTCGAGGGTATGGACCGGAATATTTTGATACCGATCTTATTGGACGATGTGCGAATTCCCGTTGCTTTCAAACAGGCACAATCCGCAGATTTTAGGGGATGGCCTGAAACCTTCAACGAGTTTGAACTAACCACGCTGCTAAGCTCCCTGCATAAAATTCTGGATAAAGCCCCTGAGACCACTAAACGTGTTGTCTCGCCGCCATTCAAAGCACCAAAAAAACCTCGATTAAACGGCATTGCTGTCAGTATCGCCGCAGTGATAATTGTCGCCGCGATAGGGTTTGCTTACCTGTACTCTAGCAACGGATCTAATGCAGAGCCAGAATCCCCTTCAGTCGCAGTTTTGCGGTTTAGAGACCTATCGGATCCGAGTGCAACTTACTTGCCTGATAGCCTGAGTAGCGAATTGCACCAACGACTCAGCGGTGTAGATCAACTCAACCTGCGTAGTCAGTTTGCCAGTTGGGACGTGCCGAATTCGCTCGACCCCGTTGATGCTGCCGGGCGCTTAGAAACCCGATTTCTGGTGTATGGAAAGTTAATAGTGGGTCAACCGGATGCAAGGCTGGAAGTTAGACTTGTGGACAGCTCAGGTGTCGCTGCCTGGCAGCGGGAATACCGGATTAATCCCGATCAAATACAACAACTCACGCAACGAATCGCCGATCACCTGGTGAGTGCACTTGAGATACCCCTGAACGATGTAGGAGAAATGGCGATCAGTCGCTACGTCACCGATGATGATGACGCCTACAACGCCTATCTGAAAGGAAAAGACCTGCTCAGGCAAAGCAGTGAAATTGAGCTATTAAAACAGGCTGAAGAACAGTTTTTGGCAGCAACCAAAGCAGATCCTCGATTTGTCCAGGCGTTCTCGGAGTTGTGTAACGTCCATCTGGCAATTTATGAGGCGAGCCGGGCCTCGAGTGAATTTGAGCAGGCAGAAAAGGCCTGTAACCGCACGCTCACTCTGCAATCGAAACAGGCTGAAGCGCATGTTGCATTGGGTAACTTGTATCGATACAGCGGGCAAAGTGAGCGAGGGATGGCCCAAATCGAAAAAGCCATTGCGCTGCAACCGCTCAATGCAGATGCGCTGATTGCCCAGGGTTATCTATTTGGTCAGCAGCGGCAAGTTGAAGCACTACGGTCATTTACTCAAGCTATTGCGGTTCAGCCCGGATATTGGCGCAGCACTAATGCACGTGGCTCATTTTACTTCGAATTGGGTTTGTTCCAGCAGGCGATCGAGGACTTTACCCGTGTTTTGCTCTTCAAGCCCAACGACACCGCCCTGCTCAACAATCTCGGTACAAGCCGCTATCTAAATGGTGAGTTTCCTGAGGCCATTGAAGCCTGGGAAAGGTCGGTCTCCATCAGCCCGCGCCGAACAACTCTGTCGAATCTAGGGACCGGGTTCTATTTCCTACGCGAGTACGAAAAAGCAGCAGATAAGTACCAGCAGGCAATTGCTCTTGCCCCTGAGGACCATCGACTCTGGGGTAATCTGGCCGATGTACAGCGCATGGCAGGAAGTGAGTCGGACGCAGCAACTAGCTACCAGACTGCAATTAGTCTGGCGATGAAAGACCATGCAATAAACGATTCGGACCCAACAAACCTGTCCCGGCTTGCTGTGTACCATGCTGCTATCAGCAGCCATGACGATGCCAGAAAATTTCTGGCGAGTGCGTTGCAGGTGGGAGGTTCGAACCCTTTTGTACACTATGACGAAGTCATCACACACTTGCTGCTGGGTAGTATGAAAGAAGCAGCAACTGCTTATGAGAAGTTAAAGGGCAGCGGATTTCCCGCTACCGTTTTAAATGCTGACCCAATGCTGGACCAATTGAGAGGATAAAGATGATGAAGATACTAGTAGTGATTTTGACACTGATGTTGTTAATGGGATGTGGACACCAGCCCCTAGCAGCGCGTGATGTCGTGCCACAATTTTTGACAACCAGTGGTGTTAAATGCTCCGCTGCAGTTCCTAACTTCACCGTAACCTGTAGCGGAGATGTGACTAGAGTCATTAAACTGGACAGCAACGGTGCGCCAATATCGGTAGATTCCATCACAACCTGTTACAACAAGAAGGTTACTTGGACATACGAAAATGATTTCCCCGCAGGTGACGCTCCCCCCTTTGCCATTCTTTTCAATCCGAGCGAGTTTCCGGGTAACCCGAGCAGCGTAAAGGTCTGGTCAAAACCGGTTAACAGCGACAAAAATCAAGAATTCACTCTGCAAACCAAGCGAGTGGTAGCTGAAGATCTTTGTATCAACTATGACGTCTACATTCCGGAGAAAGGAATTCTGGACCCGGTGTTTCTTATCGACAGGTAGCAATTTCCAAAAGCTGTGAAAGCTTGCCGACTGCTCTCTCACGGGAGCAGTGTCGGTCACCTGCATAGGTGCCCGAAACGCAAAGCACTTTCATGCTAAGCCCCCGAGATCGCAGATTGAATGAATTCGATTCGTTCATGTACAGGCAGTTTTGGAAGCACCAGAATAGAGTAATCTAACTCTTGATAGGTG
>JBLIIE010000186.1:0-9432 GCA_047634635.1 Granulosicoccus sp. | reverse complement strand
AAATACACGTAGTCAATGGCGGCATGTTGACACCTTGCGGTAGGTTGAATTACAAATTAGCAAAGTTCATGTTTGGAGGATGCTAGAATCGGCTTGTGGCGATGATCCGGCACGGCTATCACGATAAAGTTCACGGCATGGATGTGTTACAAGCAGGATAGGCGGCTGATAACGCAATCAATCTGTTACAGCCCTTTAATCTAAAACGGAATCTGTGTAGACATGGATAGCTTAAATTCATCATCTTGGTAAGTGTACGACGCGGTTTTAGATGGTCTGTTCTGCCAATTGCCATGTTTTTGGTCTCTGGTTGCAGCTCAATTGACAGTCTAGGCAAAGGTTTTACCTTCAAGGAGTTAAAGGCTCCTTCTGAATCAGGAGAACATGAACCGAAGCCTGTCAGACGCATTCCATCAGTTACAGACATACCTGGTTTTACTACGTTCTAAATTCTGCTAGTAAACCTCTAATTTGCGCTGTGTCAGGCTTACTCGTTTATGGAACCAGAATATACGCATCGCTGACCCCTGGCCGGATAGCACCTATGATTCTTAATCCTTTCTTTATCGGAATTGTTGTCCTTACATTCGGTATTTTTATATCTGGAAAGGCACGTGAAGCATTCAGGTGTGACGATGGTGTCGCTACGATAGAATCGATGGGTGAATCACCAATTCGTGCAAAAGCAAAAACTCATCCTTATTTCGAAAGATTCGAACACATTTGGAAAAATTCTAGATTTTTCTGATCTTGAAACTCTATTTGGTTGCAAGGTTGTTTTCGTATCGTCTTCTGAGCCAGCTTATTTGATAACTGTTGATGAGCGACGCTTTGAGATTGGCGATATCCTCGGAAAGGATGTTCAGCTAGCAAGTGTTTCTTCAACTCAGGTAGTCTTGAAGCAGGCCGGAGAGCTCATGGTTTTCGCTCTGCCGGGTGTCGATGCAAATTAGTTTTTCAACTCTCTAGAATAATCAGTCTATGAACCGTACTGCCCGTTATCCGGAACGCATCGTCTGCCTGACCGAAGAGACGACCGAAACTCTCTACCTGCTTGGTGAGCAAGATCGTATTGTTGGTATTTCCGGGTTTACCGTACGACCTCCACAGGCGCGAAAAGAAAAACCTAAAGTCTCAGCATTTACGTCGGCTAAGATTGATCGAATTATCTCATTGAAGCCAGATCTGGTTCTTGGGTTCTCAGATCTCCAGGCTGATATTGCTGCTGCACTTATTCGGGAAGGCGTCAATGTATTGATCATGAATCATCGGTCAGTACCTGAAATACTGGACATGATCCTTTTGCTCTCTGCGATGGTAGGCGCTGGTGATCGAGGAGCAGCATTGGTAAAAGACTACGAGCGGCGAATTGAGCAGGTGAAGCAAGCTGCTGCCGAATTCGAGCACAGGCCGCGAGTATATTTTGAAGAATGGGACGAGCCCATGATCTCGGCTATTCGCTGGGTCTCAGAGCTAGTGAATATTGCTGGTGGCCAAGATTGCTTTGCAGAGCTCGGATTGATGCCCTTGGGTAAGGATCGAATTATCGCTGATTCTACTCGCGTGATTTCTGCCGACCCTCAGATTATTATCGGATCCTGGTGCGGTAAAAAGTTTCGCCCAGAAAAGGTATCTTCGCGTGCTGGTTGGGATGTAATTGATGCGGTCAGACACGGCAGACTATTTGAAATCAAGTCTCCAAACATTTTGCAACCAGGTCCGGCGGCCCTAACTGACGGTCTTGATCAGCTGCATCAGATCATGCTGGATTTCAATCAGAACCCCTTACCTGTCGTCTAAATAAAAACGGCCAGCAATGCTGACCGTTTTTATTTAATCTGTGTGGCGGGCTGTGTGCCCACTAGCGACTCTACTGTTTAGTTAAAGATCATGCGGGTAGCCGTGACTTCTACTTCAACGCGACGGTTCAACTGACGACCTTCTGCAGTGTCATTAGAAGCGGTTGGCGAAGACTCACCCATGCCAGCAACGTCGATTCGAGCATCAGGGTAGCTAGTGCTGATCTGTGCAGCAACAGTTTGTGCACGCTGCTCAGAAAGAGCTTGGTTGTATTCGTCTGAACCGCGTGCATCAGTGTGACCAGTTACAGAGATTCCAGTAATGCCTTTGTACTCAGCCAGCGCGCTGAACAGGCCGTTCATGACGGACATGCCAGCAGAATTCAATTGAGCTGAATCTGTGTCGAATAAAGTTTGCTCGCTGAATTCACGAGTATCAATTGTGCTTGTCTGTACAGGCGCAACTTCTGGAGCTGCAGGTGCTTCCGCAACTACTTCTTCTTCAACCGGAGCTTCGTCCGCGATTCCTTCACATGCATTTATAATGTTGTCAGAAGAGAAAGTGCCAGTTTGTAAGCAGTCACCTAAGCCAGTTTTTAGTACGTTGTCGCCTGATGCAACGTAGCTGCCGCTAGTGGCTTCGATGCTGCCTTCTAAAGCAGCAGCTGAAACTCCGAGTGTTACCAAAGACAGGCAGGCACCCAGCGCAAGAGTTGTACGAGTGTTCATAAAAATTCTCCGTAGTGGAATTATTGTGCGAAGTGGCAGAAAGATAGAGTGTCGCAGCTGTATTTTGTAGAGCAAGGATCACTCAAGGTCAATAGGAGGAAGCCAAAAGACCTCCTCCCTGGGGGTTTTTACTCAGTAATACTTTTAGCAGTTACCTGGATTTCTACACGACGGTTCTGCGCTCGGCCTTCAGGTGTAGAGTTGGTAGCAACCGGGCTGTCTTCACCCATACCGCTGCTGGATATTGCAGCATCTGGGTATGCAGTGCTCAAGTAGGCTTCAACAGCAGAAGCACGTGCTTCGGATAACGACTGGTTGCTGGCGTTCTGGCCTGTGGCATCAGTGTGTCCAACGACGTCGATAGCTGTAATTTCCTGAAATTTTCCAAGTTGAGCAACAAGGTTTGACAATGATTTGCTGCTTGCATCGCTCAGCGCAGATGAACCAGTAGCAAACAATGCTTCACCACCAAGTGTTGCAGTAGTAACGATGGGCTCTTTCGCAACAGGCTCAGGAGCTGGAGCGGCTTCTTCAACTGCAACTTCTTCTACTACCTCAACTTCTTCTTCAATGCCTGCACAGGCGTTGACAATACTTTCATCACTGAAAGTGCCTGATGTGAGGCAGTCACCTAGTCCTGTGCGGACTGCAGTGCCGCCAGAATTAAGGTATCCACCGTTGCCAGCAGGAATTTCGATGGTTCCTTCGAGAGCTGACTGATTCGCCAGGGCGATACCGCTACCCATTAGCAGGGCCGCAATGGAACTTAGAGTACTGATGTTTCTATACATAGCTAGCTCCCACTAGTTAAACTTTATTTTTATAACTAAAAACTACAAAACTGACTCAATCAGTTTGAAATCGACACATTAGCTGATCGATTTCCGCTGATCTGACTCCATATCGTTAAGAATCCAACCCTTCAACTCACACTGCAAAAACTGCAGAGACAAGTGCACAACGAATTTTGTTGTATTTTTGTCTTGTATAACGCCAATTGAATCGAGTGTAAACTTATTCGGGGCTTATTATGTATGAAAAAAACAACAAGCACTGACAAAACTTTTTCTTAATGATCCACCCAGTGTAGGCTAAACACACCAAACCAGAAGCAAAAGGACTATTGCTTATGCATTTTTATATGCAAAATTTCAAGGAAATGGTCAATTTAGTCATGGATCGACTGAAAATTGGCTCCTATTGCATTCTATGTAACCGTCCAGGCTGCAAGAATCTGGATATCTGCAGCGATTGCGATAAATGGTTAAGTCCCCGAATTTTCCAAAAAAATAGCACCTCTTGGCATTACTTATGTGTCACGTGTGGATCTGAGCAAGTTCAAAATGGGCTCGATTATCTGGGAGGTGGCAAAACAGAAATGAAAAATGACGCCGGCTATCTCTACTCCTGCAGTTCTTGTCAAAATATCGATGGAGTATTTCATCGAATCGTTGCGCCCTATCGATATGAATTTCCAATCGATCACATTATTAGTCGCATGAAGTACGGCCAAAGGCGCGTTTTTGGTCGTGTGCTTGGTGGGTTGCTAGCCGCCTCAGTAAAACGGTTAGAGTCATTGCCTGATGTCCTGGTTCCCGTGCCTCTACATACCTCCCGGCAGGTTGAGCGAGGTTACAACCAGGCAGCTGATATTGCGCGGTGGTGTGCTGTTGAGCTCGATCTCCAGTGCAAACCAACGCTGGTTTCCCGAGTTTTTGATACTGGCTCTTTGACAGGTTTGAGTAAAGCAGCAAGGCAACTTCGAATTCTTGGTGCGTTTAGAGCCTCACCGGAAGTCAGGGGGTGTCGCATTGCGATTGTCGATGATGTACTGACAACCGGTGCTACGGCGAGGGAGCTGGCCCGCGAACTCTACGATACTGGAGCCTTGTCGGTAGAGCTTTGGGTATTAGCGCGGACATCCAGCGATCGCTGAACATTTTCAGTCAGCTCCGATGCCAGCATTCGTTTGACAGGTTCTGGCAGTTCGTCAGCGTCAGACGTGACCAGTGTTTGCCAAAGCTGTTGGTAAGAGCTCACCAACGTATCGGATGTGGACTTCAGTGACTCTAGGCCTTTAGAGATCGCCTGCTGAACATTGCCAAGCGCTTTCTGCAACCCAAGTTTCAACCCTCGTTGAGCAGCTCGAACCGGTGAAGGCTTGGACTTACGGTGCAGGAAAACCGGAAGAAGCCAAGATAACCCCAATAATAACGCTGCATTAATTGCAAAGTTACTACCCAAGTAGGCAGCTGGGTTACTAGCGCCCTCTGCAAACGCCTTCACTACACGCCAGATTACCCAGAGCATGGCACTCAGCGGTAATATAACGCACATAGCACCTAGGTATTTGTGAAGGGCGCGTTGGATGGCACTACCTGGTTGTGCCAATGATTTGTCGAGCTCTGCGGTCAGCGAGCTTGAAAAATCTCGTCTGACCGTTGCATAAGGTTTGGCAATACTTTGTTTGATTGCTCCGATAGGCAGTGCCAGCGTTTGAGATTGCTTATTGATAAAATCAGCCACGCTACTGTCCAAACGGCTGAGAATAGAGTCGTCGATAATGTTTGCAGAGTCCGGGATTTGAGCTGGAGGTGGTTGTTCACCACGCAGACGACTTAACCAGAATCCTTTTTTGACGGCGTAGTTTTTTGAAAACTGTTGAAATTTGAACTCTGTTGCCTGTTCAAGAGCACTGTCATGCGACACGCAGTGTTGTATCCAGTTTTCAAACAGTTGTTGGAAGGCCTCTGCTTGGCCTAGTTTTCTGACCCAGGGATCGCTAAGTGCTTTCAAAGCCTTCAGACGGGCAACTACCCCAAGCTCCTCAAGAGAATGGATAATGGATTGGTCCGAGGTTTCCTGAATCAGTCGTTGTAGTGAGTCAAATTCGTCGGAGTTAGCGTCAGGTTGCAATGATGAGTCGGTTTTGAAGATCAACGGGTTGGCAAGGCCTGCTTCAGCCAATTGATTGGAAAAATCAGCTAATTGCTCGGGCACACCTCTATCCCAATGATTCATGACAAATACCCAGGCATGTTGAGTGACATGAGCCAACAGCAGCCGCCAGCCTTGATCGTCTCGGTAACGCTCTGGGCTTACCACGTAAAGAACCATATCCAAGTGAGGAAGCCAGGCATCCACCAGATCGCGATTGGCGGTTTCAACACTGTCAAAATCGGGCATGTCAATAAACATAACGTGTTGGTACTTTGGATTCCCATGCAGCGATGTGCGCATTTTGTGCATCGGAAAGATATCAGGTAACTTGTCGACCGAAATCGATCGATGCACGTATACGGTAATGTTGCGCGACGTCGGTCTTTCTGCGCTGGTTCGAGCGATTGCCTCTTTGGCGATACGATTCAGCAAGGTGCTTTTACCCACGCCGGTCCCGCCAAAAAGTCCGACTACGAGAGGACGCTGTTGTGTGGCGAACATATTCGAGGGCGCGCCAACAACGGCATCTGCCAACGTGGGTAGTACAGTCTCAGATAGCCAGCCAGCGGCTATTGCGTCGTCGGCCCAGTGTTCAAGCGCCTGTTGCTGTGCCGCAGGAAGGTCAGACATGATGAAGATACGTGGTCGTTGAAGTTGTTGATTAATCGTCTCTTGGCGCATCTACGCGCCCGACGAATGGAAACTAGGATACACGCAGTTACGTGCTTAATGAAAAGGTAAACAAAAAGGGCAGCTCAGGAGCGGCTGGTTCCAAAGCGTTGGAATTGAGCAGCGTAGCCGGCTGTGCGCGCAGTTTAGCTGCCACAGCAACGCTCAATTTTCTGGATGCAGCGCCCGAGTCAGTCATGGCTCGAGGTCTGTACGATTCCGTAGCCTTGAAGAAGGCTCATCATAATGAGCAGATGCAGCTGCAGTTTGCTCCTGAACATGTCCTAAGTCGCTCATTGTTCAGTATTATTGAAAGAGAACGTTATGAAGCTCTGGGCGCAAATCAGTTTGTGGGTGTTCAGCAAAATCTTGATGCAAGAACAGGCAGCGTTGGCGCAGACTTTGTTTCGATGGGGGGATCTGATTTGACGGCGGGGCTGAATGCGGGTCTGGGACCAAGTCTGGGACCAAGTCTGGGACCTGCAACAGAGAAGCAGCTGCAGGCGTTTACTGCTCTGATGTGTCGTCGAGCGTTTCGTGCAAATGAAGGCGGTACTGACAATCATCAAATTGAAATAAATGATCAGCACGTTATGTTGACACTGAGTCAGTCCAAGCTGAATCAATTGACGTCTGTGCTGCATGATCAAAATAGATTTGCCAGCCTGGCATCTTCGTTAGCAGATCGGCTTACCACGAACCTGAGAGGGACTGGGAGTTTTAGTGCTGAGCCGTCAGAGGTAAGCGACGAGGCCGATGAGATTCTGCCACCCGACCAGACAGATGAAGATTCTGAGCCAATTGAATTAGGCGAGTCAGAGGCCAGCGAGGACACTGATGACTCTGAAGAACTGAATGTAGAAGGTGATAGTGACGGCGAACCCACAGACGATTTGCCAGAGCAGGCGATGGACGAGGCCCCTATTTCAGGTCCGGATCCAACTATTCAGATTAGTGGAGATACTCAGCCCTACAAGGTGTTCACGACAGATTTTGATGAAACAGGGTATGCGTCTCAATGGGCCAGCAATGAGCAACTGGCGCAATGGCGCATTGAACTTGACGACCACATAGCGACACATGGGCGTTTGGTCAGGCGGCTTGCCACACGCTTGGAACGTGTGTTGCTTGCACAACAAAAAAGACATTGGCAATTTGATCTCGAGGAGGGCCAGCTGGATTCAGCTCGACTATCACGCATTATTTCTGACCCTTTGATGCCTTTGAGCTTTAAGGCTGAGAGTGAGATGGCGTTTAAGGGTACGACGCTCACCTTGCTAATCGACAATTCGCGATCCATGCTTGGAAAGCCTATAATGATTGCTGCTGTGGCAGCTGATATTCTTGCCAGAACACTAGAGCGTTGCGGTGTCACTGTTGAAATTCTAGGATTTACTACGTGTCATCTTCACGGAGGTTTGTCCACCGAGGCTTGGGAGCGACAGGGCTGCCCTGAAAATCCCGGTCGTCTGAATGACTTAAGACACATAATTTACAAGGCGGCTGATACGCCCTATCGGCTGGCCAGGCGCAGCATGGGTTTGATGCTAGATCGCGATATTTTGAAGCAGAATATCGATGGTGAAGCACTAACCTGGGCGTATCAACGTTTACAGAAGCGATCAGAACAGCGCCGGATACTCATGACCATATCTGACGGTGCACCTGTAGATACAAGCACATTAGGCACTAATGCAGGGGACTACCTGGCGCGTCACTTACAAGATGTCATTGATGATATCGAGGGTGCATCGGGTGTTGAACTAATGGCGATTGGGATCGGTCACGACGTTGGCAGGTTTTATTCTCATGCTGTGAGTGTGTTCGATGCTCGCCAGTTAGGACCTGTAATGCTCGATCAATTGGAATCGTTGTTTCGCCAATCTGACTGAGGCCAATGGAGCACTAGGGTATAATTCGGTCCAATAGTTTGTAGTGACTCATCCACCTAACCAAGGATTTTAAAATGATCAAAGAAGGCGACAAGATACCTGACGTAAAACTGAAGCAAATGACCGCTGCAGGCCCTACAGATGTATCCCTAACTGAGTACTGTGCAGGGCGTAAGGTCGTTATTTTTGCGTTGCCTGGTGCGTTTACTCCAACTTGCTCTGAAACGCATGTACCTGGTTATATCGAGCATGCCCAGGCGCTTCGTGAAAAAGGCGTAGCAGCAGTAGCGTGTATTTCTACAGCAGATTTTTTTGTTATGAATGCATGGGGCAAGAGTATGGGTACGGGTGAGCATGTTGATATGCTGGCCGACGGCAATCATGAATTCACACGGGCCGCCGATATGATAATCGATCTGACTGTCGCTGGCCTTGGTGAGCGATCAAATCGCTATGTCATGGTTTTGGAAGACGGCGTGGTTACACACATGGCCGTAGAAGACAATGCGGGTGAGGCAACAGTTAGTGCGGCAGAAGCTGTTCTGGAAAAGCTGTAATCCGAATTCTGTTTAGTCTAGGTAGTAGACACGTAAATCTGAAGTGATACAAGGTAAACCTCGATAGCCTGTCTGTCGAGGCGTTTGCCTTAAAAAAGCGGATTCCCCAAGATATGCCCAAAGCAAACAGTCCAAGATTAATTTGCGTTTACGCAGTTACTTTGCTGCTTGCTTTGGCGCAACAAACCGGTTTTGCACAGCAGAGGGACCTGTTGCAGGGCTCACAGCTCACCGTTGGGCCCTATGTATTCCCTGTCCAACTGCCTGAAGGTTTCGTTGTCGAATTGCTTTCCAGTGAATTCCGAGGCCCTCGCATATTGCATTTTTTCGGGCAGAGGCTTTTTGTTGGATCAAAATCTGGCAGTGTTTACTGGTTAGACCCACCGTATACCCAGCCTAATGAACTCGTGCGCCTCCCTGACTATCCTCACAGCGTTGTCATTAAGAATAATCGAATCTATGTGGCGCAAACTGGTAGTGTCTCCAGTGCTCCATATACCACAGAAACAACGTCTCTGAGCGCTGATCAGTTTGACGTTCTGGTAGAACTCCCCGGTGGCCGCGGTCACAATAGTCGAACCTTAAAGGAGGGTCCTGACGGCAAGTTGTATGTCAGTTTAGGAATTTCCGGTAATTGCAGTGATGAATATTTGAGTGAATCGTATGCCTCAAATGATAGGCGTGGTGGTGTTTTTACCATTGAGATAGGTGACCAAAAGAGTTCCTTAAAACCTTATGCATCGGGCTTGAGAAATCCGGTCGGTCTCGATTGGCATCCTGTTACGGCAGATCTTTACACTAGCAACAACGGCCCTGATCATATGGGTTATGAGCAGCCCCGAGAAT
>JBLIIE010000185.1:0-9441 GCA_047634635.1 Granulosicoccus sp. | reverse complement strand
CCTTCAAGATATTTGACATCATTTACATCATCACCGAAGGCGGGCCTGGCTCTTCAACTGAATCCATCGCAGTGAATATATATCGAATGGCATTCCAGAATTTTCGCACGAGCCGCGCTGGCGCACTAGCCTACATCATTCTATTTATCGTGATAGTTCTGACTAATTTATATCTTTATTCCGTCAATCGACGTGCCAATGAGGAAACTCTCTAATGGCTAAGCAGCGCGAAATCGGTAAAGCCGGATGGGGGCAAACTGCCGTAGCTGGTATTGTTGGATTCATCTATTTCTTTCCAGTGTTATGGATCATTCTCACCGCATTCAAAACTCGAACCGATGCGTTGGAGATACCACCGAAGCTCTTTTTCACACCAACGCTCGATAACTTTCGGAGCGTTTTCTTTAGAGATTCCATCAGCTCAAATACTAGCGAGGCGACTAATTTCATCCTGTACTTTTTTAATTCCATATTCATCGCTGGATCAGCTGTGTTGCTAGCAATAATCATAGGAACACTTGCTGCGTACGCATTCTCACGACATCCCTTGAAAGGCAATGACACCTACCTGTTCATTATTCTCACTACTCGTATGATGCCGCCTATCGTGGTGATCATTCCCATCTTCCTGATGTTTCGTCTAACAGGACTAGCAGGAAGTTATTGGGGCATCCTCCTTCTCTACACAGCCTTCAACATCCCCTTTTCAATTTGGCTGGTGAAATCATTTTTTGATGAACTGAACCCTGAGATTGAAGATGCGGCACGCATGGATGGATCCACTGATTGGCGAGTATTCTTCGGCATGTGCTTACCACAAATTTATGCAGGCCTTGCGGCTACATTTGTATTCGGCATGATCTTGACCTGGAACGAATTTCTTTTCGCATTGTTACTAACCGGTGTTGACACTCGTACCGTGCCAGTGGCTATGGCCCGAACACTGGGTGGTAGTGTAGGCGTCGATTATGGATTACTTGCCGCTATAGTCACCTTGTTTCTAATTCCCATCTGTATTGTGACCTTCCTGCTGCAGAACCAGCTACTGCGAGGCGTAACGTTTGGGACTGTAAAAAAATGAGCATTGAGATCACATCTGCCACCAAGAGATATGGCGATCTGACCGCTGTCGACGCCATTGATCTGAGCATCAACGATGGTGAAGTACTTTGTTTGTTGGGCCCTTCTGGATGCGGCAAGACCACCACACTACGCATGATTGCCGGCCTTGAAGCAACAGATAGCGGGGAAATATCGATTGGCGGAAAACAGGTCAACAATCTGGCAGCCCGTGAGCGCAATGTTGCAATGAGTTTCCAGTTTTACGCACTTTATCCCAGTTTATCTGTAGCTGAGAATCTAGCGTTTCCTCTTCACGCTGAAGGTTTAACGCGCGCTCAGATTCAAGCCAAAGTACTAGAAACATCGCGCGTTCTGCAACTTGACAGCATCCTAGATCGAACACCCGGGCAACTTGCAGAAGGAGAAAAACAGCGGGTTGCAGTGGGTCGTTCAATTATTCGCAACCCAACGTGCTTTCTGTTTGATGAGCCTCTCTCACGCCTTGATGTTCAACTCAGGGAAGAAATGCGTGGTGAGATTAAACAAGTCCTTCAAGGACTATCCAAACCTACCGTGATTGTTACACACGATCAGCTGGAAGCCCTAACGATGGCAGATAGAATCGCAGTCATGCGCAACGGGCGAATAGAACAGGTAGACACCCCTCACAACGTCTTTTCTCGCCCAGCCAATCTGTTTGTTGCAGGTTTTATTGGCACACCACAGATGAACTTGCTCACCACAACGTTCACAGGAATTGCGAATAACGGTATGGGTAAGTTTATGATCAATCAACATCAGAGCATCAGCATCACACTTAACGATAGCTTCACCGGCATCCATGAAGGCAGCAAGGTGACACTCGGTATTCGCCCACGCAATTTAAAGCTGCTAAGTGAAGCAACGCCTGACAGTATTTCCCTGCCCATTGACCTCATCGAACCCATGGGTGCTGAAACACTAGCGCATCTTAAAGACGGTCAACGGGATCTCAGGATCGTTACAGACTGGAAGATCCCACTGACTGAGGGCGAGATGGTACACGCGCAATTAATGCCAGGGACAATCCATATTTTTGCTGATTCTGAACAGCGGGTGACCACACTATGACAGCGACTCAAGCCAAATGGCTGGAACGCTCCATCATATCGATTTGCATTGTATCGTTATTGATGATTTTTCAGCCCTTCTCCATGCAGCTTTTTACCTACGGATGCATCCTGGTCGTCATCGGGGCGTTGTTGTTCAATTTGATCCCCTTTTGCCGCGTTGGTGTCTCGTTCAAACAGATTCGCAAGGTCATCTTCATTATTCTGATAGTGTTGTTCGCCGCAGCGTTACTGGGTGTAGGGACTGCTTTTTTATATGTTGAGTACTTGGCTGCGCTGCGCAAGTAGGCAAAATATGACAACAGCCATGAACACCAGAAAGTAGAACATTGTCGCCAGCAAATCTAGCAGTCATCACACAGGATTCAACTTCACTACGGCGCATTCGAATTCTACAAAATTGCGTTAAACACAGCTGTTCTGGTCACCCTCACATCATCTCTTTTATTGAGAACGGATTACCCGATCTGATTTAAACACAGCTAAGCGCTCAACAGAAACAGGAGATATAACACCATGAAAATAGGGTTTTGCATGCTTTTATGGACAACTTCAGTCGGCGAAGAGCATCGCCCATTATTGGAGGACCTCAAGGCGACTGGCTACGATGGTGTAGAGATACCTGTGTTTGCCGGTACACCAGAGGACTATGCCAAGATCGGCAATATGCTCGATGAACTGGAACTGGACCGAACCGCCATTTCAGTGATACCCACGCTGGATAAGAATCCGCTATCCGCTGACAGCGGCACTCGGAAGGCATCGGTGGATTACCTGAAATGGTGTGCAGATTGTACTGCAGCGCTGGGCGCCACCACCATAGGCGGACCCTTGCATCAAACGCTTGGGGAATTCTCTGGTAGCGCTACAACAGCCGAAGAGTTCGATCGTGCCCGTGAGGTGCATACCCGTGCAGGTGACTATGCTCGCGATGCAGGTGTCACGTTTGCACTTGAGGCTGTTAATCGGTTTGAATCATATTTCGCGAACACGATGGCCCAGCTGGACAGTTACGTAGAATCGGTCAATCACTCCGCTATCAAAACCATGTATGACACATTTCATGCAAATATTGAAGAAGCCAATCCTATTTCTGCGTTTACAGAACATAAACAAAATGTAGTTCATGTTCATATCTCTGAGAATGATCGCGGTGTACCAGGGCGTGGGCATGTCCCGTGGCAAGAAACTTTCAAAGTGCTGAAATCTGAAGGTTATGATCAATGGTTGACCATAGAAGCATTTGGCCGCGGATTACCTGATTTAGCGGCGGCAACACGTGTTTGGCGAGATTTTGCAGAGAGCCCAGAGGCTGTGTACCGTGAAGGGTACAAAACGATTCGTAACGGTTGGGATCAGGCATAACATGACTAGTCACTATCAACCACATCATCTGGAGCTAACACATGCCTGCATTTGATGCTGTATTTTTCGGGCTTACAATTCTTGATATTGCAGGTCGACCCGTTGATGCAATACCTGAGGGAGGCGGCGTAGCCTTCATTGAAGAAATTCGTATGAATCCAGCAGGCACAGCCGCTGGAGCTGTTATGAATGCAGCCAAGTTGGGAGTAAACTGTGCAACGGTCGCCTGTGTGGGAGATGATGAAAAAGGCGACTTTATCGTAAATGCGTATCAGCGAATGGGGATCGATTGCTCAATGATGCAGCGTTCATCACAATCCGCAACGTCAGCAACAATTTTACCGATCAGGTCCAATGGTGAACGTCCTGCGCTTCATGCCCGCGGTGCATCAGATGACTTGTTTGTATCAGACGCGGATTTTAAGCGTGTGTGCGATGCACGATTTCTACACCACGGCGGAACCGGGCTATTGAACGCCATGGATAAGGGGCAAAGCGCAAAGCTTCTTCAGCATGCTAAAAATCATGGCCTTGTAACGACCTTTGATTTGATAGCACCCAATGAGAATACGGTTGATCTACTCAGGGATTTACTTCCACACGTCGACTACTTCATGCCATCCATGGAGGAGGCAGAGTATTTAGCAAGCACCTCTGCAGCCAAAAACGTATCCTCGCCTGCAGAGCTCGCCGATTTCTTTATGGATATGGGTGCCACCACTTGCATATTCAAATGGGGTGAAAAGGGCTCATATATCAAAACACCTGACACCGAATTACGCGTACCCGCTTTTGACGTGAATGTCTCTGATACCACCGGCTGCGGCGATAGTTACTGTGGTGGTTTCATTGCAGGATTAGCCATGGGCTATGATCTTGAACAAGCTTGCCAATTGGGCACCGCCACATCAGGACTCGTCGCCACCGGGTTGGGCTCAGACGCAGGCGTGGTTGATTTGGACACTACATTGGCATTCATGAAATCAGCTAAAATACTGGCTTAGCATTAATAGGGTTCAAGATGAAAACCGCCAAAACAAAAAAGCTGATCAATAATACCGACAATCTCATTGAAGAGATGCTCGAAGGCGTATTGGCTGCGCATCCAAACCATCTTCGACAGGTCGAGCACTATCCAAGAGCGATCATTGCAAAACACGGTCCACGTGAAGGCAAGGTCGGCTTGATGATCGGTGGAGGCTCAGGTCATGAGCCCACGTTCCTTGGCTTTGTAGGCAAGGGGCTGGCGGATGCCGCTGCTATCGGAAATGTATTTGCGTCGCCGCCACCCGATCCCGCAGTCGAGTGTGCCAAAGCCATCAATGGTGGGAACGGCGTTTTGTTTATGTATGGCAATTATGCCGGCGATGTTATGAATTTTGATATGGCAGCAGAAATGGCCGCTATGGATAACATCGAAGTACGAACCGTATTGACTACAGATGATATCGCCTCGGCACCGTCTGCAAATAGCAGCGATCGACGCGGCGTTGCTGGTAATTTCTTCATATTCAAGGCAGCAGGTGCAGCCTGTGACAAGATGCTATCGTTCGACGAATGCGAACGTATTGCCCGCAAAGCCAATGACCACACCTATACGATGGGAGTCGCATTGGGCCCTTGCTCCTTACCGCACACACTCACGCCTAATTTTGAATTAGGGCCTGATGAGATGGAAATCGGCATGGGAATTCATGGCGAACCTGGCATATCACGAGGGCCTTTACAAACGGCAGACGCTGTCACAGATTCCTTAATGGAACGAATCTTGGATGAGATGGCACCCTCGCGTGGAGATCGCGTAGCCATATTAGTCAATTCGTTGGGGGCCACATCGTTGATGGAACTCTACATCATGAATCGACGCGTTAAACAGATTCTAGATGACAAGGGTGTTGTCATCCACGCAACCTGGGTGGGCCCTTACTGCACTTCTCTGGAGATGGCAGGTGCGAGTATAACACTGCATCATCTGGATGATGAGCTAACCACTATGCTTGATCATCCGTGTGACTGCGCGATGTTCAAGGCTGGATAATATTTGCGATGAATATGATTACTACTCAATCGTTGATAGCCATTTTTAACGCTATGGGCAATGCCATCGAAAGTGAAAAAGAACAACTCTGCGTACTCGATGGCGCTATTGGTGATGCAGACCATGGTATCACCATGTCAATTGGTTTTAGAGCCGTAGGCAAAGCACTCAATGCAGTTGAACCAGGTTCTACAACGCCCACAGACGTATTCAACACAGCCGCAAAAACATTCCTGAATGCTGTAGGCGCCTCTGCCGGACCACTCTATGCGACAGCATTCATGCGAGCCGGCGCAAGCGTAAAAGGTACTGATGTGTTAGATACAGCAGCACTGGGTTGCGCTATCGAAGCAATGGCTGAAGGCATAAAATCACGTGGCAAGGCTGAGCCTGGAGATAAAACCATGTTAGATGCATGGCTTCCTGCTGCTGCTACAGCCAGAGAATTTACAGACTCCGAATCGATGGTGGATATGATAACTGCCATTGAAAATGCTGCAAACGCAGGTGCACTTTCAACGATCAACATGGTGGCAAAAAAAGGCCGTTCAGCAAAACTCGGCGATAGGACTATCGGGCATCAGGATGCTGGTGCGGCATCAACAGCGATATTAATCAGTGCCATGGCGAGTTTCATAAGAGATGCACAAACGCAAACCTGACCATAAATAGAACACTGAAATTCCACTGAAGCTACTGTTACAGGCACGTCTGAAAATTGAGAAGCTAAACATACACGGAAAGCGAATATTGATGCTGGTAGGCGAATACAGCGAAGAGTATGAAATTTTCGTTTTCGAACAAGGTATGCAAGCGGTTGGGCATCAAATCGGTATCGTTTGTCCAGAGACCGAAAAAGGCTACAAGCTACGCTCAAGCGTGCATGATTTTGGCCCCGTAATGACATGGACAGAAACCCCTGGACATGATCTCGAGATCAGTGCCACCTTCTCAGAGGTAGACACTAACGATTATGATGCTGTGTATATAGCAGGTGGGCGTGGTCCTGAATACATTCGAACCTACGCTCGAGTCCACGAAATAGTCAGAGAAATTCATCAGGCTAACAAACCCATCTTCAGCATTTGTCACGGTTTACAGGTATTGATTGTCGTGCCTGAAGTTATCGCTGGCAAGCGAGTTTCAGGGTTGTTTACGGTTGAACCCGAAGTTGCATTGACCGATGCCACCTACGTAAAATAGGACCAGAGAATGCACTCGGAAATGGGAATCTGGTAACAGCTGAAGTCTGGACTGCCCTAGCCTCGTTCATGGCAGAATGCTTGGCCGTTTTAGGCACCAGAATTACTCACGACTAAAAACTGCATCGTTTCATTACCACGCGAACAAGCATAAGTTGTCCGCATACTGCTAAGTTAGGAACCTGCGACTTGAACTGGCTATCCGACACGTGATCGAGTGGCCCTGCAGCTGTTGCAGCGTATCGTCATCACCATCTTTCAACGGTAACGTCAGCCATGGACGCTTCTTAGGTTTTGTAGAAACGAAGTGTTGAACGAAGTTTCTAGCCAATAATTGAGATATCAACCTAAAGTGGATGCATCATCAGCGACAGTAGATTTCTAGAAATGCTGATGTGCATCTATAATTGGGCAGTGGCTTCAATAAGTTGCCCGACCACCTGATAAATCAAACACACCAGCAGTTGTAAAACTGTTTTCTTTCGAGCATAACCAAACAATCATGGCCGCAGCTTCATGGAGTTCCAGGAATCGTCCACGCGGAATTTTTGATAGCATATAGTCGATATGCTCCTGCGCCATCTGATCGAAAATACGAGTACGCGCTGCTGCCGGAGTCACACAGTTCACTGCAATATCCATATCAGCTAACTCCTTGCCTAATGATTTCGTCAAGCCAATTACCGCGGCTTTAGAGGCGGAATAGGCAGAAGCATTAGGATTACCCTCCTTGCCAGCAACTGACGCAATATTGACAATACGGCCATACTTTTGCACACGCATCGCCGGCACAACTGCGCGATTTACGTGAAAGGTTCCGAGCAGATTTACATCAATAATGCGTTTGAATTCTTCTACGGGATAATCTGCAAGCGGTGCATTACTACCAGCGATTCCAGCTGAATTCACCATGATATCAATATGGCCGAAGGCTTTATGGGTGTATTCAAACGCACGCTGCACACTGTCCCAGTCAGACACGTCACAGGCCGATGCAATCGCACCATTACCAATTCTATTGGCAGTTTCGGTTGCGAGAGATTCGTCCATATCCCAAAGGGAGACACGTACTCCCGCTTCACTCAGGCGCTCTGCTACTGCCCCACCAATTCCTTGTGCACCACCTGTAACAATGGCTGTTTGATCTTTAAAGCTCATAAATTGCCCTCAAATTTTTCCGCTTGAAGTTAACGTGATGTCAAATCCCAAATGCAACACTAGGGTATCAGCTAGAGTAGCCGATGAAGTGATAAGCACTACTTTAATCATCTCAGAGACATTCTCTGAACATTGTGTCAACTTGACTAAGGTGTTCCACTTTATAGTTCGATCGCCCTTGCGATGAAACTCACGCCGGAAGTCGTTGCTGGCCAACACATCACATAGAAATAGACATCGCTCTACCGACCGAGCGCTTTTCCAATAGGGTGCGAGGGATCACCGGCGGCGCATAATACCGTTACCGTACTCCAGTGTTGTCATGGCATCACCGATAGCAATCTGACTCACGCCCGCTGGCACACTGTACTCAGAGCGAAAAGAGCAGCATATAGTGCCAATTGCCCCTCCCTATGGAGAGGCGCACGCTGCAGCAATAGCAAGCTGAGTCGCATTTCCTTGCCATGTCAGGAATGAATTGCGGAAACCGATCGGTACCCAACTCCCTGCTCAATTGATCGCGTGCTCAGTCAAGCAAGCTATCTTCACATCAATCGTCCACAGATTTTTAACATGGGCGCTACGCGTGTCGATATTCAGCGAGCTGTGCTGCACTGCCTTTGAGATACCGCGCAAACTACGTTCAAACTGATGAAACCGTTGTTGTTACTAATGATTGGCCAGAATCGGTTGATTAAAATCTCGGTAGTATGTTTTCCGCTTTTTTTACAATCATTTTCTTCAATGACTAGCACAGAATTTTGCATCTATCCCAAACTCTCCAGGCAACAGATCAATCTGCGGACCCGATATTTACAGGCAACCGACGCCTCGCGACAAAGAAATACGCGAATATGTTCTTACTTCACACAAGATTATAGTACAAGCATGACCCTAATAAATAGCACTCACCAATACCTGATTGAGATTCTACTGACCGATTCAAATACCTAATGTTCTGTCGGTTTATCACATATGCCATGACGTGTCAGATAAGGATAGTGTTGTCGTCAATACCGCCTGCCGGCTGATGATCGGGCAAACTGATTGGCTGTAACCTGTAGTCAAATCTAAAGGTAACAGCACGTCTTACGCTTTTCAAATACACGAATTGATAATACTTATCGCATGCGAGTTAGATGCCACGCATTATGGTCTGAGTGAAACGTTCGTTGATACCACCAGACCAGTTAATGTTGGCTGTCACCTCAGATCAATCATTGCCATGCCCCTCACTGACATATCAAGCTTAGTGCCATCAAGCATCAATCTAGTGACTGAAACAATCATCATGTTAATTTAATCCATGTTGAAAAAAAACTTTGGGACCATCTGGTTAGTAGCAAACGGCACATCGATAAGGCCGCTATGTATTCGACAAAAGAGCATATCAATCAAATCAGATTCAAGTCTATAAGGTTAATCAGATGTTAAAGCTCGAATAAACCGATGAATGACTAGCGACAATCGACAACTGTAGAAACTGCTATCAAATTAGCAAAGAAAA